>DASUFZ010000294.1:0-54889 GCA_036274295.1 Myxococcota bacterium
CTCGGCGGCTCGCCCGTGTGCCTGCTCGGTATCGAGAGCCGCAACCTGCCGCGCGGCGGCGAGCACCCCGCCGACGGACCGTCGTCGTGGACGGGCGGCACGCTCTTCCCGCTCTCGTCGAAGAAGGTGGCGCGCGCGCTCAACGCCGCGAGCGGCAACCGCCCGGCGGTCGTGCTCGCGAACCTCTCGGGCTTCGACGGCTCTCCCGAATCGATGCGCAAGCTGCAGCTCGAGTACGGCGCCGAGATCGCGCGCGCCGTCGTGAACTTCCGCGGGCCGCTCGTGTTCCTGGTCGTCTCGCGCTACCACGGCGGCGCGTACGTGGTGTTCTCGCGCGCCCTCAACGAATCGCTCTATGCCGCGGCCGTCGAGGGCTCCTTCGCCTCCGTCATCGGCGGCGGCCCCGCGGCCGCCGTCGTGTTCGCGCGCGAGGTGCGCGGGCGCGCGTCGCAGGATCCGCGGCTGGAGGCGCTGCGCCGCGCCGCACGCTCGAACGGCCCCGATTCACGCGCGGCCTACGACTCGGCCTTCCAGGAGATCCTGCTCGAGAAGCAGGCCGAGCTCGCCGCCGAATTCGACGCGATCCACACGGTGGAGCGCGCGCGCCAGGTCGGGTCGCTCGAGGAGATCATCTCGCCGCGCGACATCCGCGCATTCCTGATCTCGCGCCTGGGATCCGCGCGCAGGAGCTGAGCGGCGCGCGCGCTCGCGCGCGCTGCGCGTCAGGACTTCGACTTCGCGGCGTGACGCTGGAGGGCCTGGCGCGCGCGCGGGTCGTCGCGCTGCGCGAGCGCCTCCTGGATCAGCGCGACGAGCTCCGGCTCGTCGACCACCTCGAGCAGCTGCGCGAGCGCGAGCGTCGCGCGCCGATCCGACGTGGCCGCGAGCTGGCCGACCGCCCAGATGCGGATGTCCGGCGTGAGCTCGTCGCCGAGAATGGCGTTCGCGAGCGCCTTGATCTCGTCGGTCGCGAGAGGCCGCGGCGCCTCAGCGGGCTGCGTCGGCTCGGCCTGTGCCTGCGCTTCGAGGTCCGCCCAGCTGCCGGGCTGACCGGGCGCCGGGATCGACACCCAGCGCTCGCCGCCCGCGCGCAGCTCGAGCTTCCAGGATTCACCGGTTGCCGTGTCCGTGCGCACGATGACGGGCGAGCCGGCGCGCAGAGGGATCACCGTGTAGCGGCCCGTGTCGCCGCGCAGGAGATCGCGCCCGACGAAGAAGAGCAGACACGCCAGGATCAGGATCAGAAGCCAGCGCACGCGCGCGTCGCCCATCCGCGTCCCGTCCTCCCAACGGCCGGCGCAGTCTACGAGAGCGCGCGAATCGACGAAAGCAGAAGGGCCCCGGGCGGTTGCCGTCGCCCGGGGCCCCTTCGTTCTCAGACACCGCAGGGAGAGACGGTCTGCGGTGTCAGAGGTCTGGAAACTTGTCTACGCGTGTCGGCGGCCCGCAATCGCGAGGCCGAAGAGACCGAGGCCGAGCATCGCCAGGGTCGTCGGCTCCGGGACGACCACCGTCATCGTGACACCCGCGCCGGGGGTAGCGCCGAAGAAGAGCAGCCCCTGGGTCGTCGGCGTGGTCTGCCAGTTGAAGGTGAGCACCGTGCCGACCGGCGTGGCCGGATCGATGATGAAGCTGGTGCTCGAGATCAGGAAATTGCTCAGAACCGGCACGAACGGAATCGTTCCCACCGGCGCGATCTGGTTGAACGCGCGGCAGCGAGCCGTGGTGCAGTCGAGCACGCCGTTCGTCCAGCCGGCGACGACCGGGGTCTGCGAGCTTCCGGGGATGTTGGTGTTCACGAAGGCATCCGCATAGGTGAGGCTGCCGAGGACGCTGACGCCGGTCACGTCCGCCGGACCGACCCCCGTGCTCCCGGTCGCGGTAATGAGGATCGTCGATCCCTGAAGCGCCGTGGAAGGTCCAGCAAGCGTGACGATGGCGGCGCTCGCCGAAACGGCGGCGAACGTCATGCCTGCCGCAGCCATCCAGGAAATCAAAGTTCGCGTCATCTCTGCGATCTCCTTGTGTGCCCCTTGGTGGCCTCGCCACCGTCCCTCTGCGGGCTGGAGCGCGTTCTTGTTCGGCCCTGTCCCCACCCATCTACCAGTGGTGGGCAAACAGCAGATGTGTCATCCGACCCATCGGATGACCTTGGATCGGCCGACACGCGATGCAGCTTGAGCCTTCACGGGGCTCTGGACCTCGGAAGGAACCGGCTGGAAGCCGGAGCTCGGGGAGCTCGGGGAATCGTTGGAGATCGCAGGCCCCGTCGACCTGGGGCACTCGTCGAACACGGTAGGCGTCGAGGCTGGCTGGAAAAGCCAGGGGCCCCGGAGCATCACTGCTCCGGGGCCCCTCTTCTCGTTTCAGGCTTCTCCGGACTCAGGCCGGAGAGCCGAGACTTTCGGACCGACGGCTACGCGCGTCGGCGGCCAGCCACCGCGAGGCCGAACAGACCGAGGCCGAAGAGCGCCAGGGTCGTCGGCTCCGGAACCGGCACCACCGTCAGCTGCACACCCGCGCCGGGGGTAGCGCCGAAGAAGAGCAGCCCCTGGGTCGTCGGCGAGGTCTGCCAGTTGAAGTTGAGCACCGTGCCGATCGGCGTGGCCGGATCGATGATGAAGCTGGTGCTCGAGATCAGGAAGCCGGACAGAGCCGGCACGGTCGGCAGCGATCCTACCGGCGCGATCTGGTTGAACGCGCGGCAGCGAGTGAGGGTGCAATCGAGCACACCGTTCGTCCAGCCGGGAATCACCGGGGTCTGCGAGCTCCCGGCAACGTTGGTGTTCACGAAGGCGTCGGTATAGGTGATGTTGCCGAGCACGCTGACGCCGCCCACGTCCGCCGGGCCCACACCGGTGCTCCCGGTTGCGGTGATGAGGATCACGTCGCCGGGCGATGCCGTGCTCGGTCCCGCGAGCGTCGCGATCGCGGCACTCGCCGAAAGACCGGCAAACATCACGCCTGCCGCAGCCATCAAGGAAATCAAGGTCCGCTTCATTGTGTCTCTCCTAGTTGAGTCAACTTTGTTTGAGCGCCGGTGCTACCCGGCTAGAACATCGAGCTTCAGAACTCTGCTTCCGCTACGTCCACCGAACCGCTTCTTACCGGCAACGCGGATCGATCGACAAATTCGGATCAGTTCACATCAGATCAGATCACAGATCGCAGGGCACAGAGCCGGCGCAGTGCAGGCCCGAGGGTCCCGGAGCGCCCGCGCCCAGGAACTGGCCATTGAACAGCGGAAAGTCGCCACCATCGACGTAGGTGTCGCAGTTCATGTCCGTGGCGTAGTCGCCGATCAAGCCGGCGAGGAAGTCCGCGTTGAACTGCGGGAAGTCGCCGCCGTCCGTGAAGTTGTCTTCGTTGAAGTCGCCGTCGCACTTGTTCCCGTAACCGTCGTTGTCCGTGTCGCAGTCCTCCGGCGACGCGTTCTGGACGGCGACGCAGTTGTCGAGCACGTCGTACACGCCGTCGCCATCGGAATCGACCGACGGTCCGGCGAACGCAGCGAACGAGAGCCCAAGTGTCGCAAGCAGCGCGATGCCACCTGCCATGAGGCCAGTCTTCATCTTCTTCTCCTCGTAAATCGGTTTGATTCCTACGCTCTGCTACCGCCCCGTCAGTGCATCGATTTCGTCGCGCTCTGTCGAGGTTGTAACTCCCATGTCAGCAAGTCCAGCAAGTTCCAGAAAAGCCCACGAGTGCAACATCTTGATGCCACCCGCGTAACAATCTCAAGTGCTATCCCGCTTCCTCGTCTCGGCCCCAACCGATTCAGTCAGTGGTTCCACGGCCGCACTGCTGCGGTTCGCCTCGGCATGTATCGGCACGAGTGCGAACGCCCTCCACACAATCGCAGTCTCGACGACTCCCTTTCGAGCGTCGCGTCCCTACAAAGCAAGCTCCATGCCGCTCACAGTACAACAAGTAAGCCATTGATCTGCCTAATAATTCTGCTCACGCGCGAACCTTCTGGCGGGAAAAACTTTTCCCATCGGGGACAAAAGTGGAACCGCGGTTCCGCGACACCGCCATTCACTTCGCGGTTCCCGAAGCCCCACGGGGCTCCACCAACATCGCGAGCGGCTCCTCGAGCAGCGCCGTCATGGCCGCGAGAGGCTTCTCGGCGTCGGCAGGCATCTCGCCGCCGTCGATCGGCGTCGAGAGCCTCACGACCGCCCCGCGTGTGTGCCGCGCGAAGGGGCTGAACTCGAGCGCCAGGAACTCCCGCACGGTCTCGTCCCAGAGCCCGCGAGTCCCGAGATACCAGTGGTGGACCAGCCGACGCTCGGAGCCGCGGCGCACCACGAGCTCGTCCACCATGCGACCCGATCGCTCGACCCGCGTCGCCGATTCGATGATCCATCCGCTTCCGGGCAGCGCGGTCTTCGGGGAGTAGAAGCTCCGCAGACGCTGGTGCGGACTCCCCGCGGCGACGAACACGTCGACGCGCTCGCCTCCATGCGCATAGCGGCGGTCGACGGCGCCGGCCATCGCGGCCATGCCGAGGAACAAGCGATCGGTCTCGAGATCCATCGCGCGCCAGTCGCCGAGATGCCGCGGCAGCACGTCGATCGGCAGCCGCACCGTCGGCAACGGCTCGCGCCACGGACGCACCGCGCTCGAGAGGACCCCGAGCAGCGCGAGCACGCCGAACGCGCAGGCGAGCCGCGTGCGGGAGAGGCTGGTAGGGCCGGCCGCTCGCTTCGTCCGGGGCCGGCCCCCGTTGGGGACATGCAGGCGCTCGAGCAGGCCGTCGAAGCTGTAGAGCACGAACACCGACGCGAGGAGCATCGCGATGCCCTGCAAGCTGTGGATGCTCGCGATGTTCGACGCCGGATTCAGGACGAGCGTGAGCGAGCGCAGCGCGTTCGTGGCGAACGCGAGGAACGGCGTGAAGATCAACAGCAGCGCCGCGTGGAGGCCGCGGCGCCGGAACAGGTCGATCATCAGCACGGCCAGCATCAGCAGGGTGATGACCGAGCGCAGACCGCTGCAGGTCTCGATCACCGCGAAGACGGTGTTGGCGAGCAGGATGCGGTCGCCGCTGACGACGGCGGGAATGCCGAGCGTGTAGAGCAGCAAGCCAGTCGCCTCGGCGGTCCAGTTCTGGAGCGCCCACACGATCTCGTGGCGCAGGGGCGACGGGATGGGGATCGCGAAGAGCAGGAAGCAGACGGGGAGCCAGACGACCCGCAGCGCCGGCCGGCCCCCCAGCAGATTGGCGGTGGCGAGGCTCGCCAGGATCAGCGAAATGGCTTGCAGGTCGCTGGCTTCCGTGAGGAGTGACCAGCAGAAGACCGCGAGGGAGCCGGTATAGAGGACGGCGCTCAGGACCACCGACCCCCCTTGCCAGGTGAGGGCCGCAAGGCGCGCGCTGCGTCGGTACAGGAGCCAGAGGCTCAGCGCGACGACGATGAGGGGCGCCGTGTCGGAGGGTTCGAAGAACCAGCCCTCGACCTCGACGACGATCGAATCGGTCGGCCGGAAGGCCAGGAGACGCCGATAGGCGAAGGCGGCGAGCGCGAGGGCGAGCGCTCCGAGGATCCAGGCGCGTCGCTGGACGAGACGGCGCGCCTTCGCGGTGAGCGAGTCCGCCAAGGTCGCGGTCGGATCCATCGGGCGGTGTTCGGCGTCCACGCGCTCAGTGCTCGGAGGGGCGCGGAGCGTAGCCAGTCCCCCCGAGCGCGCCCCGCACGCTGCGCTTTGCTGGCCCCCGCGGCGGCCCGCCTTACCATGCCCGCGTGCAGGATCCCGTCACCGACCTGATGAGCTACGTCGACGCTTCGCCGACGCCCTACCACGCTGTCGCCGAATCGGTGCGGCGGCTCCGCGCTGGAGGCTTCGAGGAGCTCCGCGAGACGGACCCGTGGTCGCTCTCGCCGGGAGACCGGCGCTACGTCGTACGCGGCGACGCGAGCCTCGCGGCCTTCGAGGTCGGACGGCAGAGCGCGGCCGAGGGCGGCTTCCGGGTGCTCGGCGCCCACACGGATTCGCCGAACCTGCGCCTCAAGCCTCTCGCGGACGTCGACGCGCACGGGTACCACCAGCTCGCCGTCGAGCCGTATGGCGGGGTGCTGCTGCACACCTGGCTCGACCGCGATCTCTCTCTCGCCGGGCGCGTCGCGCTGCGCAGCGACGGACTGCCGCGCACGTGCCTCGTGGACTTCGAGCGGCCGCTGCTGCGCGTGCCGAGCCTCGCGATCCACCTGCACCGCGAGGTCAACGCGGAGGGCCTGAAGCTGAACGCGCAGACGCACCTCGCGCCGGTGACGGGCCTCGAGGGGGCACCGCGTCTGCCGGACCTGCTCGCCTCCGAGCTGCGCGCGGCCGGCCACGGCGACGTCCGCAGCGACGACATCCTCGCCTTCGACCTCGCCGCCTACGACGTCCAGCCCGCCGCGGTGTCGGGCGTGCGCGGCGAGTTCCTGCATGGCGCCCGCCTCGACAACCTCGCGTCGTGTCACGCCTCGCTCGTCGCCCTGCTCGCGGCCTGCGATGCCGGTCCCGACGACGCGACCCGCATGGTCGTCCTCTACGACCACGAGGAGGTCGGCAGCCGCAGCGCGCAGGGCGCCGGCGGCACCCTGCTCTCCGACGCGCTCGAGCGCGTGGTGAACGGCTGGAAGGGCGGCGAGCCACAGGGACTTGCGCGCGCCGTCGCGCGCTCGGTGCTGGCGTCCGTCGACATGGCGCATGCCGTCCACCCGAACTACGCCGACCGCCACGAGCCGGGGCACCGCCCGGTGATCGGCCGCGGCCCCGTGCTGAAGCGCAACGCGAACCAGTCGTACGCGACGGACGCGCGCACGGCGGGCCTCGTCCGCCAGCTCAGCGACGCCGGCGGCGGCGGCCTCCAGCACTTCGTGTCGCGCAGCGACCTCGGGTGCGGATCGACGATCGGGCCGATCAGCGCCGCGCGGGTCGGCATCCCGACGTTCGACATCGGCAACCCGCTGCTCTCGATGCACTCGTGCCGGGAGATGGCCGGAACGGCGGACGTCGCCCCGATGATCGCCGTCCTCACCCGCTTCCTCGGCGCATCGCCCCGCGCGTGAGCGGGGCGACCCGACGCGGCTACCCTGCCCGCCCTATGAGCGATCCCGACGCCGACGACCTCACCCGCGCGAACCCCTCCGCCGCGCCCGAATCCGAGGACGACGAGGAGCGCGCGGGAAGCCCGTTCGACCACCCGGCCTTCCTGCCCGTGCTGGTCTTCGCGATGGCGATCTGGTTCGGCTACGACGGCTGGTTCAACGAGAAGATCGAGTCGGTGCGCTTCAACCGCTACGGCTTCGGCTTCCTGCTCGCCGCCGGCGTCTACTTCACGCTCGTCGAGCTGACGCGTGCGCGTTACCTGCTGTCGCTGCTGTTCGTCGGCTACGCGCTGTGGCTCGGCGGACTCGAATGGTTCGGCGCAGCAGACGCCTGGTACAAGGACATCGAGTCCGCGCGCCTGTTCAACCGCTACGCCGCGCTCGCCTTCCTCGTCCTCGCCCCGCTCGCCGCGCTGCGCGACTGGCTCGCCCTCAGACGCGAGCGCTCGCGCGGCGTCTAGCGCATCGGGCGGCTACGCCAGCAGGCTGCGGCCGACGACCTTCAGCTCGAGGATCGGCTTCACGCCTTCGAAGATCGGCAGCACCAGCGCATCCACGACGTAGCGGCTGATCGGGTACTCCTCGGCGTAGCCCCAGCCGCCGTGCATGAGCTGTCCCTGCTGCGACACCTCCACGGCCACGTCGCAGGCGAGCAGCTTGGCCTGGGCCGCGAGCGGCGCCGCAGCGCGCTCGTCCTCGTCCATCGCGCGTGCGGCCGCGTAGGTGATGGCGCGCGAGACCGCGAGCAGCGCCGCCATACGTCCCACTGTGTACTGCGTCAGCTGGTAGTCGCCGATCGGACGCCCGAACTGGATGCGGTCCGCGACGTACTCCGCGGTCTTCTCGAGCGCGGCCTGCGCGAGCCCGCAGGCGCGTCCGCTCGTCTGCAGCCGGCCCGCCGCGAAGCCCGCCATCTGCAGATAGAAGCCACGCCCGAGGCCCGACTCGCCGCCGACGAGGTTCTCTGCGGGGACGCGGTAGTTCTCGAAGTTGAGCGTGAACGAGTGCATGCCGCGATAGCCGGGCGTCGCGTCGGCCTTGCCGACGAGCCGCCCGCCGCCTTCCTGCTTCATCTCGAAAGCGTGGCCGCTGAAGGAGTCCTTCGGGACGATCAGCAGCGAGAGCCCCTTCGCCCCTTTCGAGACGTCGGGGTCGGTGCGCGCGAGCAGCGCCAGCACGTTCGCGCGGCCGGCGAACGTGCACCACGACTTCGGCCCGTTGACGACGTACTCGTCGCCGCGCCGCTCGGCGCGGCACTTCACGCCGGCCGCGTCGCTGCCGATGTCGGGCTCCGTCACCGAGATGCCGACCATGATCTCGCCCGCCGCGATGCGCGGGAGCCACTCGCGCTTCTGCGCCTCGGTGCCGCCGTTGAGCAGCGCCTTCGTCAGGATCTCGGGGCGCGTGATCAGCGATCCCGCGGCGGCGAGCGACGCGCGAGAGAGCTCTTCCGTCGTCAGGATCATGGCGAGGTTGCCCATCTCGGAGCCGCCGTACGCCTCGGGCACGGCCAGGCCGAAGTAGCCGAGCTCGGCCATCGAGCGGATGAACGACTCCGGGACGAGCTCGTCGCCGCGGTGGATGCGCTCGGCCGCCGGCGCCACCTCGCGCTCGGCGAACTCGCGCACGGCGTCGCGCACCTGCTCCGAGAGCTCGTCGAGAGGCCACGGCTCGCGGCCGCGCGCCGCGATCGTCTGCTTCCCGATCGCGCGCAGGAACGACTCGTGGCTCGCACGACGCAGCAGGTCGCGCAGCTCCGGCGTGAAGGTCTCGGCGAGACCCGCCTCGCCGATGCCGAGATCGTCGACGACGCTCTCGAGCCGCTCGCGCACGCTGATGCAGAGCAGCGCGATCCCGGCGACACCGCTGCGCTCGAACGACTCGCCCGTGCGTCCCTCTGCCTTGGCGACGTCGAGCGCCGCGAGCATCTCACGCGCCGCGCGCGCCTGCGTCGCCGCGTAGCTCACCCGCTCGACGAGCACCTGGTGATCGTCGATGCGCGCGCCCCGTTCGGTCAGCGCGCGCGCGCGCTCGAGCGCGCGCTCCACGAGATCTTCGGCGGCGCCGAGCAGGCGCCGCGCATCGTCGAGCTTGGGGAGCTGCGTCATGGGAGGGACCTCGTCGCGAAAAGGCGCGTAGGATAGCGTGCGAACAAAGGACGCCGTCGCGTCGCAACGAGGTGAATCCATGCGTCTGGCAGCTGTCGCGCTCGCCCTCACCCTCGCCGCCGGAGCCGCCTTCGCCCAGGGCTTCGATTCGAACGTCGACACGATCCAGATCGTCTCGGCGAACGTCGGCGGCAAGAACGTCTTCATCCCCTCGACGATCGTCGTCACCGGCGGCAAGCCGGTGACCCTCTCGATCTTCAACACCACCGACGTGCCCCACGGCTTCTCGATCCCGGCATTGAAGATCGAAGCCGTCCTGCCCGTGCAGGAGGAGCTCGCCGTGAAGCTTCCCGCGCTCGAGGGCGGGCACGTCTACCAGGTGAACTGCCAGCTCCATCCGGCGCACCGCACCGCCAGCCTGGTGGTGCTGCCCGGCAGGAAGTAGCCGCGGCTCAGCGCGCGGTCCGGGCCTCCGGCCCGAGCGCGGTCTGCGCCTCCGGCCCGAGCATCTCGAGCAGCGGATCCACCAGCGCGGGGCTCCCGAAAACGAGGCCGATCTTGCCATGGCGCGGCGGCAGGGTGACGCAGCGCCCGCCGGCCTCCGCAACGAGGATCTGCGTCGCGGCGGCGTCCCACAGGTTCAGCGAGACGTCGACCATGGCGTCGACGCCACCGCCGAGCACCTGCGCGTGGCCGAACGCATCGGTGTAGCCGCGCAGGACCGGCAGCTCGCGCGACATGCGATCGAAGCCGGCGCGCAGGCCATAGAGATCGAAGCAGAACGGGTCGCCGTGCGAGATCAGCGCGCGGCGCAGATCCGACGTCTGGGAGACGCGCACCGGTGTCCCGTTGCGGCGCACGCCGCCGCCCTTCCAGCCGAGGTAGCGCTCGCCGAGCGCCGGGAGATCGATCAGACCGAGCACCGGCTCGCGATCGACGAGCAGCGCGATCAACGTCGAGAAGAGAGGAATGCCGCGCGAGAAGGAGACGGTCCCGTCGATCGGATCCACCACCCAGCAGCGGCCGGCTCCCTCGCCGTCGGCGCCGTATTCCTCGCCGAGCAGTCCATCGTCGGGGAAGGCCTCGCGCAGCGCAGCGCGGATCGCGCGCTCGGCGGCGCGGTCCGCTTCGGTGACGGGCGTGCCGTCGCCCTTGATCTCGACGCCGACGGAGCGGAAGCGCGGCAGGATCTCCTTGCGCGCGAGATCCGCGGCCGTCGACGCGACCCGTGCGGCCTCCTCGAGCGCGGACGAGGAGAGCGCGCTCAGCGGCGGTCCCCGAGCTCGCGGAGGCGGCGGAAGGGGTAGATCCCGGAATCGTGGCCGTCGCTCCAGTCGATCTGGATGGCGTAGCGGCCGACCTTGCGGATGCGCAGCGGGCGGACGTCCGCCGGGACGCTCTCCGGGTCGAGCACGGCCCGACCGCTCCACTCGTCGACGCAGCGCGCGCAGGCGCAGGCGAGGCGCAGCGCGCGCACGTCGAACACGCTCTCGACGCCGTCGGCCCAGTGGATGCCGAGCTCGCGCGGTCCCTGCTGGGCGATCCGGATCGGCGTGACGGAGAGATCGTCGTCGTGGGCGGCGCCGGCGGCCGCGGTCCTGTCGACCATCGCGCGCTAAACCTAGGCCGCCATGCCGAACGAAACCATTGCGATTCTCGGTGGAACCGGCGACCAGGGCCTCGGCCTCGCGCTGCGCTTCGCCCGTGCGGGCCGCGCCGTCGTGATCGGCTCGCGCAAAGCCGAACGAGCCGTCGAGGCGGCCGAGCAGGTGATGAAGCAGGTGCCGCAGGCGAAGTCCGTCGTCGGCAAGGAGAACGCGGACGCCGTCGTCGGCGCGCCGATCGTGATCCTCTCGGTGCCCTTCGAGCACATGGCCGGAACCTTGAAGGGCGTGCGCGAGCGCCTCGCGCCCGGGCAGATCGTGGTGTCGATGGGCGTGCCGCTCGCGACAGCGATCGGCGACGGCGCGGTACGCACGTTAGGCGTGTGGCAGGGATCGTGCGCGGAGATGGTCGCGTCGCTGGTGCCGAAAGGCGTGCACGTCGTCTCCGCCTTCCAGAACGTGTCCGCGCATCGCCTGCAAGCGCTCGGCGAGCCCGTGGAGTGCGACGTGATCGTGTCGGGCGCGAAGGAGCCGCGCGCCACCGTGATGGAGCTCTGCGGCCTGGTGGAGGGCCTGCGCGCGGTCGACGGCGGGCCGCTGGCCAACGCCCGCATCGTCGAGTCGATCACCGCGCTGCTGATCGGCCTCAACGTCCGCTACGAGGTCTCCGAGGGCATCGGAATCCGCCTGACGGGCCTTCCGAAGGGCTAGCCCCGAAGGCTCCGCGCACGGCTCGGAAAGCCGGGTGCCGGAGCCAGCCCGGGAGTGCACGAGACGACTCCGGACTCTCCGCACCGTCGACAAGGGAATCGGCTGTCAGCTCAAGGACTTGTGTGAGAGGGCCGACACCAGCACCACATTTTGTGGGATTTCTGTTGACGGCTCCGACGGCCAGGAGTAAACAGGCCTCGGGGATGAGACATGTCCCCTTGGCGGCCTGGGGGGGTTCGATCAACAGGCGGCCGACAGGGGGAAGCGAGCGGGTCTTGGGATGGAGGACCCGCGTCCCGCTCGGGGGCCCCGGACGTGCCGGGGCCTCTCTCATCTCCGGGATCCCGCACCCGAGCGACACTCGGAGTCGCGCTGTGGACCGGCCGGATCCGCGGATTCTCAATCGACCGAATTCCTTTGGGAGGGAATCGTGAGCTCCATCGAGACGACCCCGGGCAGCGGACGCAAGGCTCGCGCGACTCTGCGCGCCGTCGGCGACGGAGCGAGCGAACCGACGCGCCAACGTCCGAAGGGCGTCACGGTGCCGCGCCACTTCACGCGCCCCGGCGCGGACCCGTTCGCGTCCGTCGAGTGGGAGCTTCGCTCCGCCAAGATCACGAACGAGCAGGGCGAGGTCGTCTTCGAGCAGACCGACGTCGAGGTGCCGAAGGGCTGGTCGCAGCTCGCCACCAACGTCGTCGTCTCCAAGTACTTCCGCGGCCACGTCGGCACGCCGGAGCGCGAGCGCAGCGTGCGCCAGCTCGTCGGGCGCGTCGTCGGCCGGCTGCGCGAGTGGGGTGAGGCGTCCAGCTACTTCCGCACGCCCGAGGATGCGCAGGCGTTCTCCGACGAGCTCTCCTGGATCCTGCTGACGCAGCGCATGGCGTTCAACAGCCCCGTCTGGTTCAACCTCGGCGTCGCCGGCACCTCCCAGCAGGCGAGCGCGTGCTTCATCAACTCCGTCGACGACACGATGGAGTCGATCATGGACCTCGCGAAGACCGAGGCCATGCTCTTCAAGGGCGGCTCGGGCACCGGCTCGAACCTCTCGAAGATCCGCTCCTCGCGCGAGAAGCTGGCCGGCGGCGGAACCGCATCGGGCCCGGTCTCGTTCATGCGCGGCTTCGACGCCTTCGCCGGCGTCGTGAAGTCCGGCGGCAAGACGCGCCGCGCGGCGAAGATGGTGATCCTGAACGTGGATCACCCCGACATCATGGAGTTCATCCGCTGCAAGGAGGAGGAGGAGAAGAAGGCCTGGTCGCTGATCGAGTCCGGCTACGACGGCGGATTCAACGTCCCGGGCGGCGCCTACGACTCCGTCTTCTATCAGAACGCGAACCACTCGATCCGCGTCACCGACGCCTTCATGCAGTCGGTGCAGGCCGACGGCCAGTGGCAGACGCGCGAGGTCACGACGGGCCGCGTCGCCGACACCCTGCGCGCGCGCGAGGTGCTGCGCACCGCCGCCGAGGCCGCGCACACCTGCGGCGATCCCGGCATCCAGTACGACACCACCATCAACCGCTGGAACCCGGTGAAGGCCTCCGGCCGCATCAACTCGAGCAACCCCTGCTCGGAGTACATGTTCCTGGACGACACGGCCTGCAACCTGGCCAGCCTGAACCTGATGCGCTTCCTCGACGGCGAGGGGCGCTTCGACGTCGAGTCGTTCCAGCACGCGACCTCGCTGACGATCCTGGCGCAGGAGATCATCGTCGATCACGCCGACTACCCGACGCCGACGATCGCGCGCAACAGCCACCTGTTCCGCCCGCTCGGCCTCGGCTACGCGAATCTCGGCGCGCTGCTGATGTCGGCCGGCCTGCCCTACGACAGCGACGCCGGTCGGAACCTCTCGGCGGCGATCACGGCGCTGATGTGCGGCCAGGCCTACCTGACTTCGGCCGAGATCGCGGACGCGATGGGCCCCTTCGCGCGCTACCGCATGAACCGCAAGCCGTTCCTCGCGGTGATCGAGATGCACAAGGAGGCCGCGGAGGCGATCCCGACCCACGGCGTCCCGCGCGATCTCCACGAGGCGGCGCGGCGCTCCTGGGCTCAGGCGCTCGAGGCCGGCCGTCACTCCGGATACAAGAACGGCCAGGTCACGGTGCTCGCGCCGACGGGCACGATCGCCTTCATGATGGATTGCGACACGACGGGCGTGGAGCCCGACATCGCGCTCGTGAAGTACAAGAAGCTCGTAGGCGGCGGCTTCCTCAAGATCGTCAACAACACGGTGCCGATGGCGCTGCGGAAGCTCGGCTACTCCGACGAGCAGGTCGTGCGCATCGTCGAATACGTGAACGAGAACGAGACGATCGAAGGAGCGCCGGACCTGAAGGCCGAGCACATCGCGGTCTTCGACTGCGCTTTCCGCGCGGCCAAGGGGACGCGCAGCATCCACTGGATGGGCCACGTGCGCATGATGGGCGCCGTCCAGCCCTTCCTCTCGGGCGCCATCTCGAAGACGGTGAACCTGCCCGAGGACGCGACGGTCGACGACGTCATGCACGCGTACCAGGAAGGCTGGGAGCTCGGCCTGAAGGCGCTCGCCGTCTACCGCGACGGCAGCAAGCGCACGCAGCCCCTCAACGCGGGCCGCGAGCCCGAGCCCGTGCGCGAAGTCGAGCCCGCGCGGCCCGTGCGCCGCAAGCTGCCCGACGAGCGCAGCGCACGAACGCACAAGTTCTCGATCGCGGGTCACGAGGGCTATCTCACCGTCGGCCTCTACGAGGACGGCCAGCCCGGCGAGATATTCCTGCGCATGGCGAAGGAGGGCAGCACGGTCTCGGGCCTGATGGACACGATCGCCACCATGACGTCCATCTCGCTCCAGTACGGCGTGCCGCTGAAGGCGCTGGTCGACAAGTTCAGCCACACCCGCTTCGAGCCCGCGGGCTTCACGAACAATCGCGACATCCCGATCGCGAAGTCCGTGATGGACTACGTGTTCCGCTACCTCGGTCAGCGCTTCCTGCACGGCGAGGCCGAGGTGATGGACGAGCAGGAGGCCGCAGCCGAGGACTCGGGTCTCGCGCGCAACGAGCCGCCGCGCGCGGCCGTGGCGGGCGGTTCGGGCGCCGTCCCGGCGCCGAGCTCCTTCATCAACCAGTCCGACGCACCGGGATGTCCGGACTGCGGCTCGATCATGATCCGCAGCGGCACCTGTTACAAGTGCCCGAACTGCGGCGTGACGAGCGGCTGCAGCTGAGCTCCAGCACTCGATGCAATTCGGCGTCTCGAACGGGGGGTGAGAGGCGCCGATGAGCGCGGAGCCCCGTATGGGGCTCCGCGCTCCTTGCTTCGAGCGACACGCCGAGACGCGCACGCCTCGTGACAGCGTGAGCCGCGTCCAGTATCAAGGCGGCCCGAGTGCGCGGAGGCGTCATGCAAGGTCGTCGCTCCACCTTGGCTGCCGTGTGGCGATGCCTGTTGCTCGCTCCGCTCGTCAGCGCATGCATCAGCCTCGAGCTGCCGGGCGGCGTTCCCCAGCCGCTGGTCGAGACCACCGTCTTCGGCGAATCGGGTCCGAAGATCCTGATGGTCCAGATCGACGGCGTGCTGAACGACGAAAGCGACTCGAGCTGGTACGGGCTGCGGCGCGAGAACCCGGTCGCGCGCGTGCGCGAAGAGCTCGACCGCGCGCGCCGCGACAACCAGATCGCCGCGCTGCTGATCCGCATCGATACGCCCGGCGGCACGGTCACCGCGAGCGACCTGATCTACCAGGAGATCCTGCGCTTCAAGCAGGAGCGCTCGCTGCCGGTGATCGCGCAGCTGATGGGGATGGCGACGTCGGGCGGCTACTACGTCGCCATGTCCGCCGACACCATCGTCGCCCACCCGACGACCGTGACCGGCTCGATCGGCGTGATCTTCGCCGGCGTGAACCTCTCCGGCCTGATGGCGAAGTACGGCGTCGCGGACCAGACGATCACGTCGGGACCGTACAAGGACACCGGCACCCCGCTCCGCCCGATGCGTCCGGACGAGCGCGCGCAGATCCAGTCGGTGATCGACGACATGTACGACCGTTTCCTGGAGGTCGTGCGCAAGGGCCGTCCGCAGCTCGACGCGCAGGCGGTCTCCCGGCTCGCAGACGGGCGCATCTACAGCGCGCCGCAGGCGCTCGCGAACGGGCTCGTCGACAAGATGGGAGACGTCGAGGAAGCGGTGGCCGTCGCACGCGCGCGCGCCGGCCTCGCCGACGCGCGCGTCGTCACCTACCACCGCCCGCGCGAGTTCCGGAAGAACCTCTTCACCGCGCAGGCGCCGGTGGAGGCAGCGCCGCAGGTCGAGTGGCCGCTGCCGCGGTTCCACCTCCCGCAGCCCGCGTTCCTCTACCTGTGGGCGCCTTCGGGGCTCCTCGAGTAGCGCTGGATCAGTAGACCCAGCGGCCGTCGCGGAGGCGGAACACCTCCGTGACCGGAAGCGCCGAGACGGCGTGGCAATCGGTCGCGTGCAGATCCGAGCACGTGTAGACATTCTCGGTGTAGCGGAGCACGCCGACGTAGGGCGTGCCCGGGCGCCCGGTCGCCTCGAGCTGCGTCTCGAAGTCGGGTCCGGCCTCGCGGTACGTCGCGACGATCTCGCGCGCGCCGGGCGAGAGCCGCGGGTTGCTGCGCTCGCGCTCGCCGCGCTCCTGCACGTGCGCCATCCAGTCGCGCGCGAACGCCTCGAACGAGGCCTGTGCGCCCGTGGGCGTCGCGTCGGGATCGAGGCTCGCCGGATCGGCGACCGCGAGCAGCGGCGCCGCCAGGAGCACTGCGAATAGCGTCGCGAAGCCTCTCATAGCCGTCCCCCTTCGTGGAAGACAGCGATGCATTCGGCTGGATGCTCGGGCGCCTGTAGGCCGGCGCCGCGCGAGTCGCGAACGACTTTGTGATGGCGCTCACGCCCACGCGCACGCACATCCGCGGGTTGCGCGCGCTCATGCGGCGCCGGTGCGCGCGAGCTGCCGCTCGCTGAGAACGCGCGGCGCGGCGCGGGCGGCCCGCGCCGTCGGCGACTACATCTGCGTGTAGTCGGGCCCCTCGCCGCCCTCCGGCGGCGTCCACGTGATGACCTGGTAGGGATCCGCGATGTCGCACGTCTTGCAGTGGACGCAGTTCTCGTGGTGGATGAAGAGCTTCTTCTTCCCGGGGTGCTCGGGGTCCGCGACCATCTCGTAGACCGCGGCCGGGCAGAAGTTCTCGCACGGGTTGCCGTACTCCTCGGCGCAGACGTCGCGACACAGGTCGGTATCGGCGACGACGAGGTGCGAAGGCTGGTCGACCTCGTGCTGCGCGCCGCTGAACTGCACGAGGTGCTCCTTCGTGAAGGTCAGCTTGCCGTCGAACTCGAACTTCTCCTTGGTGCGCTCGCGCTCCGGAAGCTCCCAGAGCCGCCGCATGTGCGTGTGGCCCGCGTCGAGCGTCATGTTGTCCGCGAGGCCCCGGCCGTTCGTGATCATGCGGACCGGCTCGTTCAAGAAGAAGAAGGCGATCCCCTTCTGGATCGACGGCGCGAAGTTGCGCGCCTGGTAGTGCTCGTCGTAGGCCCAGCTGCGGCGATAGCGCTCGGCGTAGCTGCCGAGCGTCTTGGAGGAGAAGTCCTCCTTCTCGAAGGCATCGATGAGCGTCTCCGCCGCGAGCATCCCCGTCTTCATCGCCATGTGGATGCCGGCGAGGTTCTGCGCGTTGCAGAAGCTCGCGGAGTCGCCGACGAGCATGGCGCCGTCGACGTAGAGCTTCGGCTGCGAGTAGAGGCCGCCGGTCGGGATCGTCTTGGCGCCGTAGCGCACGAGCTCGGCTCCCTCGAGCAGCCAGCGCATCCAGGGGTTCGTCTTGAACCTCTGCGCCTCGAGGTGCGGATCGCAGTGCGGGTTCTCGTTCTCGAGCAGGGTCACGAAGCCGTACGAGATCAGGTTGTCCTTCATGTCGTACAGCCACATGCCGTGGAAGCCCTTGAGGATCTCGGGGAACGCCATGCCGTGTACGACGCGGCCCGGCCGGTGCTTCTTCGGATCGATGCGCCAGATCTCCTTGATGCCGGTCTCGTACGTCTGCGGATTGCGGCCCTCGAGATCGAACTGCTCGATCAGCTGCTTGGCCAGGGTCCCGCGCACGCCCTCACCGATCACGGTGCACTTGGCGAAGATGTCCATGCCCGGCTGGAAGTTCGACTTCGGCCGGCCCTGATGATCCACGCCCATGTCGCCCGTGCGGACGCCGACGACGCGTCCGCCCTCGATGAGGATGCGGTCGGCCGCGAAGCCCGGATAGATCTCGATGCCGGCCGCCTCCGCACGGGCGGCGAGCCACTTGGCGACGTTCGAGAGCGAGACGACGTGATAGCCCTTCTTGCGGAAATTCGGCGGCACGAAGGGGACGTTCAGCTTGCCCTTCGGGTGGAAGAGCCAGAAGCCGGCGTAGTCGCACACGTACTCGGTCGGGAAGCCCTGCTGCTCGAAGTCCGGGACCAGCTCCTTGATCGCCTTCGGATTCATGCAGGCGCCGGAGAGCATGTGATCGCCGACGTTCGCGGACTTCTCGAGCACGAGGATGCTCGGCATCTCGATCGTGCGGCGGCCGGCTGCCTGCGCGGTGCGATTGTGGTTCTCGACGCTCTGCACGAGGTGGAGGGCGGAGGCCAGGGTGGCGGGCCCCGCACCCACGTAGAGGACGTCGACTTCCATGCTCTCGCGTTCGGCCTGCGCCATCGGATCCTCGCGACTCTCTCGGACGCGCAGCGCCGTAGCGCCGGCGGGATTCCCGCCTTCGCCCGCGCGCGCCCTTCGCTGTGGGGTTGGAACCGGCCGCCGGCGGGCCGTGGCCGCGCCTCGCGCTCGGTGTTCGCGACGTTAGCCCGGGCCCGAGGGCCGAGCGAGACCGCGTGCCGGGGTGGCGCGCCGTCCTATGATCGGCCGCATGCGGAGCGTGGAGTCGGGTCTCGTCCACATCGTGCGCGACTTCCTCGAAGCGCACCGCTTGATGCAGGACCTCTTCGCGCGCCACCGCGACGGCCGGCTCCGCTTCGAGGATCTGCGCGAGCTCGTCGGCGACGACGACCGCAGCGTGCTCTTCCGGCTGAAGGAACGCTGTCACGCCGCGTTCCGGAATTCGCGCGAGGCGAGCGGCCTCACGCTCCAGCGCGAGGCGCTCTTCGACCTCGCCGTCGGCTCGCTCTTCCACGAAGCCATGAAGCTCCGCGAGAACTTCTACCAGCGCGAGGTCTACGGGCCCCGCGTGCGCGCGCTGCGCTCCCGTGCGGGAGGCGAGGCGCCCGAGCTCTTCGAGGAGTTCGACCGCCTCCTCGACGGCGTCTCCGCGCGTCTCGAAGAGGGGCTGCGCGAATCGGAGGTGCTGCTCGCGCGCACCGTGGAGCAGCTGCGCCAGCTCCTCGCGGTGCACCGGGCCGACGGCGCGGTCGCGCGCTTCCTGGTCGAGAATGCGCGCGCCGTCGAGGCCGCCTTCGCGTGTCCCCTCGATGCGCTCCTCGCGGAGACCTACGGCAGCCGGGCTGCCGCGCTCGCCCTCACGGGCAGCTCCTACCTCGACAGCGGCTACTACGCGTCGGCGCTCGCGGCGCTCGAGCAGGCGACCACTCCGGGAGACGGATCCGAGCTCGGTCCGCTGGTCGCCTACGCGCGCGGGATGGATGCCTATCTGAAGCGCGACTACCCGGCGAGCCTCGCGTCGCTCTCGTCCTGGGTCGAATCGCAGGACACGGGGAACCCGGCGCGGCTGCGCCTGGCGCGCGACGCCGTGGCATGCATCGCCCGCTTATCGGAGGGCGAGGATCGCGAGCAGATCAGCGCGAACGCGAACGCGCTGCTCGCGCGCCTCGGCTCGGGCGATCAGGCGAGCGCGACGCGCTGATCGCGCCGCCAGAAGTAGAGCCACGACGAGACGCCGCCCAGGATGAGCGCGATCCCGACGATCTGGGGCTCGGTCAGGCCGAACACCACCTTCGGATTCACCCGCAAGGTCTCGATGAAGAAGCGGCCGAGCCCGTTCAGGGCGAGGTACTCGCCGAAGAGGAAGGGGCTCACGTGGCGCCGCTTCCAGAGCAGGCCGGCGACGGGCAGCAGCCACAGGATCTCGTAGATCTGCGTCGGGTGGACGCGCGCGTCGGTCGGCGGTGCGCCTTTCGGGAAGCTCACGCCCCAGGGCAGATCGGTCGGCCTGCCGTAGTCATCGCCGACGAGGAAGCAGCCGACCCGGCCGATCGCCTGGCCGACGGCGCCGGCGACGGCGGTGCAGTCCATCACCTTGCGGATCGACACGCCGTGGATGCGGCAGCCTATCGCGCCGACCAGGGTCGCCATGACCAGCCCGCCGTACCAGGTGATGCCGTCGCGCGCGAAGAGCAGGCTCGTGAAGGGCGCGCCCGTCCGCAGGTGCGTGTCGATCGCGTAGTAGAGCTTCGAGCCCGCGATGCCGCCGAGCATCACGTAGACGAGCAGGGTCGTCGCGAGCTCGGGATCGAGCCCTTCCTCGCGCATCCGCACCGCCGTGATCCAGGAGCCGACGAGGAACGCCAGCGCCATCGTCACGCCGAACGGGCTGATGCTGAGGCCGAAGATCGTGAAGAGCTCGGGAACCATCGGCGCGGCGCAAGCTAGCGAGCGGCCCGGTCGAGGCAAGCTCGCGCGTGCGACGTGTGACTAGCGCCGGGGCAGCCGGATCTGGAAGCAGGTGCCCTTGCCGAGCTCGCTCTCGACCGAGATCCGCCCGCCGCGCTTCTCGACGATCTTCTTCACGATGGCGAGACCCATGCCGGCGCCGCGCGAGCGGGGCGACGTCGCGAAGCTCTGGAATGGCTCGAAGATGCGCCCGATGTGCGCGGGATCGATGCCGCGCCCGTTGTCGCGCACGAAGATGAGGTGCGCGTCGCTCTCCTCCTCGACGCTCACCTCGATGCGCGGCCGCAGCGGCGTGCCCATGTGCTGGATCGCGTTGCCGATCAGGTTGGAGAACACCTGGTACAGACGCGTGCGGTCACACGAGAGCAGCGGTGGCGCGGGCTCGGGCAGGACGAGCTCGATGTTCGCTTCCTCGAGTCTCGGCTTCAGCTCGGCGCGCAGCTGCGAGAGTACCTCGCGCGGGTCCACCCAGGCCGTGCGCTCACCGGGCTGTCCGGCCCGCGAGAGCTCGAGCACGTGGTGCACGAGACCCTCGATCGTCCGGCCCGCCTCTTCGATGCGGTCGACGAAGTGGCGGCCCGTCTCGCCGATCGCCTCGCCGTACTCCTGGCGCAGCAGCCGCGAGAAGCCGAGCAGTGCCACGAGCGGCGAGCGCAGATCGTGCGCGAGCGACGTGATGCAGTGTTCGAGCTCGTCGTTCGCGCGACGCAGCTCCGCCTCGACGCGCTCCCGCTCCCCGGCGCACCGGATGCAGAGGATCGCTCCCGCGCGCTCCGTCGAGCCGAGGCACGCCGTGACGCTGACGGCGACGCGCTTGCCGTCGGCGCGCACGAGCGACGTCCGGTACTCCCTCGGCGCGTCGCCGCGTAACGACTTCGCGGCGCGCTCGAGATCCGACACGCTGCCCGAAAAGAGCATCACCGCGGGATGACCGACGAGATCCGGCCGCGAACGACCCGTCAAGCGCAGTGCGGCCGAGTTCGCGCGAGAGACGAAGCCGCCCGCGTCCACGACGAGGATCGCGTCGGGGACCGCCTCGAAGACCTCGTCGGTTTCGTCGTCCTCTCGAGCCGTCGAGCCGTCCACCGGTCGCGCGATCGCGACCATCAACGGCGCGCCGGGCTCGGTCGTCTGCACGTCGAGCAGGCTGACCTCGACCGGAACGACCTGGCCGTCCTCGAGCCGGAGGTCGAGCGGCGCGCCCGTGAGGAAACGACGTTTGCGCAGATCGCGGCGCAGCGAGAGGACCTGCTCGGGACGCGGCAGGTTCTCGATGAACGCGCGCGCGTCGCTCCCGATCTCGAGATTCTCGATGCCGGGCAGCCCCCTCAGGCCCTGGCTCATCCACACGACGCGATGCCGCGCGTCGGTGACGAGAAGCCAGCGGTAGATCCTGGAGAGCTCTTCCAGCAACCGCGGCACGTCCACGCTCTCGAAGAGCTCCGTGCCTGCGAAATGCTCAGCGGTCATGGGATCCGTGTCCCCGGAGGCTCAGCGGGGCGCTTTGCGGCCTACTGCGACTGCGTTGACTGCATCAGCTCGTGGCAGGCGACCGAAAGCCCCTCGACCCCCGTACAGGCCCCATCCCCACCGAAGGCGACTCGATCCTATCACCGTGCCAATTGCAGGGTCAATGCAACGAACAGCGTCTCTTTCCGTTGGTGTCGAGCGCGCTCCGCTCTACGTCGAATTTCATGCGCATTCGCGATGTCCTGCCATCGGCCCTTCCCTATGCTGCCCCCCCTGTCCGGCCGATACGAGGAATGAACCCTCGACCCCGGGGGGTGGACCTTGGCCCGAGTTCGACTCGCCATTCTCAGTGTGCTCGGTCTCGTGCTGCTGTCGGGCGGAAGCTCGATCGACGCAGCGAGCGGTCACGACCGCAACGCACCAGGTACGTCCCGCAACGAAGCCATGCGCATCGCTGCGCTGATGCGGCGCGTGAATCCGACGCTTTCCGACGTCGAGAGCACGCGGATCGGACATGCAGTGCTCCGCAGCAGCGAGCGCTTCGAGCTCGATCCGGAGCTCGTCACCGCGGTCCTGCTGGTGGAGAGCAGTGCGCGACCGTGGGCGCGCAGCCCGAAGGGCGCCCTCGGCCTCATGCAGGTGATGCCGCACATGGCTTCCGGGATGCGGATCGCTGGAAACCTCACGACGATCGAGAGCAACATCGAGGCCGGCTGCTGGATCCTCTCCGGCAACATCCGGCGCCTGGGCGAGTCCAACGGGATCTCGGCCTACTTCTGGGGCTCGGACATCCGGGGCGTCGCCTACCTCGATCGCGTGCGCGCCGCGCGCGCCGCAGTGCGAAGATTCTCGGAGTCCTGAGCGTCCGAAACGCACGCGCGTGATGGCCACCGCCGAGCTCCCTCTGATCCGCCGGGTGGAAGCCCAGTTCCAGGGCGCGGACAGCCGCGAGCTGTTCCGGCGCGCCTGGCTCCCCGACGACCCCTTCGCGTGCGCCCTGATCGTCCATGGCTTCGCCGAGCACAGCGGGCGCTACGAGCACCTGGCGACCTGGCTCGCGTCGCGCGGCGTGGCCGTGCATGCCTTCGACCACCAGGGACACGGGCGCTCGAGTGGTCCGCGCTGCTACGTGCGTCGCTTCTCGGACTTCCTGGACGACACCGAGCGCGCGCTGACCCTGGCTCGTACGCCTCGCCCCGATCTGCCTCTCTTCGTGATCGGACACAGCATGGGCGGGCTCGTGACCGCAGCCCTCGCAGTCGAGCGGAAGCCCGACGTCGCGGGGTTCGTCCTCTCCGGGGCGGCGCTGCGGCCTCCCGTACCTCTCTCGATGGGCCGCCGCTGGCTGCTGGCGCTGCTGCGCCGTCTGGCACCGCGGCTGTCCTTCCCGAGCGGCCTCGACCCCGAGGCTCTCTCGATCGACCCCACGGTGGTCCGCGCCTACCTCGACGATCCACTGGTGGAGCGCCGCATCACGACGTCGCTTGCCTCGGAGCTCTTCGCCGCCATGGCGCGAACGTCGTCGCGAGGCGACGCCGTCGAGCGTCCGCTCGTCGCGCTGCACGGCGAGGACGATGCGATCTGCTCACCCGAAGGCAGCCGCGTCTTCGCCGCCTCTGCACGCCGTGGCAGCTACCTTGGTCTTCCCGGCATGCGGCACGAAATCTTCAACGAGCCCGAGCGCGAGCGGGTCTACGCCTCGGTGCTCGACTGGCTGCACGGGGTCGCACGAAGGGCGCAGGTCTGAGCGAGAAGCTGTCACACCTGGATTCGAAGGGGCGCGCCCACATGGTGGACGTGGGCGAGAAGGTGCTGACCCATCGGGTCTGCGTCGCCCGCGGGGCCGTGCGGATGTCCGGCGATACCCTGGATCTCGTCGTCGGTGGGCGAGCACCCAAGGGGGACGTCCTCGCGACGGCTCGGATCGCTGGCATCCAGGCGGCGAAACGCACCTCCGAGTGGATTCCGCTGTGCCATTCGCTGCCGCTCGACAGCGTGGACATCGAGCTGCAACCGGACCCCCCTGCCGGACGCATCCTGATCGAAGCCCACGCCCGAGCCCATGCGCGTACCGGCGTGGAGATGGAGGCGCTGGTTGCCGTTTCCGCGGCGGCGCTCACGCTCTACGACATGTGCAAGGCAGTGGATCGAGGCATGGTGATCGAGGCCGTGCATCTGGTGAGCAAGCAGGGCGGGAAGAGCGGAGAATGGAAACGCACGGACGACCCTCTGCGCCACGGCGGCCCGCTGCGGCGATCATGAGGCGCTCCGACCACGGCGGCGGGGAACCGGACGACCAGAGCCGGTGTCCGACGGCCCACATGCAATCGCTCGTCGCGGAAGCCGTGGCACCCACCGCCGCGCTGTCGGATGCTCCCGCCAGCGTGATCTCGGCTCCCGATCCGGACGCCGATCTCGTCGCGCAGTGGCAGGCCGGCGATATCCACGCCTTCGAGTGTCTGGTCCGGCGCCACGAGCGGCGCGTCTTCCGCCTGCTGTACCGCATGCTCGGAAGCCGCGAGGAGGCCGAGGACGCGACGCAGGAGGCCTTCCTGAGCCTCCATCGCCACGGACACCGCTTCCGGCGCGAGGCTCGCTTCTCCACGTTCCTCTACCGGGTCGCGGCGAACGCAGCCCTGAATCGGCGCCGCAGCCTCGGTCGCGCGCGCGCGCGCGTCGAGGAGCTCGGGCGGCGTCACCTGGTGGGCGATGAGGGTCCGACCGCGGTGCGAGATCCCGAAGCCGCTGCGCAGGGCGCTCAGGCGCAGGTCGCCGTCCAGCAAGCCCTGCTCGAATTGCCGCCGGATCTCCGCATGGCCGTCGTCCTCTTCGACATCGAAGGACGCGCCTACAAGGAGATCGCCGACGTACTCGGGGTCCCGGAAGGGACCGTGAAGTCGCGGATCCACCGCGGACGCAGCGCATTGAGGGAGAGCCTGCGCGAGTTCCTAGGGCGAGGAGAGCCAGGAGAAAAGCCGTGAGTACAAGAAGCACGGATCGCCACGCGGAGTCGCAGGAGGCTCGCGACATCGAGATCGTCGTCTCCATGCTCCGGTCGCTGCCCGAGCCCGAGCCGAGCTCCGACCTCACCGCTCGCGTGATGCAGAGGGTGATGGAGGCCGAGGCGAGGCCGAAGCTGTTGCGGCCCGCATTCGGACGCTTCAGCGATTCGCGCGCCGCGGCCGTGCTGGCGGCTGGCATCGCCTGCGCGGCGGTCGGCATCGGCCTGCAGCTCCTGCAGACACCCGCGGCCGTCGTAGCGAACGCGCCGACGCGCGAGACGCCCGCCTCAGGCGGCCGGCGAGTCGTTCCGTACTTCGCCGGCGCGAATCGCGTCGCGTTCGCGTCCGCGTTCCCGGATCCGCGGAACGCGTCGTTCTTCTCGCCCTCTCCCTCGGAGGCGGCCTTCCAGGAGTTCGAGGTCGTCGATCAGCCGACGGCGAGCATTCTGGATCGGCGCCTCGACCGGCAGCTCAACGAGCTCCAGCTCGATCCGCAGGCGTTCTTCCATCGGCTCGAGCGGGTGCAGGAGCGCGATCGCTTCGTGCAGCGCCTCGCCGAGCGCGCCGCGCGGCGCGGCGACGCCGCGCAGGTCGCGCTGAACGTGCGCGCCGTCTCGCATCCGCTGGTCCGCCCGATGGTGGAGCAGCTCCTGCACGCCTCGCTGATGCGTCACGTGTCGGAGTAGTCGCGCTCGCTTGTCACGCGCCGCCCTGCGTCGGTAGAGTGCGCGACCGCGATGTGGAAGCGCTCTTCCCGACCGCTCTTCGCCGCGCTGCTGCTCGCACTCTCCGCGACCGCAGCGAGCACCGAGAAGACGCCGCCGGCGCAGTTCAACGAGGTGGAGCTCGTCCCGCAGGAGCCCCCGAAGTGGTCGCCGACGAACCTGTTCGCGCCGATCACCGGCTTCTTCCACGGCGGCCCCGGCTACTGGTACGACCAGCGCACCGTCGAGGTCGAAACGACGCCACCCGGCGCGATCCTCGATCTCTTCTACGTGCGCCGCAATTTCCAGAAGCGCTACGAGCAGGCGGACGCGCCCGCCCGCGTGATCCTCCCGCCTCGCATCGAGGCTTCCGACCGCGACACATTGACGGTTCGCGCGATCCTCGACGGCTACCGGCAACGCGAGGTGCACATCCCGGTCCGGTCCTCCACCGAGCGGGTGATGATCGATCTCTCGCCGCTGCCGAACTCGCTCCTCGCCTTCATGCATACGAGCTTCGCCGGACGCGGCTCGCTCACCTTCCTGACGAAGGAAGCCCTGACCTTCCGCTTGCAGAAGAGCAAGGAGGGCTTCGACGTCGTGCTCGCGGAGACGGCGAGCACGCCCGCGGTGGAGGAGAGTTTCGAGGGCACGCACAGCGCGCTGATCGCCGGGCTCCAGGCGCAGCAGCTCGGCGAGGATCTCATGGTCCGGGTTCGCCTCACGGAGCTCGGAAACAGCGACGCGATCGAGACGCGCTCCCGGCAGAGCTTCGATCCCGTGCGCGGCGTCCACGCCTTCACGCTCGATCTCGCGCCGCGCGGCGGCGATGACACGGGCCGCGAATCGGCGATCCAGGCGCTCGGCCGCATCACCGCCGCGGATGTGACGGGTTGCGCGCTCGAGCTCGACTCCGCGCTGCGCGACGGCCTCGAGCCGTCGGCGCTCGCACGCGCGCTGACGCCGAACGGCAGCCACACCGACGCCTATCTTCGGGCCGCCATGAAACGACTCGGCGAAGTGTCGCCAGGCGGCATGATCCGCATGCGCGACGGCAGCCAGTTCCGCAGCGCGGTGCCGATCGAGCTGATGGCGGCGGCCTCGCAGCCCGACGAGGCGATCGGCTACCTCTCGCTGCTGCGGCGCTTCGTCGCGGAGATGGAGGATCCGCCGAACCGCGACGCGACGTTGCGCGGCCTGATCGCCCCCGAGCTCGCGCCGGCGCGCTTCGACGCGCTGCTGAAGCAGGCGACCGAGCGGGAGCAACACTGCGCCGCGGCGTCCACGTCTCCCGCGAAGAGCTGAGCCCGCGCTAGACTGCTCGCCCTCCGGTCCCCGGATTCGTCACATGGATCCTCGAGACGAGGTCGAAGGCTCTGCCGCGGAGCCGCGACGCACGGCGGAGTGGGCAACGCCCGCCGGACCGGACGAGATGCCGCGCGAGCGACTCTTCTCGCAGGGCATTCAGGCGCTCACGGACGCGGAGCTCGTGGCGCTGACTCTGCGGACGGGCGGCGCCGGCTCCTGCGTGACCGCACTGGCGGCGAACCTGCTCGCGCATCACGGAGGGCTCTCGGGCCTGGCTCGCAGCGATCTGCGCGAGCTGATGGGGCTGCCGGGCGTCGGCCGGACGAAGGCGGCCGCGCTGGTCGCCGCGATCGAGGTCGGGCGGCGCATCTCGCGCCGTCGCCTGCGCGAAGGCGACGCGATCCGAAGTCCGGAGGACGTCTTCCGTCACTTCGAGATGCGCCTGCGACACGCGAATCAGGAGCATTTCGTGGTGCTCCTGCTGGACGGCCGGCACCGCGTCCTCGGTGAAGAAATCGTCTCCCTCGGCACCCTGACCGCGAGTCTCGTGCATCCGAGAGAGGTGTTCCGTCCGGCGATTCGCGCCAGCGCAGCGGCGCTGATCCTCGTGCACAACCATCCCAGCGGGGATCCGGAGCCGAGCCCGGAAGACCGAGCCGTCACGGAGAGACTCGCGAGCGCCGGCGAGCTTCTCGGCGTGCCCGTGCTCGACCACGTGGTCGTCGCAGAACGGGGATTCCGCAGCCTCCGCGACGACGGGACCCTGGCAGCGCCGGCCGAGCGCCGTCCTCGCCGCTAAGGCCGTGCCCGGGTCCGGTCGATGAGGCAGACCGAGCGGGGCTCGACCCGTCCCGTCCAAGTGGACCCAGATGAAGACGACCGTACAGCGTGGCGCACCGGACGGTGTCGAGAGACGCCGGTGGCAGCGCACCGACCTGGTGGTGCGCGTCGACTACAAGACGGTCGACGAGCTGTTCTCCGAGTTCGCCCGGAACATCAACGAGGGCGGACTCTTCGTGGAAACCGACAACCCGCCGGCCCTGGGAACGACGGTCGCCCTCGAGTTCCAGATTCCCGGCAGTGACGAGCCCATCCAGGTCCTGGGGCGCGTGGTGCGGGTCTGCGACGCCAGCCACCGCGAAGGCCCGGGCATGGGAATCGAGTTCGAGAACCTCGATGCCCAGTCCCGCGACCTGATCAACGATCTCGTGCGCCAGCTCCGCGTGCGGACGCGCGAAGCCCGCTAGGCCAGGCACCACCGCGGGCGGGTTCGCTCGCCGCGATGGGTCAGAACGGGATGTCGTCGGCCGGCGGCGGCGGTGCGCCTTCGTCGCCCGCGGGCGGAATGTCCGAGCCTCCCGACCGCTGCGCGCCTCCACCGCCGCCATCGCGGCCGCCCAGGAACTGAACGGTCTGCGCGACGATCTCGGTAGTGCGCTGCTTCTGGCCCTCGCGATTCTCCCACTCGCGGGTCTGGAGACGCCCTTCGATGTAGACACTGCGGCCCTTCGAGAGGTACTGGGCGCACAGCTCCGCCGTACGCGCCCACGCGACGATGCGGTGCCACTCGGTCCGCTCCTGCCGCTCGCCGTCCTTCCCGGGGAAGCGCTCGGTGGTCGCCAACGTGAAGTTGGCCACGGCCTGACCGCCTTGTGTGTAACGAAGCTCGGGGTCACGACCAAGGTTGCCGATCAGGATCACCTTGTTCACGCTTGCCATCTCGGGTGTCTCCGTCGAGAAAATGGGGTTGCTGGCATCTTCACGCCGAGATGCAGGGTGGTCAAGGGAACCGCAACGCGGAGAACGTCGAACGCGGTTTGGATGCGCGCGACGTCGCCCGCTCTCGTTGGCGACCCGCGGCGTCGCCTCGTAGGATCAGGGTTCGGGGCGGCCCGTGATCTACGTCTACCGCTACCTCATGATCGTGCTCTACACGATCTTCTGGGGCTTGATCGCCTGCTTGCTCGGCCTCGTGGATCGAAGCGGCGAGGGCGTGATCTGGGTCGCGCGCAACTGGGTCCGCTGGATCCTCGCGACCTGCCACGTCGAGGTGGCCTGCGAGGGTCTCGACCGCATCGACCCGAGGCAGCCCTACGTATTCATGTCGAATCACCAGAGCGTGATCGATACCGCCGCCATCGTCTCGACCCTGCCGGTCTCCTGGCGCTTCGTCGCGAAGCGTGAGCTGCTCTTCGTCCCCTTCTTCGGCTGGGCGCTCGGACTCGGCGGCCACGTGATCGTGGACCGGGGCAACCACGAAAAGGCGATGCGGAGCATGAAGCGCGCCGCCGAGCGGATTCGCGGCGGCACGAACGTGATCATCTTCCCGGAAGGAACGCGCAGCCCGAGCGGCGTGATGGGCCCCTTCAAGAGCGGCGGGTTCCATCTCGCGATCGAAGCGGGCGTGCCGGTCCTACCGATCACGGTGTCGGGCACGAACCAGATCACGCCCAAGGGCTCGCTGCGGATCGAGAGCGGCCGCGTGCGGATCCTCTACGGCAAGCCGATTCCCACGGCAGACCTCGATCTCGAGTCCCGAGGCCGCCTGAAGGACGAGGTGCGCCAGGCGATCTCGGCGGGATTCGATCCCACCCTCCAGCGAGGCGAGCCCGAGGCGTCCTGGCAGAGCGACCCGATCCGCGGTTAGCGGCGCACTCGGTGGGTGGGCTGGTTGTGCGCGTCCGTCGCTTCTACCCTGCGGGCCTGTCTCGCAGCCCGGGGGGGTGAGCGAGTCCAGCTGCGCGACCACTCGTCGCGCTGGACGGGGGTTCATGGCGAGGGCTGTCCAGGGACGCGGCCGCGACGCAGCCGGCCTGCGCAGAGTCGTCCTGCACGAGTGCGGAGGTCTTGCACTCGTCGGTCTCGCCGCATTCGGCGCGCTCGCCCTCTGGAGCTACGACCCCGCGGATCCCATCCTGACGACCCGCGCCGTCGGCAATGCCGGCGGTGCGCTCGGTGCGGCTCTCGCCGCCGCCCTGCTCCGAACCTTCGGCCTGGCATCGGTGCTGGCCGTCGCCGCCATCGGCGTGCTCGGGGTTCGGCTCGTCGCGGGCCGCGGGGTCCCGCGCATCTCGTCGCGCTTCTGGATCGGCGTGACGTGCGGCGTGTTCGCCTTGTCGGCGCTACCACCGCTCGTCGCCCAGGCCATGCCGCAGCATGCCCTCCTCGTCGAGACCGGCTGGATCGGCGAAAAGCTCGCGGGCCTCCAGTCGTGGATCTTCGGAGCGTGGGGGGCGATCGTCCTCAACACGGCGATTCTCGCGATGGGCATCGCCGTGGCCTCACCGGCCTCGGCGACCAGCATCCTGTCCGCTTGCGGCACGATGCTCGGACGCGGCATCGCGGGGCTCGTCACCCTGTGCCTGCGCGCGGGTCAGGCGGCGCTCGCCATCCCATCTCATCTGCGCCTCGCCGCGCACTGGATCGCGACCAACGGAGCCGAGGGCTGGCGCTCGGCGGGCGTGTGGCGCGAGCAGCGCGCCCGGCGCGCTCGCGTGGCGGCCGCGCGCGACGAGCGGGAGGGAGAGAGCGAGGAGCCCGCGCCGCCCGTCGCGAACGCCGCCGCGCAGCCGGAGCCGCCGCGTCCTCGCAAGCTGAAGCGCGGCGAGCCCGAGATCGTCGACCACGCGCGCGAGCGGGCACCGGCCGCGAGGCAGGAGGCGTTCGCCTTCAGCGAGAGCTCCGGAGGCGGCCCCTTCCGTCTTCCCGACGTTTCGCTCTTCCAGGAGCCGCCGCGCGGCGCGCACGCCTACGATCGCGACAGCCTGATCATGAACTCGCGCATCCTGGAGAAGAAGCTCGGCGACTTCGGCGTCGGCGGCAGCGTCGTCACCGTGCATCCCGGACCCGTCATCACGATGTACGAGTTCGAGCCGGCGTCGGGCATCAAGGTGAACAAGATCGTCGGGCTCGCCGACGACCTCGCGCTGGCGTTGCGCGCCCTCTCGGTGCGCATCATCGCGCCGCTCCCGGGCAAGTCGGTCGTGGGGATCGAGGTCGCGAACGCGGACCGCGAGGTGGTCTACCTGCGCGACCTGCTGGAGAACGACCGCTTCCGCAACAGCAAGTCGCAGCTGCCGGTCGCGCTCGGCAAGGACATCTTCGGCAACCCCGTCGACGCCGATCTGGCGAAGATGCCCCACCTCCTCGTCGCCGGCGCGACGGGCACCGGCAAGAGCGTCTTCCTCAACGCGCTCCTGTGTTCGATCCTGTGCCGGAAGACGCCCCACGAGCTGAAGCTGCTGCTGATCGACCCGAAGCTCCTCGAGCTCTCCGTCTACGCGGGCATCCCGCACCTGATCGCCGACGTCGTCACCAATCCGAAGCGCGCCTCGGCCGCGCTCGCCGGCGTCGTGCGCAAGATGGAGGAGCGGTACCAGCTGATGGCCGCTCTCGGCGTGCGCAGCATCCAGCAGTTCAACGAGCGCTGTCAGAAGGAGCTCGCCGCCGGGACGACCACGTTCCGCCTGCGCCCGGCGCCCGGCGAAGAGCAGGGGATCGAGGTGCCCTTCGAGCCGCTCCCCTACATCGTCGTGATCATCGACGAGCTCGCCGACCTGATGGTGGTCTGCGCGAAGGACGTCGAGGAGTCGCTCCAGCGTCTCGCCCAGATGGCGCGCGCGGCCGGCATCCACCTCGTCCTCGCAACCCAGCGCCCCAGCGTCGACGTGCTGACTGGGATCATCAAGGCGAACTTCCCGGCGCGCATCTCCTTCCAGGTCTCGTCGCGCACGGATGCCCGCACGATCCTCGACCAGAACGGCTCCGAGCATCTGCTCGGCTCGGGAGACATGCTGTTCCTCCCGCCGGGCACGTCGAAGATGCAGCGCCTCCACGGCGCGTTCGTCACCGAGGACGAGGTCGCGAAGCTCGCCCGCTTCCTCTCCGAGCAAGGCGGGCCGCGCTTCGACGAGCAGCTCGTGACCTTCGAGCCGGACAGCGAGGAGAGCGCGGCGCGCGGCGAAGACGTCGACGAGATGTACGATCAGGCCGTGCGCATCGTCGCGGAGACGCGGAACGCTTCGATCTCGTACATCCAGCGCCGCCTGAAGGTCGGCTACAACCGGGCCGCGCGGATGATCGAGCAGATGGAAGCCGAGGGTGTGGTCGGCCCGCAGGTCGGCACCAAGCCCCGCGACGTGTACGTGAGCGCCATCGAGCCCTGAATCGAGTGCGCGCCGGAACCGTCTCAGGATCCATGGCGACGAGACGTCCGCGTGCGGTCGCCCCGTGGTTCCGATTCCTCGCGCTCGCAGCTCTCCTCGCGCTGCCGGTCGCTGGTCGCGCCGACGATGCGGCCAAGGACGCCGCCTGCCGCGACGGCGCCGTGCGCGCGGTGCAGAAGCGCTACGAGGGGATTCGCGATCTCCGCGCGAGATTCGTGCAGAAGACGCGCGCCGTCTCCATCGGGAGCCAGGCCGCGGAGCCGACCCTCTCGCAAGGAACCGTCGTCGTCGCGAAGCCGTCGCGCATGCGTTGGTCGTACGAGACGCCCGAGCCGAGCCTGGTCGTCAGCGACGGCAAGACGCTCTGGATCTACGACCCGGGATTCGGGGAGGTCCAGAAGCTCGCCGCCGACGGAGGGACCTTCTCGGGCGCCGCGTTGCAGTTCCTGCTCGGCAAGGGCGATCTGGAGAAGGAGTTCTCGATCCGCCTGCTCTCGTGCGATGCGCATGCCGTGGAGCTCGAGCTCACGCCGAAGGAGCCCGCTTCCTACGAGAAGCTCCACATCGTGGTCGACCCCGCGACCGGCAACGTCTCGAGAACGCGCGTCGATGACCTGGTCGGGAACTCGACCGTCGTCGAGTTCTCTGATCTGAGGGTGAACCTCGATCCGCCGGCCGAGACCTTCCGCTTCGATCCGCCGGCAGGAGTCAGGGTCATCGAGCTCTCGTCTCCGAAGCGCGACTAGGTGTACTCGTTCCCAAACTCGGAATCCTTCTTCCGCAGAGGTCCCGTTCTGGATGCGGCTTCAACCACCCACTTCGCAGCAGGGCGGATGAGGATCCGACGCAGCGAGCGTCAAAAAAACTGCAACTCGCGAGCAACTTCGCATCGAGAGGCGGCAGGTGTGGATCTCAACTCACATGCCCTGAGGTCACGCGGCCCGTCGCCGCAGGACACGCACACAGATCCGCGCACCAACTGCGCTCGAAGTTGCAGGAGTGCGTTCGCATGGACGCCGCATCGGGCGTCAAAAGGCGGAATTCACCTGATCCCCGAAGGAGATGCGCGCTCGCGATGCTTGACACTCGAAGGCCTTGCGATAAGTTCGCCCGCGGGAGAAAGAAACGAAATTTCGAGAGGTTGCGAGTTCCTCCGCATCTCCTCCGACGCGCAAGGGCGCGGGCTCCAGCCGCTTCGTTTCCACCCCAGAGCGACGCACCAGGTGAGGCAGGAGCCCTTCCGATGGGCGGCAGAAAGGCGGCACTCCAAGGCGCTTCCAGCCGGAGCGTGCCGCTCATCTGGGCACCACTCGGCAGCTCGTCGGCTTCGCACATGACGCGAAGAGTCCTGGCGACCCGCTCGGATGAGGATGTGCACCCCCCGTTCGGGACGTGCGGCATGCGGATTGCAGCACTGTCCCATGAGGCGCCGGCCTGTAGCGGCCGCCGGGAGCCGATCGAGGAGGTGGCATGAGCGAATTCGATCCGAAGTCAGGCAGGAAGGGATTCGTGCGTGACGTGATGCGACGCATCTCCTCCACGCCCACCCCTGCTGGAGAACCGATGGCAGATCCGGATTCCGATCCGGACGTCTCCCGCGCGCGCGACGACATCGAAGAGCTCCGCAACGTGCTGCGGCTCTTCGGCAGCGACTCACCCGAGTTCCGCCGCCGACTCGACCGGCTGATCGCAGAATTCGAGTCGCTCCGACGCCGCTATCAGCTCGCCCGCGAGCAGTTCACCGACGCGGAGCGCCAGAACGAGCGGCTCGTCGGCGTCCTCCAGGAGGCGAAGCAGCAGATCGAACTCCTCAAGGAGGAGGTCGACAAGCTCTGCGCGCCGCCGAACACGTACGGAATCTTCCAGCGGCCCAACAAGGACGGCACGGCCGAGATCCTCGTCGACGGGCGCCCGATGCGCGTCAACGTCCACCCGAACGTGGATCCCTTCCTGTTCGTGGAAGGCCAGCACGTCCTGCTCAACGAGGCGCTGAACATCGTCGAGCCCTCGGGCTTCGTCTCACGCGGCGAGATCGCGTCGATCGTCGACTTCCTCGCCGACAATCGGGTCATCGTGCTCGGTCACACGGATGACGAGCGCGTGGTCACGCTGTCCGAGCCGCTGCGCCGCGAGAAGCTCAAGGTCGGCGACAACCTCCTCTACGATCCGCGCACGCACTACGCGTTCGAGAAGCTCCCGAAGTCGACCGTCGAAGAGGTCGTGCTCGAGGAGATCCCGAACATCACCTACGACGACATCGGCGGGCTCGGCAGCCAGATCGAGATCCTGCGGGATTCGGTCGAGCTTCCCTACATCTACCCCGAGGTCTTCGCGGAGCACCAGCTGCAGCCGCCGAAGGGCATTCTGTTGTACGGCCCGCCCGGCTGCGGAAAGACGCTGATTGCGAAGGCCGTCGCGAACAGCCTCGCGAAGAGCATCGAGCAGCGGACCGGTCGCGAGACCACGCCGTACTTCCTGAACGTGAAGGGCCCCGAGCTGCTCAACAAGTACGTCGGCGAGACGGAGCACAAGCTCCGCGAGGTGTTCAAGAAGGCCCGCGACAAGGCCAGCGAGGACGTCCCGGTCGTCATCTTCTTCGACGAGATGGATTCGCTCTTCCGCATGCGCGGATCGGGAATCTCGTCGGACATGGAGGCGACGGTCGTCGCGCAGTTCCTGTCCGAGATCGATGGCGTCGAGTCGCTCAAGAACGTGATCGTGATCGGCGCGAGCAACCGCCAGGATCTGATCGATCCCGCCGTTCTCCGGCCGGGGCGCCTCGACCTGAAGATCAAGGTGCAGCGGCCCGACGCCGACGCCGCCGGCGAGATCTTCTCGAAGTACCTGACGACGGATCTGCCGTTCCACGACGAGTCGCGCAAGGCCTACGGCGAGGACGCCAAGAGGATCGTCGCGGGCATGATCGCCGACACGATCGAGCGCATGTACAAGACGAGCGAGGACAACAAGTTCCTCGAGGTGACGTACGCCAAGGGCGAGCGCGAGATCTTCTACTTCAAGGACTTCGCCAGCGGCGCGATGATCCAGAACATCGTTTCGCGAGCGAAGAAGCGCGCGGTGAAGCGCACCATCGAGAAGCAGGAGCGCGGCATCAAGCTGGAAGATCTGATCGAGTCCGTGAACGAGGAGTTCAAGGAGAACGAGGATCTCCCGAACACGACGAATCCCGACGACTGGGCGCGGATCTCCGGTCGCAAGGGCGAGCGCATCATCAACGTGCGAACGTTGATGACCGGCATCAGCCGCAAGGAGCGCTCGATTGAAAACATCACCTCGGGCCAGTATCTCTAGAGAAAGCCGCGATCCTGCGCGTGCGGAGCCTCCATGGCCGTCCCGAAGGTGATGGGTACCGAGGTGGAGTACGGGATCACCGTCAAGGGTGATCCCGACTTCGATCCCATCTCCAGCTGCGTCCTGCTGGTCAACGCCTATCGAGAGGATCAGGCGGGTGACATCCTGTGGGACTACGACCAGGAGAATCCGCTCGCCGACGCGCGCGGCTTCCAGGTCGACGGCGAGAAGTACACGCCTAACCAGCAGGAGAACATCGCGCGCAACAAGACCTTGATGAACGGCGCGCGCTACTACGTCGACCACGCGCACCCCGAGTACTCGTGCCCGGAGGTCACCAACCCGCGCGACCTCGTCGTCCACGAGAAGGCGGGCGAGCGCATCCTCGAGGTGTCGCGCCGAGAGGCGAACGCGCTGCTGCCGCACGGCGCGCAGCTCCTCATCTACAAGAACAACAGCGATCGCAAGGGCAACAGCTACGGCTCCCACGAGAACTATCTCATGGACCGGCGCACGCCCTTCAAGCAGATCGTCGAGCACCTGCTGCCCTTCTTTGCCTCGCGCCAGATCTACTGCGGCGCGGGCAAGGTGGGCTCCGAGAACCGCGGCCACCCGGTCGACTACCAGATTTCCCAGCGCGCCGACTTCTTCGAGACCGAGGTCGCGCTCGACACGATGGTCAAGCGGCCGATCATCAACACGCGCGACGAGCCGCACGCGGACCGGGAGAAGTACCGGCGCCTGCACGTCATCGTCGGCGACGCAAACCTCTCCGAGTACACGATCTATCTGCGCAACGGCGTGACGGCGCTGATCCTGTCGATGATCGAGGACGGCGCGGTCAAGAAGAGCCTGTCGCTGCGCGATCCGGTCAAGGCGATCAAGGAGGCGTCGCACGACACGACGTGCCGCGCGCGCCTCCAGATGGACGACGGCAAGAAGATGACCGCCGTGGAGCTCCAGAGGGAGTTCCTCGAGATGGCGCTCGCCTACACCTCGTCCCGCTCCGTCGACGTCGTGACGAAGGACGTCATCACCCGCTGGCAGCTCGTGCTCGAAGCGCTCGCGCGCGATCCGATGGAGCTCCACGAGAAGATCGATTGGGTGATGAAGAAGGCGATGATCGAGAGCTTCATGGAGCGCAAGAAGCTCGACTGGGACTCGCCCCAGGTCGGGATGCTCGACCTCCAGTACCACGATCTTCGACCCGACAAGGGCTTGTATTACCTTCTCGAGCGCCAGGGACGCGCCGAGCGGATCGTCACCGACGAGGAAATCGCTGCTGCCGTCCACAATCCGCCGAGGGACACGCGGGCCTACTTCCGCGGGGAGTGCCTCCGGCGCTACGGGAGCGCGGTCTTCGGCGTCAACTGGGACGCGATCTCGTTCGGAGTCAATGGAGAGCCCATCAAGCGGATCCTGATGGCTGAGCCGCTGAAGGGCACGAAGCAATACGTCGAGGATCTTCTCGCGAGTTCTCCGACCGCGGCAGACCTGGTCCGTAATCTCCGGACCTGATGCGGCGAGAACAGGGAGGCAGCATGCGCCACGATACGAACCGACGACTCACGGCCCACGCCGACGCGAACTGCTTCGCGATCTACGGCGCTTCCGATTCCACGCAGAAGCAGGTGCCGAAGAAGGGCGACTCCGGCGAGCAGGGCAAGGAAGGCGGCGGTCCGCAGAAGCTCGCGAAGCGCGGCGCGGAGCTCAAGGAATCGATGGACGCGCTCGTCGACGAGATCGACGAGGTCCTCGAGGAGAACGCCGAGGAGTTCGTCAAGAACTACGTCCAGCGAGGCGGCGAGTAGCTACGCGACTCGCGCGGCTTCCGGGGGGGAGTGCAGCGTTGCGATTTGCAGGGTTCGGGGGGACCTACGAAGGCTCGAGCTTCGGCGAGCTGCTCGAGATCGATCATCCGCACATGCGCGCCGACTGGACCGAGCTCGTCCCTCGCAACGGGACCTCGATCTCGGTTCCGCACGGGACGACGGTGCTCGCCTTCAAGTTCGCCGAGGGCGTGATCGTCGCCGGCGATCGCCTCGCCACCGAGGGCTACCGCGTCGCGTCGCGCGACGTGCAGAAGGTCTACGCGACCGACGGGCACTCGATGATCGCGATCGCGGGCGCGGCGGGTCCGGCCATCGAGATGGCGCGGCTGATGCGCATCGAGCTCGAGCACTACGAGAAGATCGAGGGAGAGGCGCTCGAGCTCGACGGCAAGGCGAACAAGCTCTCGCAGATGGTGCGGGCCAACCTGCCGGCAGCCATGCAGGGACTCGTCGTGGTGCCGCTCTTCGCGGGCTACGACCTGCGCCGGCGCCAGGGCCGCATCTGGAAGTTCGACGTGACCGGCGGCCGCTACGAGGAGGCCGAGTTCGAGTCGACCGGCTCGGGCGGGCTGTATGCGCGCGAGTCGCTGAAGAAGCTGCATCGGAGCGACGCGCCGAAGGCCGAGGCGCTCGAGACGGCCGTCCAGGCGCTCCAGAACGCCGCGGACGAGGATCGCGGCACCGGCGGCATCGACATGGTCCGCCGAATCTTCCCGACCGTCATCTACTGCTCGGAGCGCGGCATCGAACAGGCCGGCGAAGAGGAGATCGCGAGCGCGTTCCAGCGCAGCGTGCGCAGCGATCGCGGCGAAGGAGCCCGCGCGTGAGCATCCCGTTCTATGTCTCTCCCGAGCAGGTCATGCAGGACAAGGCCGAATACGCCCGCAAGGGCATCGGCCGAGGCAAGTCAAGCATCACCCTCGAGTACCGCGACGGCATCCTGCTGATGGCGGAGAATCCGTCGTCGCTGTCGAAGATCGGCGAGATCTACGATCGCATCGCATTCGCCGGCGTCGGCAAGTTCAGCGAGTTCGACCAGCTGCGGAAGGTGGGCGTCCGCTACGCCGACGTGAAGGGCTACGCCTACAGCCGCGACGACGTCCGCGCGCGCGCGCTCGCCAACGCGTACTCGCAAGCAATGGGCGACGTCTTCACGCGCGAGATGAAGCCGCTCGAGGTGGAGGTGATCGTCGCGGAGGTCGGCGATCCGGAGCTCGCCGGCCACGAGCACAACACGATCTACCGGATCCAGTACGACGGCAGCATCTCGGATCACGAGAACTACTGCGTGATCGGCGGCCAGTCCGACGAGCTCGGAAGCTTCCTGCAGAGCCGTTACCAGCCCACGCTACCCCTCGGGGAGGCCGTCGCGCTCGGCCGCGCCGCGCTGGAGCGGGCGACGAACGGCCGTTCGAGCGTTCCTCCGCAGAATCTGGAAGTCTGTCTTCTGGAGAAGGCGAGAATCGGCCGCAAGTTCCGACGGCTCGCCACCGATGAGCTGAATCAGCTGCTCGCCGGGTAATCGCCCAGAAAGCCGACAGGCGGTCGCGTGCAGAAGCGCATCTACGGGATCGAGACTGAGTACGGGATCATCTTCACGCCCGAAGGGCGGAAGACCCTTCCCGTCGAGAAGGCGATCCGCTTCCTCTTCGAGAAGCTGATCACCACCGAGCATTTCCTCAACGTCTTCCTCGAGAACGGCGCCCGCTTCTATCAGGACACCGGATGCCACCCCGAGTACGCGACGCCGGAGTGCGCCTCGCCCCGTCAGCTGATCGTGTACGACAAGGCCGGCGAGCGGATCCTCGAGGATCTCCAGCTCTACGCGGAGGAGAAAATCCGCGAGGAGCGGATCGCCGGGAAGCTCTCGATCTTCAAGAACAACACCGACTTCGTCGGCAACAGCTACGGCTGCCACGAGAACTACCTCGTCGACCGTGACGTCGACTTCTACTACCTCGCGGAGCAGCTGATCCCGTTCCTGGTGACGCGCCAGATCTTCTCGGGCGCGGGCAAGGTCTTCCAGACGCAGGACGGCGTGCACTACTGCATCAGCCAGCGCGCGCAGCACATCTACCAGAAGATCTCGGGCACCACGACGAACGACCGCTCGATCATCAACACGCGCGACGAGCCGCACGCGGATCGCGAGAAGTACCGCCGGCTCCATGTGATCGTCGGCGATTCCAACATGTCCGAGTACACGAACTTCCTGAAGGTCGGGACGTGTGCGGTCGTCCTCCAGATGATCGAGGACAACTTCATCAATCAGGACTTCACGCTGCGCAACCCGGTCAAGGCGATCAAGGACATCTCCTACGACACGACCTGCAAGCGCAAGCTCCGCCTCGACAACGGCCGCGAGTACTCGCCCATCGAGATCCAGATGGAGTACTGCGAGATGGCCCACAAGTACGTCGAGCAGTACCCGGTCTCCGACGAGCTCCGCGACGCCGTGACGAAGTGGCAGTACGTGCTCGACTGCCTGAACGACGATCCGGACCGCCTCGACCGCGAGATCGACTGGGTCATCAAGCGCCGCATGGTCAACTCCTACATCGAGCGCGCCAACGCGACGTGGAACGACCCGCGCGTGTTCATGCTCGACCTGCAGTACCACGACCTGCGCCTGAACCGCGGGCTCTACTACCTGCTCGAGCGCAAAGGCCTGGTGGAGCGCGTCCTCGACGACGAGGAGATCATCAAGGCCAAGACCGAGCCGCCGCCCGACACGCGCGCGCGCATGCGCGGAGAGTTCATCAAGCTCGCCCGGCAGAACTCGATCCAGTACGACCTCGACTGGTCGAACATCCGCCTCGGCAACCTCCTGAACGTCCGCGTCATCTGCAACAACCCGTTCGAGACCGACATCGAGAAGGTCGCCGAGCTCGTGCGCACCATCCAGAAGACGAACCTGCGCAAGACGAGCCTCTCGAAGCTGGTCATCCAGTCCTGAGCGCGCCGTGGCCGATCCCATCACGCGGGATGCCAGACCCCGCCTCGTGCAGGGCAGAGGGGAGGACGCGGAGGCGCGCGAGGCGCGGCGCTCCGGCGCCTCCGGGCTGACGTGGGTGCTGGCCGGCCTGCTCGCCTTCGCGATCGGCGCGGCCGCCGTGCAGTCTGCGCGGCTCGACCGCATGACGGAGCACGCCGACCAGCTGACGGCCCACGCCGAGGCGCTGCGCGTCGAGCTCGCGGACGCGCAGGCGCAGATCCGCACCTACCAGAGCCAGCAGGAGCTCGTGCGCGCGTCGGTCGCCGATCTCGCCGACCGCGTGGCAGCGCTCTACGAGATCGTGAAGAACAGCGCCGTCCCGGTGTCGGACGAGACCGAGGCGACCGCTCGCTAGGCGACGCGCGGCGCCGCCCGGGGCGCCGGCAAGACGGTCCTTCCTCAGCGGAAGCTTCCGCTCAACTTCCGCGCCCCGAGGGCCGATACGGGTCCCACACCTTCGCGGCCAAAGTGCCGCCGGAGATCGGGATTCATGTTCTTCGACGCCATCGCCGGCCTCTTCTCCCACGACCTCGCGATCGACCTCGGCACCGCCAACACGCTCGTGTACGTGCGCGGCAAGGGCCTCGTCTGCTCGGAGCCCTCGGTCGTCGCCGTCTCGCAGGATCCGGGCGGACGCGGTGAGCGCGTCCTGGCCGTCGGCTTCGAAGCCAAGGAGATGCTCGGCCGCACACCCGGCGACGTGCGCGCGATCCGCCCGATCAAGGACGGCGTGATCGCGGACTTCGAGATCACCGAGGCGATGCTCCGCTACTTCATCCAGCGCGCGCACAACCGCGGCAAGCTGATCCGGCCGCGCATCGTGATCTGCGTGCCGCCCTGCATCACCAGCGTCGAGAAGCGCGCGGTGCGCGAGTCGGCGCTCTCCGCCGGCGCGCGCGAGGTGTTCCTGATCGAGGAGCCGATGGCCGCCGCGATCGGCGCCGGCCTCGACGTCACCGCGCCGACGGGCAACATGGTCGTCGACATCGGCGGCGGCACCACGGACGTCGCCGTGATCTCGCTCTCCGGCATCGTCACCTCGAGCTCGATCCGCTGCGGCGGCGACAAGATGGACGACGCGATCGTCAACTACGTGAAGCGCAAGTACAACATGCTGATCGGCGAGCGCACCGCCGAGAACGTGAAGATGACGATCGCGAGCGCGTCGCCCGAGGGCCACTCCGACAGCATGGAGATCAAGGGCCGCGACCTCGTGGCCGGCATCCCGAAGGTCGTCGTCGCGACGAGCGAGGAGATCGCCGAGGCGCTCGTCGAGCCGATCCACGCGATCGTCGAGACGGTTCACCTCACGCTCGAGAAGACGCCGCCCGAGCTCGCGGCCGACATCGTCGACCGCGGCATCATGCTCGTCGGCGGCGGCTCGCTGCTGCGCGACTTCGACCACGTGCTGCGCCAGGAGACCAAGCTGCCGATCCTGCGCAGCGACGACCCGTTCACCGCGGTCGTCCACGGCGCGGGCAAGGTGCTCGACAACGTCGCGCTGCTGCGCGAGGTCGCGATCAACTAGCGAAGCCGACTGCGTCGGCTTCGCCAGTTGTCAGGTTCTTCAGTCGGGCGCGACGGCGGCGAGCGCGAGCTGCATGGCGACGCGCATGTCGCCCTCGATCGCGATCTGCTGGCTCATGAAGGCGGTCTGCGGATCGAGCGTGCCCGCGCGCAGATCGCGGTAGGCCTGCGCGTCGACGCGGATGGTCGTCACCGGCGCCGGCGGCACGGGCGGCGGCCCGAAGTGCGTGCGCAGGGCGAAGCCGCCCTCGCCCGTCACCTCGAAGAGCACGAGTCCGGCGAGTCCGGCGAGCGCGTCGACGCGCGCGCGCGTCAGCTTCATCTCCTTGGCCAGGCCGGAGAGCCCGCCGAGCAGCGCCATGGCCGAGTCGCCGGCCTCGCTGGCGATCCGCTCGAAGGCATCTCGGTCCTGGATCAGGGTCAGGAACGGCGCGTGCTCGCCTCGCGAGTCCGAGCTCATGCGGCCCTCGCGGATGTTCAGGTAGAAGGTGCCCCCGCCCTTCCCTTCGACGTCCACGCGGATCGTCGCCGAGACGGCGCGCATGCCGTCGTAGACCCTTCTTCCGGGCTCGCCGAGGGCGGCCTGTTCGTCGAGCGCGCGGTTGAACTGCGCGGGGATGCGCTCGCAGTAGAAGGCCCGCGGCTCGGGCACGGCGCCGCTCATCGGGAGGCCCTCCTGCGCTGATGGCGATTCACGGCGTTCACGTGCTCCGCATAGCTCCGCGAGAAGATGTGCGTGCCGTCGTTCCGCGACACGAAGTACAGGTACTGGCTCTGCGCGGGCTCCACCACCGCGCGCAGAGACGCGATGCCCGGGTTGGCGATCGGCCCCGGCGGCAGCCCGGCGATCCGGTAGGTGTTGTAGGGGTTCGTCTCGTTCTCGAGATCGCGGCGCCGCAGGTTCCCGTCGAAGTCGGGGATGCCGTAGATCGTGGTCGGGTCGGACTCGAGGCGCATCCCGCGCGCGAGGCGGTTCGCGAAGACGGACGCGATGAGCGGGCGTTCGTCGGGCGCCCCTGTCTCCTTCTCGACGATCGACGCCAATGTCACGATCTCGTGTAGGGACAGCCCGCGCTTCTCCGCCGCGGGCGCGAGCGGCTTCCAGGCGACGAAGAACTCCGCGACCATCGCGCGCGCGATCTCGCGCGGATCGAGCTTGCGCGGGAAGCGGTACGTCTCCGGGAAGAGGTATCCCTCGAGCGAGGTCCCCGGCACCCCGAGCTCGCGCGCGAAGGACGGGTCGGCGCAGACGGCGCTGAAGCTCGCCGCGTCGGCGAGCCCTTCCGTCTGGAGTCGCTCCGCGATCTGCGCCGTCGTGAAGCCCTCGGGCACGACGACCGGATGCGTGACGACCTGGCCCGACGCGATGTGATCGAAGATCGCGCGCGGGCTCATCGACGCGGAGAGCGCGTACTCGCCGGCGCGCAGCCGGGGCGCGAGCCCGAGCAGACGCGCGAAGCCCTCGGCGAGGCCTCCGTCCCGGACGAGCCCTGCCCGCTCGAGGTTCTGCGCCACGCGGCCGAGGCTGTCTCCGGGCTCGACGACGAAGACCACCTCCGCGGCGCCGGCATCGGCAGCTGGAGAGAGGCCGCGCCCGAGCCACGCGGCGAGCGCGCCCGCGGCGGCAAGCCCGACGCAGAGCGCGAGGACGAGCGCCCGCTTCACGGTCACCGGCCCGCTTCGCTCCGGGCGCGGGACTCGAGCCAGCCGCGCAGCAGCAGGGTCGCCGCCATCGAGTCGATCACGTGCTTGCGCCCGCGACGCGTCTTGCTCGGAGCCTCGCGCAGGGCGTGCTCCGCTTCCTTCGTGGTCAGGCGCTCGTCGACGAGCTCGACCGGCAGCGCGGTGGCAGCAGCGAGCGCGGCCGCGAACTCGCGCGCCGCCAGGGCGCCCTTGCCCTCGCGGCCGTCGAGCAGGAGCGGCAGGCCGACGACGATGCGAACCACCCCTTGCTCTGCGGCAAGAACCCGCAGCGCCTCGAGGTCTTGCGGGAGGCGGGAGCGCTCGTGGTAGCCGGCCGGGAACGCGAACTGGCCCTCCTCGTCCGACACGGCGAGCCCGATGCGCCGCTCGCCGAGATCGAGACCGAGGACCCGCCCCTTCATCACGGCGAGACTAGCTCCGACGCTCTCCGGCGCCCTCCTCACAAGCCCGCGAGACTCAAGCAAAATCCACGCCATATTTCTCCTTTCTTTCGCCTCTGGATCGATTGACGCCCGCGCGCCGCGGGGCGTACTCTCGGCGAGTCGCCGGGCCCCCTCCCCGACCGCGGCGACGATCTGCTCCGCGGCACCTCCATGCCGCGGCTTCATGTCTGCGCCCGCTCGCGATACGCGAGCGGCTACGCGGTCCCGCAGGATCCAGCCATCGGCACACCGGCTCCCAGACGCCTTGCCGTCGCCATCGCGACGGCCGGCGGCGCGGGCTACGCGCCCGTCGCGCCCGGCACCGCCGGCGCGCTCGTCGGCGTCGCGCTCTATGCGCTGCTCGCGCCGCTCGGCGCCGTCGTCGTGGTCGTGGTCGCTTGTGTCCTGCTCGCCGTGGGGATCGCCGCCTCCAACGTCGCGGAGCACGTGTACGGCCACGCGGACGACGGCCGCATCGTGATCGACGAGGTCGTCGGTCAGCTCCTCGCGCTCGCGCCGCTGCCGGCGCTCGCTGCCGAGCCGCGCAACCCGTGGCTCCTCCTCGCGGGCTTCCTGGCGTTCCGCCTCTTCGACATCTGGAAGCCCGGACCGGTGCGCTGGGCCGAGCGCAACTTGAAGGGCGGCGCAGGCGTGATGTTCGACGACGTCCTCGCGGGTCTCCTCGCGGGCGCCTGCGTGGCGGGCCTCGCCGCGTTCACGGAAGGGCATGCATGAAGGGCGAGGTGCTCACCATCGGCGACGAGCTGCTGCGCGGTGAGATCGTCGACTCGAACAAGTCGTTCCTCTCGGAGCGCCTGCTCACGCTCGACATCGAGACGCATTGGCACAGCTCGGTGCGCGACGACCCGCCCGACATGACCGACGCCTTCCACCGCGCCGCGCAGCGCGCGCAGGTGGTGCTCGTCTCCGGCGGGCTCGGCCCCACGCGCGACGACCTCACCGCGGAGGTGCTGGCGCAGAGCTTCGGGCGCAAGCTCGTGCTCGATCCCGCCGCGCTCGAGACGATCCGCGCCTTCTTTCGCATGGTCGGCCGCGAGATGACGGACAACAACGCCAAGCAGGCGCTGTTCCCGGAAGGCGCCGAGGTGCTGCCGAACCCCGTCGGCACGGCGCCCGGCTTCATGGTCGAGGAGCGCGGAACGCTCTTCTTCTGCATGCCGGGCGTGCCGCGCGAGCTGATGCGAATGATGGACGAGCAGGTGCTCCCGCGCGTGGCGCGGCGCACCGGCGCGTCGGGTCAGGTCGTGCGCGCGACCCTGCTCCGGACGTTCGGCATGGGCGAGTCCGCGCTCGACGCCGAGCTCTCCGACATCGCACAGGGCGGCGGCGTGAGCCTCGGCTTCCGCACCGCGTTCCCGGACAACTACCTGCGGCCGGTGGCGCGCGCGGCGACCGCCGCCGAGGCTGACGCGCTGCTGGCCGCGACCTGCCGCGCGATCCGCGAGCGCCTCGGCGCGCTCGTCTACGGCGAGGGCGACGAGACGCTCGAGGCCGTCGTCGGCCGTCTGCTGCGCGAGCAGAAGCGCACCGTGGCGGTCGCCGAGTCGTGCAGCGGCGGGCTGGTGGCGCAGAAGCTCACCGACGTGCCGGGCTCGTCCGCGTACTTCAAGGGCGGCGTCGTCGCCTACGCCAACAGCGCGAAGCGCGACCTCCTCGGCGTGCCTCCCGATCTGCTCGATCGCCACGGCGCGGTGTCGGACGAGGTAGCGCGCGCGATGGCGGAGGGCGCACGCGCCCGCTTCCGCACCGATCTCGCCGTCGCGACCACCGGCATCGCAGGTCCCGGCGGCGGCAGTCCCGACAAGCCGCTCGGGCTGGTCCACATCGCGCTCGCCGACGCCGACCACACCCACTCCGACCACTTCGTCTTCCCGCTCGACCGCACGCGCCACCGCATCCTCAGCAGCCAGGTCGCGCTCGACTGGCTGCGGCGCACGTTGCTCGGGCTCGAGCTGGTCGGGCCCACGCTGATGCGGAGGATCGGCGGTGGCAACGCCCCCGGACCGCGGTCATGAGATCCGCACCTTCATCGCCGTCCCGCTCGACGCGGCAGCTCGCGCGGCCGCGCAGCACGCCGTGCGCGCGTTGCGCGAGCTCCCCCACGGCGACGCCGTCCGCTGGGTGCGCGAGGAGAGCCTGCACGTGACCCTGCGCTTCCTCGGCAACCTCGCGCCCGCGCGCCTGCCGGAGCTGGTGCGCCGGGTCCGCGCGGAGACGGCGCAGATCGCGCCCTTCCGCCTGCGGCCCGGAGCCGTCGCGCCGTTCCCGGACGCGCGCCGCCCGCGCGTGGTGGCGCTGGCCCTCGAGCCGGAGGCGCCGCTCGCGTCGCTCGCCGCGGCCGTCGAACGCGGCGTGCAGGCTTCGGGCTTCGCGCCGGAGACCCGGCGCTTCCACGCCCACTGCACCCTCGGCCGCGTTCCCCTGCGCGGCCGTTTTCCGGCTGTGACCGTCCCTGTCACAGTGCCGGGCTTCACTCTGGACGTGACGGAGGCCGTGCTGTTCCGCAGCGATCTCGAGCGCGCCGGCGCGCGACACACGCCGCTCGAGCGCCTGCCGCTGGCCTCCTCACACGCTGTCGATCACCCCCATCAGGAAGCAACATCCACGAGAGGCGAGGACGAAACATGAATACCAAGGGCCGGGTCGAGACGAAGGCGACGGGGCGCGACGGCGAGAGGGAGAAGGCCATCGCGCTGGCCGTCTCCGCCATCGAGAAGCAGTTCGGCAAGGGCGCGATCCTGACCATGAGCCCGGACGGGATCGACAAGGAGATCCAGTCGACGTCGACGGGCTCGGCGAGCCTCGATCTCGCGCTCGGGATCGGCGGCCTGCCGCGCGGGCGCGTGGTCGAGATCTTCGGGCCCGAGGCGAGCGGCAAGACGACCCTCGCGCTCCACTCGGTCGCCGAGACGCAGCGCCGCGGCGGCGTCGCGGCCTACGTCGACGCCGAGCACGCGCTCGACGTCGGCTACGCGCGGCGCCTCGGCGTCCGCGTCGAGGACATGCTGGTGTCGCAGCCGGACACCGGCGAGCAGGCCCTGGAGATCGTCGACGTGCTGCTGCGCTCGGGCGCCATCGACCTCGTCGTGGTCGATTCGGTGGCCGCGCTCGTGCCGCGCGCCGAGATCGAGGGCGAGATGGGCGATCAGCACGTCGGCCTGCAGGCGCGGCTGATGAGCCAGGCGCTGCGCAAGCTGACCGGCACCGTCGCCAAGTCCAACGCCACGGTCATCTTCATCAACCAGATCCGCATGAAGATCGGCGTGATGTTCGGCAACCCGGAGACCACCACGGGCGGCAACGCGCTGAAGTTCTATTCGTCCGTGCGGCTCGACGTGCGCCGCATCGCCGCGCTGAAGGAGGGCGAGGAGGTCGTGGGCAACCGCACGCGCGTGAAGGTGGTGAAGAACAAGGTGGCGCCGCCCTTCCGACAGGCCGAGTTCGACATCCTCTACAACCAGGGGATCTCGCGCGAAGGCGACCTGCTCGATCTCGGCGCCGAAGCCGGCATCGTCGAGAAGAGCGGCGCCTGGTTCTCCTTCGAGGACGAGCGCATCGGACAGGGCCGCGAGAACGCGCGCCGCTTCCTGATCGAGAACCCCGCCGTGTGCGAGCGCCTCGCCGAGGCGGTCTACGCGCGCCACGGGATCAAGCGCGGCATTCCGGTGACGGTCGCCGCGCCGGCCGAGGAGGCGGAGGGCGAAGAGGAGTAGAGCCGCTCAGAGCGGCTCGATCTCCGGCTCGCTCTGCGGCACCGGCGCCGGCGCGCTGCCGGTGCCGCCGGAGCTGAGCACGCCGACCTCGATGCGCCGCAGCGGCGTCTGGATCGGGAAGCGCGGGACTTCCACCCGCACCAGCTCGCCCGTGATGCTCTGCGACGTGGCCAGGGTGGAGCCGTTCTCCGCGATGCGCAGCGAGAAGGAGGCGCTCGCGTCGGCGCCCGCATGCGCGAGCGCGTCCTCGACGTTCGTCAGGTACCCGCGCAGCGCCGTCCGCAGGTGCGCCTTGGGGACGCGCCGGTCGGTGCCGCAGCTGCTGGCGCGCGCCGGGCCGTCGAGCCGGTTCCACTCGCCTGATTCGAGGTCGATCGCGACCACGCCGCAGCTGCCGCCGGTGAAGCGGAGGTCGAGCGCCGTGCGCGTGTCGGCCGCGATCCGCATCTGCGGCTGACCGAACTCTCCGCGCGGTCCGCAGGGCTCGCCCGGCAGCGCGATCGTGCGCGACTCGCGCGGGCCGCTCGAGATCTGCAGGCTCTCGCGCGGCAGGCCCGTCTCGGGGTCGAGCGCGCGCGTCACCTGGAAGCTGCGGCCGAGCCAGCGCGCGTCGCCTTCGTCGCGCAGGTCGGCGGGCTCGAGCGGAAGCGGGCTGTTGCGCTCGCTGCCGGCCGACGCCGGCGGCGCGCCCGAACCCTCCCGCCAGACGACCTCGGTGCCCGCGCCGCGACCCGAGAGGCGCGACGAGGAGAGCGCCCGGTCGAGCTCGCTCGCGGGCTCCCATAGCAGCAGCTCGCCGCGCGCGGTCCACGCCAGCCGGCGCGCCGCGCGATCCTTCGATAGCGCGACGGGCGCGCTCCGCTTCGCCAGCGCGTCGATCGCGCGGACCTCGACGCTCGCCGACGCGCCCGCCGCGACGATCCACGCCGCGTGGCGGCCATCGGGCGCGAGCGCCATGTCGACGACGGGGCCGCGGCAGTTCTCGCCGTAGCCGAATGTGCTGCGCGCGGCGATGACGCGCGCGAGCTCGCGCTGCTCCTCGCGCTGCGCATGGGAATCGATGCGGGGGTGGAGCGCCTGCCAGGCGGCCAGGTAGCGCGGCGCCTCGGTCGCGCGCGCGCCGATCGGGCGGCACGACTCACGGCGGTCGTCGTCGTCGAGCGCCGGGGAGAGCTCGAGCTCGACGGCGCCGCCCGCTACCACGCGCGTCGACGGACAGCGGTAGCCGTCGGCGATCACGCCGACGATGCGCGCCTCGCTGCGCACGAAGGGCCACACGGAGAACCCGGCGGCCGCGCTCCGCCCGAGCTCGAAGCTTCCGTCCGCAGCGGACGTGAGCTCGCGGTGCGCGATGACGTCGCGATCGGGCAGCAGATCGTCGTAACGGGCGTCGAAGCGCACGACCACGATGGCGCCCGCCACCGGCTGACCCGTCTGGGCGTCGCGCAAGCTGCCCTCGACCGGAGGCGTCACGGTGACGGGCATCGGCACGCAGCCGACCCCCCAGACCGCGGCAAGAGAAGCGGCCAGGGCGAGCCCGTGGCGCGCGCGCAGGCGGATCTCCGACGTCGGCATCGACCCCTCCAGCGGACGCCCTGCGAGCGACCGGCCCCCTCGTTTCGACCGAGTCGGCGCCCGACCTGAGCGCGTTGCTCGTCTCAAGAGGCCCCTTCGTACTGTCGAAAGAGGGCGGGCGACCGGGCCGCCAGACCCGTGAGGGGACGCAGAGTTGGAGCTGAACGAGATCCTCAAGATCGCCCTCAAGGGCGGCGCTTCGGACATCCACCTGAAGCCGGGTCTGCCGGCCATGTTCCGCGTGGACGGCGCGCTCGTTCCGTTGAAGAACGGCGAACGGCTCTCGCCCGAGCAGGTCCAGAAGATGGCCTACGGGATCATGAGCCCGGTCCAGAAGGCGAAGTTCGACGAGACGCGCGAGGTCGACCTCGCCTACGGCATCGCCGGCCTCGGCCGCTTCCGCGTCAACTGCTTCCAGCAGCGCGGCACCGTCGGGATCGTCTTCCGCGTGATCCCCTTCGGCGTCAAGTCGATCGAGCAGCTGCACCTGCCCAAGGTGATCGAGTCGATCGCGATGGAGCAGCGCGGCCTGATCCTCGTGACCGGCACCACCGGCTCCGGCAAGTCGACGACGCTCGCCGCGATGATCGACTACATCAACAGCAACCGCACCTGCCACATCATGACGATCGAGGACCCGATCGAGTTCCTGATCCGGGACCGGCGCTCGATCGTCAACCAGCGCGAGATCGGCGTCGACACCATGACGTTCGCGAGCGCGCTGCGTGCGGCGCTGCGGCAGGACCCCGACGTGATCCTCGTCGGTGAGATGCGCGATTTCGAGACGATCGAGACCGCCATCACGGCGGCCGAGACCGGCCACCTCGTGATGAGCACGCTCCACACCCTCGACGCCACCGAGACGATCAACCGCATCATCTCGGTGTTCCCGCCCTACCAGCAGAAGCAGGTGCGCATCCAGCTCGCGTCGATCCTCAAGGCCGTGGTCTCGCAGCGCCTCGTCCCGCGCGCCGACAGCAAGGGCCGCGTACCCGCGCTCGAGGTGCTCGTCACCACGGCGCGCGTGCGCGAGTGCATCGCCGACAAGGACCGCACCAAGGAGATCCACGACGCGATCGCCAAGGGCTTCTCGACCTACGGCATGCAGACCTTCGACCAGTCGCTGATGCAGCACGTGAAGGGCCAGCTGGTGACGTACGAAGAGGCCCTCAAGCACGTGTCGAACCCGGACGACTTCGCGCTCCGCTTCCGCGGCATCGCCTCCACCTCCGACTCGACCTGGGACAACTTCGAGGGCGACAAGGAGAAGGCCGAGGAAGAGATCCTCAAGGAAGAGAAGAAGCCCGAGGACGACGGCTTCATCCAGCGCTTCTAAGGGCCCGCAGGCTATTCTCCGGCGTCCGTTTTCGACCCCGGAGGGCTCTTGGGCTTCTCGGCCGACGAGATTCGCGAGGCGTTCCTGCGCTTCTTCGAGGAGCGCGGTCATCGCCGCGTGACCAGCTCCTCGCTGGTGCCCCAGGGCGATCCGACCCTGCTCTTCACGAACGCCGGCATGGTGCAGTTCAAGCGCACCTTCCTCGGCGAGGAGACGCGCGAGTACAAGCGCGCCGCCACCTCGCAGAAGTGCATGCGCGTCTCGGGCAAGCACAACGATCTCGAGAACGTCGGCCGCACCCCGCGCCACCTCACGTTCTTCGAGATGCTCGGGAACTTCTCCTTCGGCGACTACTTCAAGCGCGAGGCGATCGCCTGGGCGTGGGAGCTCGTCACGGGCGTCTATCGCATCCCCGAGGCGAAGCTCGGCGTCACGGTCTTCCGCGAGGACGACGAGGCCGCGCACATCTGGCGCGAGGAAGTGGGCCTGCCCGCGGACCGCATCGTCCGCCTCGACGAGGCCGACAACTTCTGGCAGATGGGCGACACCGGTCCCTGCGGCCCCTGCTCGGAGATCTACTTCGACATGGGCCCGAAGCCCGGGAGCCGCCCCGGCTTCGACCCGACCGACGAGTCCGGGCGCTGGCTCGAGATCTGGAATCTCGTGTTCATGCAGTTCGACCGCAGCGCGTCGGGGCAGATGAACCCGCTGCCGCGTCCCTGCGTCGACACGGGCGCGGGCCTCGAGCGCATGGCGGCCGTGCTCCAGGGCAAGGACTGGGTCTACGACACCGACCTGTTCCAGCCGATCCTGCTGCGCGCGCAGGAGATCTCCGGCGTCGCGCGCGGGCGCGATCCGGAGAAGGACGTCTCGCTCAACGTCGTCGCCGACCACGCGCGCGCGCTGACCTTCCTGATCGGCGACGGCGTGCTGCCCTCGAACGAGGGACGCGGCTACGTGCTGCGCCGCATCCTGCGCCGCGCGGCGCGCCACGGCGTGCGCCTCGGCGTCGAGCGGCCGTTCCTCTTCCGCGTCGCCGACGCCGTCATCGACGCGATGGCGGGCGCCTACCCGGATCTCTCCGAGCGGCGCGCCTTCATCGCGGACCGCATCGAGCGCGAGGAGAAGCGCTTCCTCGAGACCTTGACGCGCGGGCTCGCGCTGCTCGAGGAGGAGATCGCGCGCCAGAAGCAGCGCGGGGCGAAGTCGCTGCCGGGCGAGGTCGGCTTCCGCCTCTACGACACCTACGGGTTCCCGCTCGATCTCACCGCCGACATCCTGCGCGACCAGGGCATGCAGCTCGAGCAGGCGGGCTTCGACGCCGCCATGCAGGAGCAGCGCGCGCGGGCGCGCGCCGCCTGGAAGGGCAGCGGCGATGCGCGCGTCGGCGAGATCTACGGGCGCCTCGCGTCCGACCTCCAGAGCAGCTTCCGCGGCTACGACGCGCTCGAGACGCGCTCGACGATCCGCGCGCTGCTCGTCGACGGCGAGAGCCGCGACAAGGCCATCGCGGGCGAGGAGGTCGAGATCGTCGTCGACGAGACGCCCTTCTACGCCGAGAGCGGCGGCCAGGTCGGCGACCGCGGCAGCCTCACGACCGACACCGGCAAGGTGCAGATCCGCGACACGCAGAAGCCGGCCGGCGAGCTGATCGTGCACCGCGGACGCGTATCCTCGGGCGAGATCTTCATCGATTCGCAGGCGCGGCTCGCAGTGGATGCCGAGGCGCGCGCCGCCACCGTGCGCAACCACTCGGGCACGCATCTCCTCCACGCCGCGCTGCGCCAGGTGCTCGGCCCGCAGGCCATGCAGAAGGGCTCGCTGGTCTCGCCAGACCGCCTGCGCTTCGACTTCACGCACGACGCGCCGCTCGACGACGCCGAGATCCGCGCCATCGAGGACCACGTCAACGACTGGATCGAGCGCAACGCGCCCGCGCAGATCCGCTCGATGAACTACCGCGAGGCCATCGCGGCGGGGGCCGTCGCGATCTTCGAGGAGAAGTACGGCGACGTCGTCCGCGTGATCAGCTTCGGCGATTTCTCGACCGAGCTCTGCGGCGGCACGCACGCGCGCGCGACGGGCGACATCGGGCTCCTCAAGATCGTCGGTGAGTCGGGCATCGCGGCCGGCGTGCGGCGCATCGAGGCGTTGACGGGGCTCGGCGCGCTCGAGCACCTGCGCGAGCAGGAGCGCATGCTGCGCCGGCTCGCCGAGCTGCTGAAGTCGCCGGTCGGCGAGCTGCCGGCGCGCGTCGAGAAGCTGCTCGAGGAGCGGCGCGCGGCCGACCAGGAGATCGAGCGGCTGCGCCGCGAGAAGCGCGGCGCAGCCTCGGCCGATCTCAGCGCCGGCGCGCGCGAGGTCGGCGGCGTGCGCCGGATCGCCACGCGCGTCGAGGGCGTCGATGCGCGCGAGCTGCGCAGCATGGTCGACGAGCTGCGCGGGCGGCTCGGCAGCGGGATCGTGCTGCTGGCCGCGCAGGAGGACGGGCGCGTGACGCTCGCGCTCGGCGTGACGCCGGATCTGACGAAGCGCTTCAAGGCCGGCGACCTGATCCGCGAGGTCGCCGCGAAGGTCGGCGGCAAGGGCGGCGGACGCCCCGACTTCGCGCAGGCCGGCGGGAACGAGCCCGACAAGCTCCCCGACGCCTTCGCGCGCCTCGACGAGCTGATCGCCGGCGGGAAGTAGAGGTGGCCCTGCCCTTCGTGCGCGACGTCTTCGCCCCGCGGCGGCGTCCCACGCGCGTCGTGAAGGTGGGCGACGTGGCGATCGGCGGCGACAACCCGATCCGCGTGCAGTCGATGACGACGACCGACACGCTCGACACGATCGGCACGGTCGAGCAGGCGGAGCGGCTCGTCGGCGCGGGCTGCGAGATCGTGCGCATCACCGCGCCCTCCTTGAAGGAGGCGGAGAACCTGCGCGCGATCGCGCAGGAGCTGCGCCGTCGCGGCGTGCGCGTGCCGCTCGTGGCCGACATCCACTACACGCCGAATGCCGCGCTCGAGGCCGCGCTGCACGTCGAGAAGGTGCGCATCAACCCCGGCAACTTCGTCGACAAGAAGAAGTTCGCGGTGCGCGAGTACAGCGACGCCGAGTACGAAGAGGAGACCCTGCGCGCGGCCGAGCGCTTCCGGCCGCTGGTGCGGCGCTGCAAGTCGCTCGGGCGCGCCATGCGCATCGGCACGAACCACGGCTCGCTCGCCGACCGCATCATGAACCGCTACGGCGACACCGCGGAGGGCATGGTCGAGAGCGCGCTCGAGTTCCTCGACGTCTGCGAGGACGAGGACTACCGCGACGTCGTCTTCTCGATGAAGGCGAGCAACCCGCAGGTGGCGATCCACGCCTACCGCCTGCTGGCGGCGCGCCTCGAGGAGCGCGCCGCGCGCGCGGCGGGCACCGCACCCGGGTCGTTCGCGGCGCCGAGCTACCCGTTCCACGTCGGCGTCACCGAAGCCGGCGACGGCGAAGACGGCCGCGTCAAGAGCGGCATCGGCATCGGCAGCCTGCTCGAGGACGGCATCGGCGACACCATCCGAGTCTCGCTGACGGAGGATCCCGTCAAGGAGATCCCCGTCGCGCTCGCGCTCGCGCGCCGCAGCGAGGCGCGCTGGCGAGCGACACAAGCGGCGCCGCCGTCACCGGGCGCCACCTTCGCCGACGACCCGTTCGCGCAGCGCCGCCGCGCCACGCGCAGCCTCGGCGAAGGCGACTTCGCGATCGGTGGCGCGAACCCCGTGCGTGTCGAGCTGCATCTCGGCCCCGTGCCGGCTGCGCCCGAGCGCGCCGTCGCCGAGCTTGCCGACGCGCTCGCGCGCGTGCCCGAGATCCGCTGCGAGGGCGTCGGCGTCGATTTCTTCGACACGCCCGATGCCCTGCGCGTGGAGTCGTTCGCGCGCGCCCTCGAGGCCGCGCTGCCGGGCATGCCGCTGCGCGTGCGCGCCGAGGCGCGCATGGCCACGACTCACGCGCTGTGGAGCGCGCGGCTCACGGCGCTGGCCGGCACCCTCGTCGACGACGACGAGCTCACGGCGGTCGCGGAGAGCGCCCGCGCGCACGGAACGCTCCTCGAGTGGGAGCTGCGCTGCGCGCTGGAGGACGTCCCGCGCCTCGTCGACCGCGTGCTCGACGCGAGCGCGCGCGCAGGCCTCGAAGGCTTCTCGATCTCCGTCGACGCCGAGCCGCCGATCCACGCGCAGCGCTTGCTGGCGGCGCGGCTGCGCGCGCGCGGCGCGGCCGACGTGCCGATCGCGCTCCGCTACTGGCGCGGCTCCGGCGAGGACGCGACCGCCGCGCTGCTCGGCGCCGCGGTCGACGTCGGCGCGCCGCTCTGCGACGGCATCGGCGACGTGGTCCTGCTCGCGGGCTTCGACGACGCCGCCGGCGCGCTCTCGCTCGGCTACCGGATCCTCCAGGGCGCGCGCCTGCGCACCTCGTGGACGGAGTACATCTCGTGCCCCTCGTGCGGGCGCACGCTCTTCGATCTCGAGGAGACGACGGCGCGCATCCGCGCGCGCACGAACCACTTGCGCGGCGTGAAGATCGCCGTGATGGGCTGCATCGTGAACGGTCCCGGCGAGATGGCCGACGCCGACTTCGGCTACGTCGGCAGCGGTCCCGGCACCGTGAACCTCTACGTCGGCAAGGA
>DASUFZ010000295.1:0-3015 GCA_036274295.1 Myxococcota bacterium
CGCGCTCGTCGACGTCGTCGAACTCGAGGCGCAGCGCGCGGCACATCACCGCGTGCATGTCGTACATGCAGGTGATGTAGGTGAGCTCGAGGATCTCCACCTCCGAAAGGTGCGTGCGCAGCGCCGCGAAGACGGAGTCCGGCGTGCGGCCGCCGTCGAGCACGAGGCAATCGGTGTAGGCGAGCACGGCGCGCTCGACGGGCGAGAAGCACGTCGCGACCGACCATCCCGGGATCGCCGCGATCTGCTCCTCGGAGAGACCGACGTTGCGGCCGGCCTTGCAGTGCTGCGAGAAGACGAACTGGCTGCCGCGCGCGAATCCCGCGCGCAGTTGTCCGAGCTCGCGCAGCTTCGGATCGAGCTTGCGCTTCGGGCTGCGGTAGAAGGCGAAGCCCTGCACGGCGTGATCGAAGCAGTCGGGCACGCCGGCAAAGACCGTCCACCAGTTGCCGGGCGAGCCGGTCGCCGTGCCCGGCTGCTTCACGGGATCGCGCTCGCCGAAGAGCATCTTGTAGAGGGTGAGCCCGTTCGGGTGGACCTCGGAACGGGGAACCTGGCGCAGGCGGGGCATGGGGGTCTCCTCACTTCTTGATCGAAAGACTGCGGGCGATCTGCCGGAACTGCTCGAGGTAGCGATCCTTCTCGCCGACGCCGACACGACCCTGGATCAGGAAGTACTGCTGTCCGTCGTAGGCCAGCGCCTGGTAGACGGCGACGGGCGTCGAGCCTTCGGCCGTGGCGGAGGCGACCAGCTCGTAGCCGGGCATGCCGGCGATCACGCGCTCGGACTCCTGCTCGACCTCGATGTCGGCGATCTTGATCGTCCCGGTCAGGCGCTTCCTGGAGTAGGCGGCGAGGTCGGAGATGGCGACCTCGGCGGTCGAGCGCCCGACGATGGCGAAGGGGTCGCCCGGTGAGGCCGTGGTCTTCACGCCGCCCTTCGTGAGCAGGATCATCGCTCCCATCATGGAGCTGGCGACCTTCAGGTCGCTCGTCTCCGACACCGCGAAGCCCAGCCCGGCCAGCGGATCGACCACGCGCTGCGGCTCCCAGCGGGCGGTCAGCAGGCAGCGCCGGAAGGTGTCCTCGAGGTCGTCGGCCACGGTGCTCGGCGCCGTCGCCGTGAGCATCACCGTCGTGTCCGCGCTTCCCGCCACCAGCAGCCACTTCCGGAACTCCATGCCTTGCGCGACCTGGCTCGCGTGGAACAGGCGCGCGGGTCCCATCGCCGTCTCGACGTCCTCGGAGCGCAGCAGCGCCATGCCCTTGCTGGCGAGGTCGGCCTTCGTGAACGACGCCTTCATCTGCTCCGCGGGCGCCGGCAGCTCGACGATGTGGAGCGACGCGCCCGCGTCGCGCCAGCCGATGCCGGCGAACTCCGAGGCGACCTCGAACTTCTCGGGCAGCACCAGGGAGACGCGCGTGCCGGGGATCGCCGTGTACGAATCGGCGTAGGCGGCGGAGCGGGCGAGGAGAGCAACGAACGTGAGGACGAACGCGATCCGGAGAGAACTCACGCGCGCAGGCTATCACGGAGCGCGCGGCGCGCGGACCTACTTCCCGCGCACCTCGCCCCACGCCCAGTCGAGCCAGGGCAGCAGCGCTTCGATGTCGCTGCGCTCGACGGTGGCGCCGCCCCAGATGCGCAGGCCCGGCGGCGCGTCGCGGTAGCTCGCGACGTCGAGCGCGACGCCCTCCTTCTCGAGCAGCGCGACCAGGTTCTTGATCACCTTGGCGCGCGCGCTCTCGTCCTGCGCGCGGAACCAGGGATCGACGACCTGGAGACACATCGACGTGCAGGAGCGCGTCGCCGGATCGCGCGCCAGGAAGTCCACCCACGGCGTGCGCTCGACCCACGCGGCGAGCGCCGCCAGGTTGCCCTCCGAGCGCGCGACGAGTCCCGCGAGGCCGCCCTCGCGCTCGGCCCAGGCGAGACCATCGAGCGCGTCCTCGACGCACAGCATGGAGGGCGTGTTGATCGTCGAGCCCTCGAACAGATCGGCGAGGAGCTTCCCGTTCTCCTGCATGCGGAAGATCTTCGGCAGCGGCCACGCGGGCGTGTAGCTCTGGAGGCGCTCCAGCGCGCGCGGCGAGAGCGCGAGCATGCCGTGCGCGGCCTCGCCGCCGAGCACCTTCTGCCACGACCACGTGGTGACGTCGAGCTTCTCCCACGGAAGCTCCATCGCGAAGACCGCCGAGGTCGCGTCGCAGAGCGTGAGGCCCGCGCGCTGCTGCGGGATCCAGTCGCCGTTCGGGACGCGCACGCCCGACGTGGTGCCGTTCCAGGTGAAGATCACGTCGTTGCCGAAGTCCACGGCGGAGAGATCCGGCAGCTCGCCGTAGTCCGCCTCACGCGCGACCGCCTTCAGCTTCAGCTGCTCGGTCACGTCGGTGACCCAGCCCTGGCCGAAGCTCTCCCACGCCAGCACGTCGACGCCGCGCGGTCCGAGCAGCGACCACATCGCCATCTCGATCGCGCCCGTGTCGGAGGCCGGCACGATGCCGAGCTTGTAGTCCGCAGGCATGCCGAGCAGCGCCTTGCTCTTGTCGATCACCGCCTTCAGGCGGTCCTTGCCCGCCTTGGCGCGGTGCGAGCGGCCGACCAGGGCGCCCGCGAGCGCGTCGAGGCTCCAGCCGGGGCGCTTGGCGCAGGGGCCGGACGAGAACTCGGGACGCTGGGGACGGCGGGTCGGCTTCATGAGCTGGGACCGGAGGGCGCGTAGAAGAAGGCGCGCAAGATACCGGCGCGGAGCGAGCGAAGCGAGCGGGTCGCCGCAAGCGGCGGCGGAGGCCCGGTCGGCCCTTCTATCGAACGCCGCCGCGCGCAGCGAGCCGCAGGCGAGCGGAGTTCACTAACGCGCGCGCGAGGTCTCGAGTCGCGACGCCAGCTCGTTCAGCTGATCGGCCAGCTCCGAGTAGAGATGGTCGCTGCTGCGCACCGTCACGCGCGACGTGTAGTCGCCGCGCTGGAGCGCGCGCAGGTGGCGCTCGATCGCGACCATCGGGCCGACCACG
>DASUFZ010000296.1:0-13875 GCA_036274295.1 Myxococcota bacterium
CAGCGCCGCGCTCCACTCGATCAGCTCGTAGAACGCGCTGAAGGCGAGACACACGCTGACGACGAGGAAGAAGAGCCACTTGCCGCGCACGAGCGGCGAGCGCCGCAGCAGGATCTCGCGCGCGAGGATGGCGGGCACGAACCCCTGCGCGAAGTGGCCGATGCGGTCGTAGTGGTTGCGCGACAGATCGAACAGCTCCTGCGCCCAGAAGCCGAGCGGCACGCGCGCGTAGGTGTAGTGACCGCCGACGCAGAGGATCAGCGCGTGCAGGACGAGCAGGCGATACAGGAGCGGCGACAGGCGGAAGCGCGCATACGTTGCGACGAGGAGCGGCGCGCCGATCAGCACCGGCGCGACCTCCAGCCACCACGTGCCGCGCTCATGGGGCCGGATGCCCGACACCACGAGCACGAGCGCAGCCGCCGCGAGCAGCGCCAGCGGCTCTAGCCTGCGAAGGCCTTCTTCACCCGTCGGATCGCCTCTTCCACGTTCTCGCGGCTGTTGAAGGCCGAGAGCCGCACGTAGCCCTCGCCCGCGGAGCCGAAGCCGCTGCCCGGTGTGCACACGACGTGCGCCTCCGCGAGCAGCTTGTCGAAGCACGCCCACGACGTGAGGCCGCCGGGCGTTCGCATCCACAGGTAGGGCGCGTTCTCGCCGCCGAAGCAGGCGAAGCCGGCGCCGCCGAGCCCGCGCTTCAAGGTGCGCGCATTCTCCATGTAGTACGCGACCTGCTCGCCGGTCTGCTTGCGTCCCTCCGGCGTGTGGACCGCCGCCGCCGCGCGCTGCACGACGTAGGGCACGCCGTTGAACTTCGTCGACACGCGGCGCGCCCACAGGTTGCGCAGCGGCACGCGCTCGCCCGACGCCGTGGTGCCCGTCACGCCCTTCGGCACGACGGTGTAGGCGCAGCGCAGCCCGGTGAAGCCCGCGCGCTTCGAGTAGCTGCGCATCTCGATGGCGCACTGCTTCGCCCCCTCGATCTCGTAGATCGAGCGCGGCAGCGCGGCGTCCTGGATGAAGGCGTCGTAGGCGGCGTCGAAGATCAGCACGGCGTCGCGCTTTCGCGCCCACGCCACCCAGGCCTCGAGCTGCGCGCGGGTCATCACGGCGCCGGTCGGGTTGTTCGGCGAGCAGAGGTAGACGAGGTCGAGGTCCTGGTCGGGCGGCGGCGGCACGAAGCCGTTCGCCTCGTTGCAGGCGAGGTAGGTGATGCCGGCGAAGCGGCCCTTCTCGTCGACGGAGCCCGTGCGGCCCGCCATCACGTTGGTGTCGACGTAGACGGGGTAGACCGGGTCCGTCACCGCGACGCGCACGTCCAGCCCGAAGATCTCCTGGATGTTGCCCGAGTCCTGCTTGCTGCCGTCGGAGACGAAGATCTCGTCGGCTTCGAGCGACACGCCACGCGCGCGGTAGTCGTGCTCGAGGATCGCCTCGATCAGGAAGTCGTAGCCCTGGTCGGGCGCGTAGCCGTGGACGCCCGCCGGCGTGCCCGCCTCCTGCGCGGCGTCGCGCAGCGCGTCGACGACGGCCGGCACGAGCGGCAGGGTCACGTCGCCGATGCCGAGCCGGATGATCTTCGCGGAGGGATTCGCCGCGGCGTAGGCGGCGACGCGCCGGCCGATCTCGGGAAAGAGATAGCCGGCGGGGAGCTTGCGGTAGTTCTCGTTGATGCGCGTCATGGCCGCGCAAGATACTTACGGATCAACCAGCACGCCGGGGTTCATCACGCCCGACGGATCCAGCTCGGCCTTGGCCGCGCGCAGCGCCGCCGCGAAGAGATCCGGGCGCTGGCGGTCGTACCACGGCCGGTGCACGCGGCCGACGGCGTGGTGATGCGTGATGGTGCCGCCGTTCGCCAGCACGGCCTCCGAGGCCGCCGCCTTGATGGCGTCCCACTGCGCGAGCTCGCTGCCGCGACGTCCCGGACCCGCGAAGGTGTAGTAGGGCGCAGGGCCGTCCGGATAGGCGTGCGTGAAGCGGCAGGCGAGCGTGCCGCCGCCGCAGACCGAATCGAGCGCCTGCTGCACGCGCGACGACACCTCGCCGTGGAAGCTCTCGAAGCGGTCCCAGGTGATCGCGGTCTCGAAGGTGTCGGCGACGATGGCGGCGCGCGCGAACACGTTGAGCGAGTAGGGCGCGTTGAGGAAGGCCTGACGCCAGGCGCCGGCCGCGCCCTCGCGCGACGCGCCCTCGTCGGTGCGCGTGCGCACGGCGTCGCGCGGCACGAGGCCGCCGGCGTCGCGGCAGCACTCCACCGCGCGCGCCATCCAGGCGTCGAGCGCGTGGTCCGCGCTCTCGAAGCCGAGCACGAGCACGGCGGCGTCGCCCGCGGCGGCCCCGGAGTTGAGCGCCTCGTTCGGATCGAGCAGGCGGCAGTTCGTCGGGAAGAGGCCCGTCTGCGCGAGGGCGCGCACGGCGCGCGCCCCGCGCAGGAAGGCGTCCGCGCCCTCGAAGCGCACCGACGTGCTGGCGCGGAAGCGCGGGCGGTCCTGGAGGCGCATCCACGCCTCGGTGACGATGCCGAGCGCGCCCTCCGAGCCGATGAAGAGGCGATCCGGCGACGGGCCTGCACCCGAGCCCGGGAGCCTGCGGCTCTCGAGCACACCGCGCGGCGTCACCACGCGCAGGCTCTCGACGAAATCGTCGATGTGCGTGTAGAGCGTGGCGTAGTGGCCGCCCGAGCGCGTCGCGATCCAGCCGCCGAGGGTCGAGAACTCGAACGACTGCGGGAAGTGGCGCAAGGTCAGCCCGTGCGGGCGCAGCGCGTCCTCGAGCGCCGGCCCGAGGATGCCGGCCTCGATGCGCGCCGCGCGCGAGGTGCGGTCGATCTCGAGCACGCGCGCGAGCCGGGTCAGGTCGATCGAGATGGCGCCCTTGTAGGCGTCGCCGACCTGCGCCTCGACGCCGCCCACGACCGACGAGCCGCCGCCGTAGGGGATCGCCGCGACGCGCGCGCGGCTGCACCAATCGAGCAGCGCGACGACCTGCGCCTCGCTGAACGGAAAGGCGACGAAGTCCGGTGCGGGCGCGAAATCGCCGGCGGCGCCGCGCACGATGTCGCGGTAGCTGCGCCCGTAGGTGTGCGCGGCGCGCTCCTGCGGCGTCGTCGCGCAGATCTCGGCGAGCGCGTCGGGCGGCGCGCAGCGCGGCTTCGGCAGCGAGACGTCGCCGATCTTCGGCGCCGGACGCAGCGCCTCGGGCGCCGTGCCGAGCCGCCCGGCGAACGTCTTCACCATGGCCTGCGCCTGCTCCTCGCTGGGGCCGCCGCCTTCGACGCCCCAGCCCCAGAAGCTGCGCTGGGCCACGCTAGTTCTTCTTCGGCGCGAAGATCTCGAGCAGCTTCTCGTCGGGGCCCGGCTGGCCGTCGGCGCGGAAGGGCTGGATGCAGACGTGATCCGCGCCGGCGTCGAGGTGCGCCTGGATGCGGTCGGCGATCACCTTCTCGTCGCCCCAGGCGACGATCGCGTCGACGAGCCGGTCGGAGCCGCCGTCCACGAAATCTGCGTCGTTGTAGCCGAGCCACTTCAGGTTGTTCTGGTAGTTCGGCAGGCCGCAGTAGATCTTCATGTTGGAGCGCGCGATGGCGCGCGCCTTCGAGGCGTCCTTCTCGAGCAGCACCATCTGCTCGGGGCAGAGCAGCGCGTTCTTGCCGAGGATCTTGCGCGCGCGCGCGGTGTGCTCCGGCGGCACGAAGTACGGGTGCGCGCCGTTGGCCTTCGTCGCCGAGAGCTCGAGCATCTTCGTGCGCAGCGCGCCGATCACGACGGGCGCCGGCGTCTTCGGCTTCGGACCCATGTAGACCGCCGCGTCCATCGCCTCGAGATAGGCCTTCATGGTCGCGACGGGCTGCTTGTACTCGTGCTTGCGGATGCCGGCCACGAGGTGCGCGTGCGAGACGCCCAAGCCCAGCAGGAAGCGGCCCTCCGCCAGCTCGCCGAGCGTCTCGCGCGTGGCGCGCATCGTCATCGGATCGCGCGCGTAGATGTTGGCGATGCCGGTCGCGAGCACGAGCGAGCGCGTCTTCGTCGCGAGGAAGCCGAGCAGCGAGAACGGGTCGCGTCCGACGGCCTCGGGGACCCAGAGCGCGCCGTAGCCCCAGGCCTCCACGCGCGCCGCGAACGCGGCCGCCGCGTCCGCCGGAAATCCGTCGAGCCAGGTCCAGACGCCGAGCTTGCCGAGCTGCATCGCTTCACCTCCTGCGAGCCGCGCAAGGTAACGCCCGCGCGCTTCGCTGTGCCAGAATTCCGCGATGCCGCGCCGCGCGCTCGTTCTCGCCGCCCTGCTCGGCGGCGTCGGCGCTGCCCCCCTCGGCTGGATGCTCAGCGACCAGCTCGAGCAGAACAACGACTTCTGCAACAGTTGCCATCTCGAGCCGGACCTGCCGCTGCATCAGGGCATCCGCCGCGACTTCGACCTGGTGCCCGCGCGCTCGCTGGCCGGCGCGCACGGCGCCGCGCTGGTGAAGACGCGCGAGGACGGCGCCTTCCGCTGCATCGATTGCCACGGCGGCGTGGGTCTCGTCGGCCGCGCGCGCGTGAAGGCGCTCGCCGCGAAGGACGCGTTCTGGTACGTGACCGGCCGCTTCGAGGAGCCCCGGCACATGGGCTCGCCGCTGTGGGACCAGGACTGCCGGAAGTGTCACGCGAGTTTCGAAGTGTCGGATGCGCTGGCGCAGGCGTCGATGCGCTTCCATTCTCTGCCCGTGCACAACGTCGACCTGCCGGTGCGCTGCGTGGAGTGCCATCGCGTGCACGAGCCGGCCGGCAGCGCCGACACCCATTTCCTGCACACCGATCTCGTGCGAGGTCAGTGCGCGCGCTGTCACACCGAATTCGAGGAGGATCCGACATGAGCCGATTCGCGACGATCTGCCTGGCCGCTCTCGCGCTCGCTGCGCCGGCCGCTGCCTATCCCGGCGGCACGCCTTCCTTCCAGACCGACGTGGCGCCCTTCTGCGCGGGCTGCCACTCGTCGCGCGATCCGTCGGCGCTCGCGGGCGCCGGCGATCGGGCCACCAAGGAGACGACCGAGCAGAAGCACATCGCCGTCATCCTCTCGGGTCAGGGCGGCTACGCGGCGCTCTCCGAGCCCGATCGCAAGACGCTCGTCGAGCAGATCCGCGCGCTCGACGCGGCCTCCACCGTGGAGATGAAGGCGCCCGCGACGGTGAAGCCGGGCGAGGTCTTCCAGGTGCAGGTGAAGGTGACGGGCGGCGCGGGTCCCGTGGTCGGCGTCGGCCTCGTCGACCGCGATCACCGCTGGTACGCGCGGCCCGCGGCGTCGGCCGGCTGGCAGATCGCCGGGCCGCCGGAGATCAGCGTCGGCGGCGAGGCACATCAGGAGTGGCTGGAGCGCCGGCCCGCGGACTTCGGGCGCAACATCTCCTTCGTCAACGTTCCTGGCATCCAGTCGGATTCCGCGGCGAAGCGCTGGGCGTCGGCCGAGGTCGTGTTCACCCTGCGCGCGCCCGCGCAGCCGGGCACCTATCCGCTCGCCGCGTCGTACTGGTACGGCACCGAGAAGTCGACCCTGCTCGGCTACACCACCAACGCGCTCGGCCAGAAGGAGGTGCGCGGCGGTCTCGCCGGCGGCTCCGGCCGCGTGATGTTCACGAAGCTGCAGCAGATCAAGGTGCAGTAGACGCGCGCTAGCTGCGCCTCACGAACTCCCCGGCGTGCAGCCGCTGCCAGTAGCGGTCGAGCGCCTTGCGCACGACGCCGGAGAGGAGCACGACGCCGATCAGGTTCGGGAAGGCCATGCCGAGGATCATCATGTCGCCGAAGTCGAGCACGGCCTGCGCCTGGAAGATCGCGCCGAGCCAGGTGAAGAGCAGGAAGATCAGCTTGTAGAGCAGGATCGAGCGGACGCCGAAGAGATGCGCCCAGCACTGCTCTCCGTAGTAGCTCCACGAGATCATCGTGCTGAAGGCGAACAGGAAGGCGGTCAGCGAGAGCACCGCCGGAAACCACGGGAAGACGCTCGCGAAGGCCCACGAGGTCATGGCGATGCCCTTGCCGGCGTCGGGCGCGGCGTAGGCGCCCGTCACCACCAGCACGATGCCGGTCGTCGCGCACACGATCACGGTGTCGACGAAGGGCTCGAGCAGCGCGACGAAGCCCTCGCGCGCGGGCTCCTCGGTGCGCGCCGCGGAGTGGACGATGGGCGACGAGCCGCAGCCGGCCTCGTTGCTGAAGGCCGCGCGCCGGAAGCCCTGGATCAGCACGCCGACGAAGCCGCCCTGCGCAGCCTCGCCCGTGAAGGCGTCGCGCGCGATGGTCATCAGGCTCGCGGGCAGCTCCCCGATGTGCATGAGCACGATCAGGAGGCCGCAGGCCATGTAGAGCAGGCACATGAACGGCACGAGCGCGGACGCCACTTCGCCGATGCGCCGGATGCCGCCGATGATGACGAGCCCGACGAGCACCGAGAGCAGGAAGCCGAAGACGATCGCGCCGGTCGTGCCGTCGAGGAAGGGCAGCACCTGCTTCCACTGCGCGTACGACTGGTTGGCCTGGAACATGTTGCCGCCGCCGAAGCTGCCGCCGATGCACATGACCGCGAAGATCGGCGCGAGCACGCGGCCGAGTCCCGGCAGGCCGCGCTGCGCGAGTCCGTCGCGCAGGTAGTGCTGCGGCCCGCCCGACCAGTGGCCGTCCTCGCGACGCACGCGGAAACACTGCGCCAGGGTCACCTCGGCGAACTTCGAGCTCATGCCGAGGAAGCCGGCGACGACCATCCAGAACAGCGCGCCCGGTCCGCCGATGCCGACCGCCACCGCCACGCCCGCGATGTTGCCGAGGCCGACGGTTCCGGAGAGCGCGGCCGAGAGCGCCTGGAAGTGCGAGATCTCGCCCTCGTCGTCGGGCCGCGTGTAGCGCCCGCGCACGCAGTCGAGCGCATGGCGGAAGCCGCGCAGGTTCACGAAGCGGAAGCGCAGCGTGCAGTAGACGGCGCCGAGCATCAGCCAGAGGACGACGAGCGGGACGTCGGCCTTGTCCGTCCAGAAGGCGACGTCGAAGAAGATGACCTGGCCGAGCAGCTCGACGAAGCGGTCGAAGAGCACCTCGAGGTGCGCAAGGAAACCGCTGCCGAACATGCGTCGCTCCTCCCGGTAGGCGTATCGGCGGGGGGAGCGCCGCGCCGGAGGCTAGCTCCGATGGGCTCGCTCGGGGCACGGCGTAGCGCGCCGCAGGCGCGCGGGTCGCCGCAAGCGGCGGCGAAGACCCGGTTCGAGCCGATTCGAACGCCGCCGCGCGCAGCGAGGCGCAGCCGAGCGGAGATCGGAAACGGAGTCGTCTGGTAGGATGCCGCCCCCATGACCGTCACCGCCGGCCGCACGCTCTCGGAGCACGTCTCGAAGCAGCTGCTCGCCGGCTATGGCGTGCCGGTGGCGCGCGAGGCGCTGGCCGACACACCCGCGGCCGCGGCCGCAGCGGCCCGCGAGCTCGGCTTCCCGGTCGTGCTGAAGCTCTGCGGCGACGCCATCGCCCACAAGACGGAGCGCTCGCTGGTGCGGCTCGGCCTCGCGGATGCGGCGGCCGTCGAGGCGGCCGCGCGCGACCTGCTCGCCATGCGCAGGCCCGAGGACGGCGACACTTCCCTGCTGGTCGCGGAGCAGGTGCGGGGACACCGCGAGCTGATCGCAGGCCTGGTGCGCGACCCGCAGCTCGGCGCGTGTGTGATGCTCGGGCTCGGCGGCATCCTGGCCGAGGCCCTGCGGGACGTCGTCTTCGCGTCGGTGCCGCTCTCGCGCGCAGAGGCGCGTGCGCTGCCGGGCCGCCTGGCCACGCAGCATCTCCTCGGCCCGTTCCGCGGCGAGCCGGCGGTCGACCGCGAGGCGCTGGCCGACGTGCTGATGGGGCTCGCGCGCCTCGCGCAGGAGCGCCCTGACGTCGCGAGCGTGGACCTGAATCCGCTGATCGTGCGCGGCGGGACGCCCGTTGCGGTCGACGCGCTGGTCGTGCTGGGGGAACCGGTCGCGGCGCCGCCCGCGCGCAAGCGCCTCGGCGACGCCGAATTGCGCGCGCGCTTCGCACCGCTCTTCCACCCGCGCGGCGTGATCGTCGCCGGCGCCTCGGCGCACCCCGGCAAGTTCGGCTTCGTGGCGCTCCACAACCTGCTGCGCTTCGAGTACCGCGGCGAGGTCTTCCCGCTGAACCGCGAGGGCGGCGAGGTGCTCGGCCGCAAGTGCTACAGCGACGTCGCCGAGATTCCGCAGGGCGCCGCCGATCTCGTCTTCGTGTGCACGCCGGTCAGCGCGAACCTGCCGCTGCTCCGGGCCTGCGCCGCGCGCGGCGTGCGCGCCGCCTTCGTCGCCAGCGGCGGCTACGGCGAGGCCGGTCCCGAAGGCCGCGCGCTCGAGCGCGAGCTCGTCGCGCTGTGCGACGAGCAGGGCATCCTGCTGGCCGGACCGAACGGGCAGGGCGTCATCTCGACGCCCGTCTCGATGTGCGCGCAGATCGTGGCGCCGTATCCGCCGCCCGGGCGCATCTCCGTCGCCAGCCAGAGCGGCAACCTCGTGTCGTCGTTCCTCAACTACGCCGTCGAGTCGGGCGTCGGCATCTCGAAGGCCATCTCCTGCGGCAACTCGGCGCAGACGACCCTGGCCGACTACCTCGACTACTTCGCCGTCGACCCGGAGACCGCCGTCGCGCTCGGCTACGTCGAGGGCGTCGCCGACGGCGCGCGCTTCGTCGAATCGGTGCGGGCCTTCAGCGCGCGCAAGCCGCTCGTGCTGATGAAGGGCGGCGTGGCGGCCGAGGGCAAGCGCGCGGCCGCCAGCCACACCGGCTCGCTCGCCACCGACGACCGCGTCTTCGACGGCGTGCTGCGCCAGTGCGGCGCGGTGCGCGCCCCCACGGTCGAGGAGGCCTTCGAGTGGGCGGCGACCTTCGCGACCCAGCCGCTGCCGCGCGGCCGACGCGTGGTGGTGTTCACGACGGCCGGCGGCTGGGGCGTGCTCGCCGCCGACGCCTGCGCCGCGGCCGGCCTCGAGCTGATCGCGCTGCCCGAGGAGATCAAGAAGAAGATCGACTCGATGGTTCCGGCGCGCTGGAGCCGCAACAACCCGATCGACCTCGCCGGCGGCGAGACGCGCGACACCATCCCCGAGGTGCTCGACCTGATCTGCGCGCATCCCGACGTGGACGCGGTGATCCACCTCGGCATCGGCATCCAGGCGGCGTCGGCGTACGTGATGAAGAGCGGGCCCTTCTACCCGGAGCACGGCCTCGAGCGCATGGTCGCGTTCCACGAGCGCCAGGACCGCCGCTACGCGCAGGCCGCGCGCGAGGCGTCCGAGCGCCACCAGAAGCCCGTGCTGACCGCGACCGAGCTCGTGAACAGCGATCGCCACTACGGGAACCCCGGTCCGCGCGGCGTGCTCGCCGAGGGCCGCGTCTGCTACGCGAGCGCGCACCGCGCGGTGCGCGCGCTGCGCGCGCTCGTCGAGTACGCCGAGTACCGCCGCGCGCTGGAAGGCTGAGCGGCACCTTGCCGGGCGCGGGTCGGGCTCGCCGCGCACTCACGGCGCTGGCGCTGCTCTGCGCGTCGGCCGCCGTCTCGATCGTCGCGGCCGACCTGCTCTTCCGCCTCTACGAGCGCCTCTTCCTGATCGAGGAGGTGCGCATCGGCGCCGACGACTTCGATCTCGAGAAGCTCGGCTACAACGACGTCTACGGGCACGTCGCCGCCGCGAGGCCGGAGGGCGAGTTCCGCATCCTCTCCTTCGGCGATTCGTTCGCCGAGTCGGCGACGCGCCCGCAGTACGCCTACGCGAAGGTGCTGGCCGACGCGCTCGCCGCAGCGTCCGGACGCCCCGTGCGCGTCGTCAACTTCGGGATCTCGCGCAGCACCTTCCTCGACTACATCCAGGAGGAGCGCACCTGGGGCGAGCGCGTCCAGCACGACGCCGTGCTCTTCAACCTCTACGCCGGCAACGATTTCGCGGAGCTGCCGCAGCACTCGCTCTTCGCGGCGGGCATGGCGCGCGCGCCGGTGCGCAAGGGCGGCGAGGACGTGCGCCTCGTCGGACCCGGCATGGAGGTGCCGCGCAGGTATCCGCTGCGCTTCCTCGACTACGCGCTGGCGATCTACCTCACGCGCACGCAGCCGGCCTTCCAGCGCGAGAAGTTCTACCGCGACGGGATGCCGTTCGCGCCGCGCGTCAACTACATCCGCACGCAGGGCAGGGCGGCGCCCTACTACGGCTCCGAGCCGCTCGAGCACGCGTACGGCGGCTCGCTCTACGCGCTCGACGCGCTCGTCGCGCGCGCCGCGGCGCTCGAGCGCCAGGGCATGCGCGTGGCGATCTCGATGGCGCCGCCGGACTTCGTCGTCTCGCCGCAGTGGCAGCGGCCCGTGCTCGAGGCGCTGGGGCAGGGCGCGTCGAAGCTGCGCTTCCAGCTGCCCGACCAGATCGTGGCGGCGCTCGCTGCGCGTCACGGCTTCCGCGGCCCGATCGTCTCGTTCGAGGCCTGCCTGCGCGACGCCGAGGCGGCGGGCCAGGACACCTACTGGGCCACCAACACGCACTGGAGCGCGCGCGGCAACGAGATCGTCGGGCGCGTCTACGCGGAGCGCCTGGCCGCGGCGTGGGAGCTCGGCGCGGGCAAGGTCGACGCCGGCGAGCCGCCGCCGCCCTGCGACAGCCAGCCGCCGGCGCCGAGCCCCGAGGTGGTGGGCTGGCTCGACCTCGTGCTGCCGCGGCTGGATGCGGCGGCGCGGCTCCGCAACCAGATCGGCGCTGCGCTGTCGAGCTACATCGCCGATTTCGAGGTGGTCGCGCAGAACCTCGAGAAGGCCGGGCTCCGCCACGAGCCGGCGCGCTTCGAGGGCCGCATCGAGTCCGCGACGCCCGAGGGTGTCGGCGGGCGCGTGCGGGTGCGCGTCGCCGGCGTCGCGCGCGACCTGCAAGGCGACGACTGGAGGCTCGTCGCCGTCGTGCGCGCCGGCGAGCTGCGCGGCATCGGGCTCGCGACGCCCGAAGATGCGCCGGGCGGCGTGCCCGGCGCCTTCTCGTTCGACGTGCTCGACGACATCTCGAGCCCGCGCTGGGGCTTCGGCACGCTGGCCGTCGTCGTCGCGCCGGACGGCGCCTTCGCCGAGCTGCCCTTCGAGACGGGCGTGCTCGGCGGCAGAGTGGCTCACTGATCGCCGCCCGGTCCGCTGTCCGCCAGGGTCGTGTGGATCTCGAGCGTGCCGGTCAAGGTCCGGTGGACGGGACACTTCTCAGCGATCGCCAGGAGCTGCTTCCGCTGCTCGGCGTCGAGATTTCCCCAGAAGGCGATGCGGCGCTCGATGCGCTCGATGCGGGCGGGCTTCTCCTCGCAGTCCGCGCAGTCCTGCACGTGCTCGCGCGCGTGCGTGAGGCGCACGCTGACCCGCTCGAGCGACCAGCGCTTGCGCCGCGCGTAGAGGCCGATCGTCATCGCGGTGCAGCTGCCGAGCGCGGCGAGCAGCAGGTCGTACGGGCCGGGGCCGGTATCGGCTCCGCCGACGGCGGCCGGCTCGTCGCTGCGGAAGCGGTGCGGGCCCGCCTCGATGCGCTGCTCGAACGCAGCCCCGGTGCTGGTGACGACGACTTCGCGGGACATGGCTCACCTCAGTCGGGCAGCGGGATGAACTCCTGCTCGTCGCCGGGCACCTTCGGGAAGCGACCGCTGCGCCAGTCGTCCTTCGCCCGCTCGATGCGCTCCGGCCGGCTCGACACGAAGTTCCACCAGATGTGTCGCTCGCCGTCGAGCGGCGCGCCGCCGATCAGCGCGACGCGCGCGTCGGCCTGCGCGCGAAGAGCCACCGGCGCGCCCTCGCGGAAGACGAGCATGCTGCCGCTGCCGAACGCCTCGCCGTCGCAGCCGACCCGACCCTCGACGACGTAGGCCGCGCGCTCCGCGTGCTCGTCCGGCAGCTCGAGCGAGGCGCCGCGCGCGAGCTGCGCCTCGACGTAGAAGAGCGGCGAGAAGACGCGCGCGGGCGAGGTCGCGCCGTAGGCGTCGCCGGCGATCACGCGCAGGCGCACGCCGTCGCGCTCCTGCGCGGGGAGCGCGTCGGCCGGGTGGTGCTGGAACGAGGGCTCCGCCTCCTCGTGCGCGCGCGGCAGCGCGACCCAGAGCTGGAGCCCGTGCAGCGACGGACCCGCGGCGCGCGCTTCGCGAGGAGACCGTTCCGAGTGCGCGATGCCGCGGCCCGCGGTCATCCAGTTGAGCGCGCCCGGCCGGATCACCTGCTCCGTGCCGAGGCTGTCGCGGTGCAGGATCTCGCCATCGAACAGATAGGTCAGGGTCGCCAGGTTGATGTGCGGATGCGGGCGCACGTCGAGGCCGCGGCCCGGCTCCATGCGCACTGGCCCCATGTGGTCGAAGAAGATGAAGGGGCCGACGGTGCGGCGCGCAGCCGCCGGCAGCAGGCGGCGCACCACGAAGCCGTCGCCGAGGTCGCGCGGGCGTCCCTCGATGTGGAGCGCGAGCGCGGGCGCGCCGTCGTCCGTGCAGAGCGGCTCGGCGTGCTGGGTGATGCTCATGCCGATACGGCGTAGCGCGCCCCGTCGGGGTCCGCACGCTAGCCTGTGCCGGTCTGCAGCTGCGCCCCTCCGGAGGTTCCCCATGTCGGCCACCCCTCGCATCAACCAGCAGGGCGGCGTCGACCGCGAGCTCGAGTCCATCCTCACATCGTTCGACACCAGCTACGTCTGGAACTACGGCAGCGTGAAGGAAGGCCTGCGCGATCTCTACGAGAAGGCCAAGCGCGACCAGTGGAACTCGACCACGCAGCTCGACTGGACGACGCAGGTCGAGCCCGAGGGCGAGATCATCCCGGCGGCCGTGAACCCGCTCCAGAGCTTTCCGCCCTTCCAGAAGCTCGACGCGAAGGAGCGCGCGCGCCTGCGCCACGGGCAGATCTCGCTCCAGCTCTCGCAGTTCCTGCACGGGGAGCAGGGCGCGCTGATCGTCGCCTCGCAGCTCGTCGGCGGCGTGCCGTGGATGGACGCCAAGTACTACGCCGGCACGCAGACGATGGACGAGGCGCGACACGTCGAGGTGTTCAGCCGCTACCTCCACGACAAGCTCGAGTGGGAGTGGCCGATCAACGAGAGCCTGAAGGAGCTGCTCGACGCGACCATCAAGGACTCGCGCTGGGACTTCAAGTACCTCGGCATGCAGATCATCATCGAGGGCCTGGCGATGGCCGCCTTCGGCAACCTGTACCAGGTGGCGCAGGAGCCGCTCTTGAAGGAGCTGATCCGCTACGTGATGAAGGACGAGTCCCGCCACGTCGCCTTCGGCATGCTCTCGCTGGCCGACTACTACCAGGACATGCCCGCGAACGAGCTGCGCGACCGCGAGGACTTCGTCATCTACGCGTGCGAGCTGATGCGCAACCGCCTCGTCGGCGACCAGATCGCCAGCATGATGGGATGGAACCGCGAGGAGCTGCGCGCCGTCGTGCTCGCGTCGCCGCTCGGCAACGCCTTCCGCCGCGCGCTCTTCGCCCGCGTCGTCCCCAATTTGAAGCGCCTCGGCCTCATCAGCCCGCGCGTCCGCGAGGCCTTCACCCGCCTCGGCATCATCGAGTTCGAGGACTTCGACCCGACGGAGCAGGATCGGAAGCTGGGGCTGGCGTAGGCGAGGCGACTAACGAGCGCGCCACGAGGGACGCTGACTCGGCGGGCTCAAGCGGCCGTCGCTGAAGCGAGGCAGGTCGTCGCGCGTGTCGAAGTACGTGAGGCCGCTTCCACACCAGATGTGGGCCGTTGGTCGTACTTCGTCGGGCCGGTCCAGGCTCGGGATGCAGATGCATACGAGATCGGACTGGTCCTGCGGCGGCGTCGGGTGCCGTCCGTAGACGGGCGCGCCGCACCTGGGGCAGAAGTAGCGA
>DASUFZ010000297.1:0-5780 GCA_036274295.1 Myxococcota bacterium
CTCGTCAACAAGGTCGTGCCGGTGGACGCGCTCGCGACGTCGGCGCGCGAGCTCGCGGCGACCTTCGCCGGCTACGACCCCGCCGTGCTCGCGCACGCGAAGCGCATGCTCGAGTTCGGCGAGCAGCACACGCTCACCGCGACGCTCGAGAACGACCCGAGGGTCAACGCCTCGTTGCAAGCCACGAAGAAGAAGTTCTAACCCGGAGCCACGCCATGCCCGACTTGCTCGTCGAACGCGAAGGTCACCTCGTCATCCTCACCATGAACCGCCCGAAGCGCATGAACGCGCTCTCGGGCGCCATGCTGATCCGCATGTACGACGCCTACGAGGCGGCGAGCATCGACCCGCACGTGCGCTGCATCCTGCTGACGGGCGCGGGCGGCAACTTCTGCTCGGGCGCGGATCTGAAGGCGATGTCGGGCGGACCGGAGAGCGACGATCCCGAGATCGACGTGCAGGGGCGCATGGCCGCCGACCCGCAGATCATCTGGAAGTCGCTCTTCCGCCACTACCGGCCGACGAAGCCGATCATCGCGGCCGTCGAGGGCGTCGCGATCGCGGGCGGCACCGAGATCCTCCAGGCGACGGAGATCCGTGTCGCCGGCGAGAGCGCGCGCTTCGGCGTCTCGGAGGCGCGCTGGTCGCTGTATCCGATGGCGGGCTCGGTCGTGCGCCTGCCGCGCCAGATCCCCTACACACACGCGGCGGAGATCCTGCTGACGGGCAAGCACCTCTCCGCGCGCGAGGCGCTCGAGGTGGGACTCATCGGCCACGTCGTGCCGGACGGCCAGGCGCTGAAGAAGGCGCGCGAGATCGCGGACGTCATCTGCGAGAACGGCCCGCTCTCCATCGAGGCGATCACGCGCACCCTGCACGAGTGCGACGGCATGGAGCTCGACGAGGCGCTGCGCCACGAGTGGAGCTACGGCCAGGCCGTCTTCGCGAGCCAGGACGCAAAGGAAGGCCCGCTCGCCTTCGCGCAGAAGCGCAAGCCGGTGTTCCAGCGCAAGTGACTTCGCGCGCCTCCCTCGCCCCCGAGTGGCAGCGCGCCTTCGCGTGGGTCGAGGCCTGCGTCGGGGGGAAGATCGCGCGCTTCGAGCGGCAGCCGCGCTGGCGTCCGGCCTGGAACTTCGACGTCGAATGCGGTGGCGAGATGCTTCCGCTGCACTTCCGCGGCGCGCGCATCGAGCGCGGCGTGTACCCGCTCGAGCGCGAGGCGCACATCCTTCAACTCCTCGAGAGCGAGGGCGTCCCGGTCCCGCACGTCCATGGCTTCTGCCGCGATCCCGAGGGAATCTTGATGGACCGGGTGCGCGGCCGCGCGAACCTGGCGACGGAGGCGTCGGCCGCGCTGCGTGAGAGCGCGCAGCGCCACTACATCGAGCTGCTCGCGCAGATGCACGCGATCCCGCTCGCGCGCTGCGAGGCGATCGGCATGGAGCGGCCGGCGAACGCCGACGCGCTCGCGCGCGCCGACCTCGACTTCTACCTGCGCCCCTTCCGCGAAGGCAAGCAGCGGCCCGAGCCGCTGATCGAGCTGGCGCTGCGCTGGCTCGCGCGCCGCGCTCCGCGCGACCGAAGCGAGGTGGCGTTCCTCACCGGCGACGCCGGCCAGTTCCTCTTCGAGAAGGGCCGCGTGACGGCGGTGCTCGATCTCGAGCTCGCGCTCCTCGGCGATCCGCTCGCCGATCTCGGCGCGCTGCGCAGCCGCGATCTCTCGGAGCCGCTCGGCGATCTCTCCGCCGCGGTGCGCCACTACGAGTCCCTGCGAGGACCCGCCGACCGCGCCGTCATCGACTACCACACGGCGCGCTTCGCGCTCTGCACGCCGCTCGCCGTGGCGAACCTGATCGCGCGCCCGCCGAAGTGGCTGGACCTCGTGCAGTACACCGCCTGGTATCACGTCTACGGGCGCGCGGCGCTGGAGGCGATCGCGATGTGCGACGGTATCCCGCTCGAGCGGCCCGCGCTGCCGCCGTCCGAGCGGCCGATCGCGATCGGCACGGCCGATTTCGACTCCTACGCGCGCGACGCCGCGGATCGCGTTGCCGTCTGGCGCGAGCGCCAGACCCGCTACGGCGCCGCGCTCGAGGCGGACACGCTAGCCGAGTTCGCGCGCATCCTCGGTTCGCAGCCGCGCACCCTCGCCGACGCCGACGCGGCTCTGGAATCACTTGCGCTCGCGAACGGCGACCCCGCGCGCGAGGCCGAGATGCTGCGCGCGCTCTACCGCCGCTGCCTGCGCGAGGAGGCGCTGCTCCAGCCGGTGCTGCGCGAGCTGGAAGGCGTCGCGATCCAGCGGATCGCGTAGGAACGCGAACGCGCCGAGCGACGCGCATCGACCCATGGCTATGCTCGCTTCGCCCCGGTCCCGGAGCCATGGTGAAGATGAGCTACCGCGTCGAGATCGAGCAGGAGGAAGACGGCCGCTTCCTCGCCGAGGTGATCGATCTGCCCGGGGCGATGGCGTACGGCGACTCCCGCGAGTCCGCGCTCGCACACGCCCAGGCATTGGCCCTCCGCGTGCTGGCCGATCGCCTCGAACATGGGGAGGGCCCGAGCGGCCCCGTCAGCGTCACCTTCGAGACCACCGCCGCAGCGTGACGGCCTGGCATTCGACCCGGGCTCGCCGGGTCTTCGCGGCACTGCTGCGCCTCGGCTGGCAGGTCGAGCGTGAGCGCGGTTCGCACAAGGTGCTGCGTCGCGTCGGCTGGCCAGATTTCGTGTGGGCGTTCCACGATCGCGAAGAGATCGGCCCGCGCATGCTCGCCCGCATCGCGAGGCGAACCGGGCTTCGACCTGAGGATCTCTGACGCGCCCGGCCTCAGCTCTTCGCCAGCCCCTCGTAGCGCACGCCCGTCAGCTCCTCCGACACCTCCCACAGCCGGCGCGCGGACTCGGCGTCGCGCGAGCGCGGCGACGAGGCGACCTTCGTCGGGTGGCCCCAGGTCTCGAACATGCGGTCCGGGCCGTAGTAGTCGCCGCCGCGCACGTCCGGCGCCGTCGACGCATACAGGGTCGGCAGCGCGCCCATCTCCGCCGGCTGCGAGAAGACGCCGTTGGCCCACTTCATGATGCCTTCCCACAGGCGCGAGCCGTCCATCTGCGCGCCGACGAACTGGAGGTTCGTGGCGGCGTAGCCGGGATGACACGCGGCGGCGACGAGCGGAAGGCTGGCCGCGCGCGCGCGCCGGTCGAGCTCGTAGGTGAAGAGCAGGTTCGCGAGCTTGCTCTGGCCGTAGTGGAGCCAGCGCTGGTAGCTGCGCTCGCCGTGGAGGTCGTCCCAGCGCATGCGGCCGGCGCGGTGCGCCGTGCTGCTGACCGTCACCACGCGCGAATCCGGCGTCGCCAGCAGCAGCGGCAGCAGCAGGCCCGTGAGCGCGAAGTGACCGAGGTGGTTCGTGCCGAGCTGCATCTCGAAGCCCTCGGCCGTCGTGCGCCGGGGGATCGCCATCACGCCGGCGTTGTTGACGAGGACGTCGAGGCGCGCGTGGCGGTCCGAGAAGGCCTTCGCGAAATCGCGCACGGAGGCGAGGCTGGCGAGGTCGAGCGACGCGAACTCGAGCGACGCGCGCGGGTGCAGCGCGCGGATCTCCGCGGCGGCTTCCTCCGCCTTGCGCGCGTCGCGACACGCGAGCACGACGATCGCGCCCGCGCCGGCGAGCGTCTTCGCGGCCTCGAGGCCGATGCCGCTGTTCGCGCCGGTGACGACGAACGTGCGGCCGCTCTGATCCGGGACGTCGGCGTGGGTCCAGGGCATGTCATCCTCCTCCGCCCGCGTTCACGGCGAGCGCGGGCTGCGGCAGCGCCAGGGTCTCGAAGAGCGCCATGCGGCGCACCTCGACCGCGACGTGCTCGGCGGCGGCCGCGTCGCGCACCTCCTGCTCGAAGGCGGCGAGGTCGTCCGCATCGGAGGGCTCCGCGGCGTCCGGCGCGTCGAGCGGCGTGAGGAAGCTCTCGTAGTGGATCGGCACGACCATCCGCGGCCGGAACGTCGAGATCAGCGCGCGCGCGTAGCCCGGAGGCCGTCCCTGCGTCGACGCGAAGACCACGTCCACCGAGAGCTGCTCGGGCTTCATCGTGTGCAACGTGGCGGGATGCACGTTCGCGCTGCTCACCAGCACGATGCGCACGCCGGAGGGATCGTGCGTGACGAGGTAGAGGCGCGCGTCGCCGACGGGGAAGGAGAGCGCGTGGAGCGGCGCCTCGGGCGGCGTCTCGTAGGTGCCTTCGAGCGGCACGCGCCCGAAGAGGATCTCCGCGTGGCGGCTGCGGATCGCGCGCACGGCGAACGGGCCGACGTAGGTGGCCCGGCCCACGTCGAGCTTCTCGGTGTGGGCCGCTTCGACGCCGTAGGCCTGCGCGATCGACACGGTGGTCTGGGAGCCGAGCACGCGGGCCCCCGTGTGCTGCGCGATCCAGGGCGCGTCGCCGAGATGATCGAAGTGGCTGTGGCCGATCAGGATCGCGCGCGCGCTCGCCAGCTCGGGAGCACGGCTGCCCGGGCCGAAGAGCGGCCCGAGCACCGCCTCGTCGGGCTGGTACTTCGAGGTCAGGAGCGTCCAGAGGCCGGGACGGCTCAGATAGGGATCGTGCAGCAGGGTGACGTCGTCGGCCGAGATCGAGAAGCCGGCGACGCCGAGCCAGCGCACCGTGACCGGTGGCTTCGCGGGCGCGGCGGCGGGGAGCAGCAGGAGGACGGCAGCGCCGAGGGCGCGGATGCAGGCTCGCGGGAATGTCGCCATGGCATCGCATCCTACCCCGCCCGCGGGCCCGCGGGCGCGTCAACCCGAACCGACCGGCTGCCGAAACATCTCCGAGACGCGCCATGCCCGGACCCACTCTTGCGTTCCCGCGCAACCCGTTGCGCTCGCTGCACGCGCACGTGCGCACCCTGCCGCTCGCGGCGCAGCTACAGGAGTGCGTCGACATGCTGGGCCACCCGGAGCTGATCGCATCCGAGCTGCGCGCGGCCTTCGAGGCGGTGCGCGCCTTCGCGGCGCGCGCCGCGCTGCCGCCGGTCGAGCCGGCCGACTTCGACGCCGTCGATGTCGACGAGCTCGCGCGCGAGGACTTCTACGCCACCCGCGAGGTGGAGGTGAAAGGCGGCGCCCACTCCTTCTTCACCTGCCTGGCGAACCACTTCGATCCGCTCGGCGAGCTGGCCGAGAGCGGCACGCGCCGCGCGACCCTCGATTACATCGGCGTCTCCGGCGAGGCACCGCACACGCCCGTGCTCGGCGCGGTGCAGTCGGACGCGGACCGCTCCGCCTATCCGCTGCTGCTGCGCGGGCTCGCCTGCCTCGCGGAGCTGGCATCGACGAGCCAGCTCGAGCGCCTGTCGCGCCGCCTCTTCGGCGCCGCGCTCCCGATGCCGCCGTCCTTCGAGCTCGATCTGGTGCTCACACCGGCTCCCGCGCAGGGCGAGCACGCCGCGCTCGAGCAGCTGACCCGCGACCTCGCCGAGCGCATCAAGACGGTGATCCGCGAGGACGCGCAGTACCCGCGCATCCTCGGCGACGTCGTCTGCCTGCGGCATCGCGCCGCGCGCTTCAATGGCAGCCTGCGCTTCGCCTGGCGGGTGTGAGCCCGCCAGGCGAGCACGGACCCACCTCTACTTCAGCAGGTTCGCCAGGCCCTTCAGCAGCGTTTCCTGGTCCTCGCCCCCTTCGTCCTGGAGCAGCGCGGCCAGGTCCGAAGGCAGCGAATCCTCGCCCTGCAGGATGTCCTTGACCTCGTCCTTCTCGAGGATCCAGGTGTTGCCGGTGGCGGCGTCC
>DASUFZ010000298.1:0-4558 GCA_036274295.1 Myxococcota bacterium
CATCGCCGAGAAGGCGAACGACGTGATCTACGTGCCCGACCTCGGCGAGTACCTGACGGCCGTGCTCGCGACGATCCCGCTCCAGCTGCTCGCGTACCACACGGCGATGCTCAAGGGCACCGACGTCGACCAGCCGCGGAACCTGGCGAAGAGCGTCACCGTCGAGTAGAGGGCGCGCTCCGCAGCATCTGTTCGAGCACGACGACGTCCTGGCGATCCTGGGGCCGGTCCGACGCGCGCTTCGAGCGGACGATGTCTGGCAGGCTCGCGGCGAGCAGTTCGACGCCGAACACATCGAAGCGGACGGCATCGCGGGAGAGATCTGCGAAGCCCTCCGTGCCCGCGGGCGAGAAGACGACGTCGACGCGACCCGCGACGGTCACGAGGTTCCAGAGCGGTGCACGCGAGAGCGCGGCGGCGCTGCAATCGAAGACGAGACCTTCTGGAACGCTCTCGGTGTAGACCCGCGCGCCGAGCGCGCGCAGCGCCGCGGCCAGACGCTCCAGATTTTCGGGTGTCCTCTCCGGCGTGATGTCGGCGTCGGCCGTGAGTCTCGGGAAGCCATGCAGGCGGGCCGCGAGCGCGCCGATCAGCACGAACCGCACCCGGTGCTCGGCGAGCGCGTGCAGGAGCCGCTCCGGATCGAGCGGCGCGATCTCAGGCACGGCGCGCCGCCGCGACGAAGCGGCTCACGTTGCGCACCTCGAGCAGTCGCTGCTCCGGCGTCATGGCGAGGATGCGCGGCACGTCGTCGAGCATGTGCGTGTCGGCGACCGGGAGCGGCGTCAGCTCGATGCGCACCTCGAAGCCTGCCGCGGCGAGCAGGCGCGCGAGGGTCGCGGTCGAGGGGTCCGCGCGTCCCTGCTCGATGCGCGCAACGACCGACTGGGCGGTGCCGGCGCGGCGAGCGAGCTCTCGCTGCGTCAGACCGGCTCGAGCGCGAGCCTCGCGCAGCAGAGCTCCATGGAAGGGAGCGGAACGCATGGTCTTTTGATAGCTGATCGGCTATCAGCAGGCGAGCGTTAGCTCCTCGGGTGCCACGTCGCGAAGGTGAACGGGCGCAAACAGCCGCGGAACGTCGCGAGGAGCGGACGGTCGGAGCGGCTCCTACTCATGGGGTCCCACTCCTGGAGGAACTGAGCTCATCTTTCTCTGGTACTTCGCCCAGTTGTCGACGAGGACTTTCGGGAAGCAAAAGACCTCATCAGTGGCCGCGATACCCACCGGAATTCTTAGTTCTCTTTCTACGCCGCCTACTGAACTGCACGTTTGGTCCTCCCTCAGCTCATAGTGAATGACACGAACCGTGTAGTCCGGGCAGAAGTCGGAGCAGATGAAGTCGACGACAACCGGCGAGCCGTTGAGAAGGCCGAGCACGATGTGTTCGTTCTCGACCAGGTCATACGGAGCCGACGCGTAGGCAAACACCTCCTTCGCAGAGATAGATGGGACTGGCGGGGCCAAGCATACGCCCGAAGAGGCGCGCTCAACTGCGAACAGCGCGCACGTCTCCTTCGTCTTCGGCGACTCGAAGCAGATCGCGAGATTGTCGCCAAGGTGAGTGGTAGAGGGCTCCAACCGCACATCTGTCAGCGTGCCCCGAAACCAGCTCGAGCCCCCGTTGTTCTTGCCATCGCAGAAGAGGGATGAAAAGGCTGCAGCCTCACCGTGAACCACCGCCGACTTGGCCTTGGCGATCAACTCCGCCGGAGTGTGTAGTTGCTGCGCAGGTGCAGCAGCGAGGAGCAAGGAGGCCATAGCTGCAACGAAGAGACGACGCATGTCTCTAGCGGCCTCAACTATCAATCGGCGCATCTATCCGGCGCGGTTCCTGGTCGCATTCTACACGCGCTCGGAAGCAAGCACGGTCGATCGGCTGGCAGTCGCAGAGTTCTCCGCGCCCGCCCGACGGGCGACGGTGGGGGGCCGCCCCGTTCTGGAGGCCTCCGCTCGGCTGCGCCTCGCTGCGCGCGGCGGCGTACGAGCTGAAACCATCCGGGTCTTCGCCGCCGCTTGCGGCGACCCGCTCGCTTCGCTCGCTCCGCGGAGCCCGTCCGCCACCGGAGATCGCGCGTCGCCGCTAACCTCCGCGCTCACGGTCCGAGCTGTGGGGGCGCATTGACCGAGCAGGATCTCGAGGGCCTCAACCCCGAGCAGCGGGAGGCGGTCCTCACCACCGAGGGGCCGCTGCTCGTGCTCGCCGGCGCCGGCTCCGGCAAGACGCGCGTGCTGACGCAGCGGATCGCCTGGCTGATCGGGGCGATGGGCATCGCGCCCGAGTGCATCCTCGCCGTGACCTTCACGAACAAGGCCGCGGGCGAGATGCGCGCGCGCGTCGAGAAGCTCTGCGGCGCGGCGGGATCCGGCGTCTGGCTCGCGACCTTCCACTCCATCTGCGTGCGCATCCTGCGCCGCGACATCCACCATCTCGGCTACGCGCGCGGCTTCTCCATCTACGACGAGGCCGACAGCCTCGGCGTCGTGAAGGAGGCGCTGCGCCGCCACAACATCGATCCCAAGGCCGAGGATCCGCGGCGGCTGCGCTGGCGCATCGACCAGTGGAAGAACGCGGGCGTGCTGCCGCACCAGGCCGAGGCCACCGCGGGCGATTTCGAGGAGCGCCGCGCGGCCGCGCTCTACGCCACCTACCAGAAGCTCCTCGCCGAGGCGGGCGCGCTCGACTTCAACGACCTGCTGCTCTTGACGGTGCAGCTCTTCGAGCGCTTCCCCGAAGTGCTCGGCTGGTACCGGCGCCGCTTCCAGTACGTGATGGTCGACGAGTACCAGGACACGAACCGCGTGCAGTACAAGCTGATCCACCAGCTCGCGGGCGAGCACCGCAACCTCTGTGTCGTCGGCGATCCGGATCAATCGATCTACGCGTGGCGCGGCGCGGATCTTCGCAACATCCTCGATTTCGAGCGCGACTACCCCGATGCCAAGGTCGTGAAGCTCGAGCGCAACTATCGCTCGACGCGGCCCATCCTCGAGGGCGCGTCGGGCGTCGTCGCGAACAACCGCGCGCGGCGTGAGCGCGGCCTCTACACCGACCGCGAGGGCGGCCAGCCGATCCGCCTCTTCGAGGCGCAGGACGAGCGCGAGGAGGCGCAGTTCGTCGTGCGCGAGATCGTCACCGCGGTGCGCGAGCAGGGCCGCCGCTTCGGCGACTTCGCGATCTTCTACCGCACCAACGCGCAGTCGCGGAGCTTCGAGGACGAGCTGCTCGGGTACAACGTGCCCTACGTCGTCGTCGGCGGCGTGCGCTTCTACGACCGCGCCGAGGTGAAGGACGCGCTCGCCTACCTGCGCCTGATCCGCCAGCCGCAGGACTCCGCGGCGCTGCGCCGCATCGTGAACAAGCCCGCGCGCGGGATCGGCAAGACCAGCGTCGAGGCGGCCGAACGCGAGGCCGAGCTGCAGGGCGTGCCGCTGCTCGAAGGCATGAAGCGCTTCGCGGAGAGCGAGGCCGGCGCGCGCGTCGCGCCGAAGATCGCGCGCTTCCTCGAGCTGCTCACCCTGCTGACCCGCGAAGTGCAGGGCGCGCCGCCCTCCGAGGCGATCGCGCGCGTGCTCGAGAAGAGCGGCTACCTGGCGGATCTCGAGCGCGAGGGCGGACCCGAGGCCGAGGCGCGTCTCGAGAACCTGCGCGAGCTCGTCGCGGCGGCGCAGGACTTCGAGCGCGAGAACGCCGAGATCCGCGACGACGAGCGCTCGCTGCTCGACCGCTTCCTCGACAACGTCTCGCTGGTCTCCGACCTCGACGAGTACGACCGCAAGGACTCCGTCGTCTCCTTGATGACGACGCACTCCGCCAAGGGCCTCGAGTATCCCGTCGTCTACCTCTCGGGCATGGAGGAGGGGATCTTCCCGCACGCGAACTCGCAGCGGGACGAGGCGAAGCTCGAGGAGGAGCGGCGGCTCTGCTACGTCGGCATGACGCGTGCGATGGAGCGCCTCACGCTCTCGTGCGCGCAGCAGCGCTTCCGCTTCGGCTCGCGCAGCTTCGGCATGCCGTCGCGCTTCCTTGCCGAGATCCCGCCCGACGTGGTGGAGCGCGTGGCCTCGCGCTTCGCCTCGATGCAGACGCAGATGCCGGTGCGCACGCGCCCCACGCCGCCCGGCGAGCGCAACTACGACTACTCCTACGCGCAGGAGGCGCCGGCCGAGGGCGTCGTCGCGCCGGGGCTGCGCGTGCGGCACCCGCACTTCGGCACCGGCGTCGTGCTCCAGGTCTCGGGGCAGGGGCCGTCGCAGAAGCTGAAGGTGCGCTTCGAGCGCGCGGGCGTGAAGACCCTGGTGCTGCGCTACGCGAACCTCGAGCTCGGCTGAGCGAGCGGCCGCAGGCCGCGCGCAGCGAGCCGCAGGATCGGAGGAGCGACCCGGTGTGAGCGGCGTCCCGACGTCTGCGGCAGCACCCACAAAGACCACCGCCCCTGGAGCGAGGAGAGAAAGCTCCAGGGGCGGCTCGGTCTCGGTGTAGGAAGGAGCTGAGCTTGGCTCCGGCTTCTCAGACACCCCGCCGTTGGGGAAGGTTCACAAGTTTCGTGGCTCGGTCGGA
>DASUFZ010000299.1:0-26312 GCA_036274295.1 Myxococcota bacterium
CTCCGCATAGCGGTGCAGGCGCAGCTCGCACAGGCCGATCATGCGCAGCACCTCGACGTCCGCGGGTGTCGCGGCGCGCGCCTGCGAGAGCTCGCCGAGCGCCGCCTCGCAGCGCCCTTCGCGCGCGAGCGTCATGCCGCGCTCACGTGCGTCCGCGAACGCTGGCGTCGCGCAGAGCGCGAGCACCAGCGCGCCGGCCCACGGCCGCGCGTTCGCGGAGGCAGAAACGAGCATGCAGACAGACCTCTTGCAGGGACCGCGCGCGCGGCCCTCGTGTAGGAGTCGCCACGAAGCGCGCAGAGGTAGCGCCGCATTGGAATAGCCCCATGGGGCAACTACCGGCAGACTCCGGCAGAAACCCCTGGAGAATCCAGGGCTTGACTGGCGCTTTCGCGTTGGACCGGGACGCGCGCCGGGTCGATCCACATCCGCTGGAACGGCTTCCGCGCAGCAGCGCGCGCCCCGATCCTTCGCGCCCTCTTCGTCGCGCCTGCCGCTCGGAGGGTTTCGGAAATCTTCGGGTCGGGGATCCTGCGCCCGGGACATGAAGTACGGCGCCGCATTCCTCGTCGCGCTCGGGCTCGCGCTGCTCGCGGCGCACGCGCGCGCGCAGGGCAAGGTCCACGAGGCGATCGCCTACGCGGGCGACGCCGACGGCGCGCCGACGCTCGATCTCTTCCTGCCGTCGCCGTCCGACGTGCGGCCGCCGCTCCTCGCGTTCGTGCAGAGCCGCTTCTGGCGCGACGACACCAAGCCGCGTGACCTCGTGCTCGGGCTCGCGCGTCCGCTCCAGCACGCGGGCGCCGCGGTCGCGCTGATCCGCCACCGCGCCGCGCCGGAGTACGTGCACCCGCGCCAGGCAGAGGACGTCGCCGCCGCGCTCGATTTCCTCGTCGCGCACGCGGACGAGTACGGCTACGACCCGACGCGCATCGCGCTCGCCGGCCGCGGCTCGGGCGCGCAGCTCGCGGCGCTCGTCGCGCTCGACCCGCACTACCTCGAGGCGCACGAGCGCTCGCCGGACTCGCTGATCGGTGTCGGCACCTTGAGCGGCATCTACGACCTCGACCCGAAGGGCGGCTTCGCGAGCGAGGAGGAGGAGGCCGTCGTGAAGGCGGCCTTCCCCGATCCCAGGAAGCGCGACGATGCCTCGCCGCTCTCCCACGTCCGCAAGGACGCGCCGCTCTTCCTCGTGACCTTCACCGAGGCGGACCTGCCCGGCGCGCAGCGCGCGGGACTCGACTTCGCGCAGGCGCTGCGCGACGTCGGTCATCCGGCGGCCGAGGCCTTCGGCATCGAGCGCCGCGACTACCGCAACCAGATCGACCTGACCGACGAGCGCAACCCGCTGCGCCAGCACCTGCTGGCGCTGCTCCAGCTCGGCCCCGCCTGGTCGCGCCTGCCGGAGACGTTCGGCATGCGGCGCTTCTGGCGCGACCCGCAGCCGCCGCTCGAGAGCGCGGGCTTCTGGAAGGACCACCGACGCGTCGTCGCGTACGACGCCGACCCGCGCTTCCTCGAGACCCTGAACCTGCTCTTCACCGGATCGGGAGGCCCCCCGCGGCTGCGACCCACGCGCTACCACGCGCTCGATCTCTTCGCCTGGCTCGAGCGCCACGCGAAGGAGGTCGGCCGCGGGCGCCACCTGACCTTGACGAACGCGCGCGGCGAGAAGTCCTTCTTCGATCTCGAGGCGCTGCGGCCCTACGAGCCGCGCATCGTCGTCGGCATCGACGAGGAGCGCGAGCTCTTCCGCCTGGTCGACTTCTACCACACGGATCGCCGCAACACGTGGGAGCAGCAGGGCGTCGAGAAGTGGATCCTGGCGCGGCCCGTCGGCGCGTTCCTGCATTTCGGCAAGCCGCCGCCGCGCGCGCTCGACCCGCGCGCGATCGGGCGCTTCGCACTCACACCGGAGAGCTTCGCGTTGACGGTGTCGGATCCGCTCGCGCCGCTCGCCGGTCTCTCGCCGAACGAGCGCCGCATCCTCACCGACGAGTTCCGCTGCGTCAGCTGCCACGGCTTCCAGGGCGTCGGCGCGCGCGCCGTGCATCTGCGCGCGCGCGACGGCGCGCAGGTGGGCGGCTACGGGCTGCCGCTCGAGGAGTACCCCGAAGAGGTGTGGCGCCGTTACTGCTTCGAGCAGCCGGAGGTCGCGGCGCTGATCGGCGCGAACCCGGTGCCCCTCGGCGCCGACGCGCCCGTGCTCTTCGAGCTCGTCGAGCGCGCGCGCGCGAACGCGAAAGCGGGCCGGGCCGACCCCTCGATGTGATACCGTGGCCCGCGTCGAGGGCGCCGATGAACGACTTCGTGTCCGCCGCCGCGATCGGCATCGCCCGCTTCGGCAGCGACGGCCACATCGCCGATGCCAATCCGCGCATGGTCCAGATCCTCGGCCGCAGCGCGCGCGAGCTCGCGGGCACGCGCTGGGAGGATCTGACACACCCTCATGACAGGGCGCAGACCCGCCCCCTGCTCCAGGAGCTGTGGGGCGGCGAGCGCACCGAGGTGCAGGTCGAGCAGCGCGTGCTGCGCCCCGACGGCTCCTGGCTGTGGGTGAGCTTCACGGCGGCGCCGCTCCAGGGCGCCGGCGGCCGCATCGATTCGCTCGTCGCGAGCGTGCAGGACATCACGGCGCAGAAGCTGACCGACGAGGCGCTGCGCCGCAGCGAGCTGCGCTTCCGCCGGCTGATCGAGAAGCTGCCCACGGCAGCCTATACCTGCGATCGCGACGGCCTGATCACCTACTACAACGACCGCGCGGTCCAGCTCTGGGGCCGCGCCCCGAAGCTCCACCATCCGGACGACCGCTACTGCGGCTCCTTCAGGCTCTACACGCGCGACGGCGCGCCGCTGGCGCACGAAGAGTGCTGGATGGCGCGCGCGCTGCGCGAAGAGCGCGATTTCGACGGCGAGGAGGTCCACATCGAGCGGCCCGACGGCACGCGCGTCGCGGCGCTCGCGCACGCGAGCCCGCTGCGCGACGAAGCGGGCGAGATCGTCGGCTCGCTCAACATCCTGGTGGACATCAGCGATCGCAAGCAGGCCGAGCTGGTGCTGCTGCGCAGCGAGCTGCGCTTCACGCAGTTCATGGAGCACCTGCGCGGGCTCGCCTGGATCAAGGATTTCGAGGGCCGCTATCTCTTCATGAACGCCGCCGCCGAGGACTCGCTCTCGCGCGAGCCCGCCGTCTTCATCGGCCACACCGACGACGAGATCTTCCCGCCCACGGCCGCCGCGCAGTTCCGCGAGAACGACCGCAAGGTGCTCGCGACGGGCACGGCCTGCGAGACGATCGAGCAGCTCGAGCTGGCCGACGGCATGCACTACTGGATGGTGAGCAAGTTCCCGATCCCCGGTCCCGACGGCAGCTCGACGCGCTGCGGCGGCATCGCCATCGACGTCACGGAGAGCGTGCGCTCGCGCGAGGCGCTGCTCGACGCGGACCGCCGCAAGGACGAATTCCTGGCGACCCTGGCGCACGAGCTGCGCAACCCGCTCGCGCCGATCCGCAACGCGCTCGAGATCCTGCACGATCCGTCGCGGGCATCGGCGGCGATCATCGAGCTGCTGGAGCGCCAGGTCCGCCAGATGGTGCGCCTCGTCGACGATCTGCTCGAGGTCTCGCGGGTCTCGCGCGGCGCCATCGAGCTGCGCCGCGAGCCGGTCGACGTCGGCCGGGCCGTGCGCGCGGCGCTCGAGACGAGCGCGCCCGGGATCGAGACGGGCCGCCACGCGCTCGAGGTGTCGCTGCCCGCGGAGAGCGTCGTGGTCGACGCCGATCCGGTCCGCCTGAACCAGATCTTCGTCAACCTGCTGAACAACGCCGCCCGCTACACGCCCGAAGGCGGCCACATCCGCATCGCGCTCGAGAAGCAGGGAAGCGATGCCCTCGTCTCCGTGCGCGACGACGGCCTCGGCATCCCGGCGGATGCGCTCGATCGCATCTTCGAGCCGTTCACGCACGTCGACCATCCGGGCGGCGTGCGCGGCGGTCTCGGCATCGGCCTCGCGCTCGTCGGGCAGCTCGTGCGCATGCACGGCGGCCGCGTCGAGGCGCGCAGCGACGGCCGCGGCCGTGGCAGCGAGTTCGTCGTGAGGCTTCCGCTCTCGCGCGAGCCGCTGCGGCCGGACACGGTGAGTGGCGCCGACGCGGGGCTTCCCGCCCGCGCCACCTATGCGCGGCCGATCCTCATCGTCGACGACAACCGCGACGCCGCCGAGACCCTCGCGCTGCTGCTGCGCGCGCGCGGCATGCAGGTGGAGATCGCGCACGACGGCGAGTCCGCGCTGGCGGCGCTGCCGCGCGTGAAGCCCGGCGCGGTGCTGCTCGATCTCGGCATGCCGGGCATGGACGGGTTCGAGGTGGCGCGCCGCATGCGCTCGACGCCGGAGGGCCGCTCCGTGCTGCTGATCGCCCTGACCGGCTGGGGCCAGGTCGAGATGCGGGGCAACAGCCGCGCCGCGGGCTTCGACCATCACTGCGTGAAGCCCGTCGAGATCGACGAGCTCCAGTCGCTGCTGGTGCCGCCGAACGCGTGATCCTCGTCACGAAGTTGGCCCTCTTCCCCGACGGAGCGGGCGGGCGCACTTCGTGTGGTAGGGTGAAAACGTCTCTGGGACGAGTCGCATGGCAGCAAGCACCCGACCGGTGCCGACCTCGTCTGCGGGTGAACGCGCGCTCGAGGCGCTGCTCGATCAGATCGCGGTCGGCGTCGTACAGATCGACCGTGACGGCCGCCTCGTGCAGGCGAACGAGAGCTTCGCGCGCACCGTCGGCCGCGCGCTCGCCGACCTGGCGGGCCTGAGCGCTGGGGATCTCGTGCACCCGGACGACGCGCTGCGCGTGCGCGCGGCGCTCGACGATCTGCGCACCGGTCAGCGCGCGAGCGTCCAGCTCGACGTGCGCGTCGCGCTGCCCGAGGGCTCGTATGCCTGGGTGAACGCGACGGCTTCACGCTCGGGCGACGAGCACGTCGTCGCGATCGTGCAGGACGTCACCGCACGGCGTCTCGCGGAGGACGCGCTGCGCCAGAGCGAGCTGCGCTTTCGCCGGCTGATCGAGAAGCTGCCGGCCGCCGCCTACACCTGCGACCCGCAAGGTCTGATCACCTTCTACAACGATCAGGCGGTGGCGCTCTGGGGACGCGCACCGAAGCTCCACCATCCCGACGACCGCTTCTGCGGCTCGCTCGGGCTCTTCCTCGCGGACGGCACGCCGATCGCGCGGGAGAGCAGCTGCATGGCGAAGGCGCTGCGCGAGGAGCGCGACTACCACGGCGAGGAGATCTGGATCGAGCGCCCCGACGGCACGCGCGTCGCCGCGCTCGCGCACGCGAGCCCGCTGCGCGACGACGCGGGGCGGCTCGTCGGCTCGCTCAACATCCTCGTCGACGTGAGCGAGCGCAAGCAGGCCGAGGCGATGCTGCGCGGCCACGAGGAGCGCTTCCAGCGCTTCATGCAACACCTGCCCGGGCTCGCGTGGATCAAGGATCTCCGGGGCCGCTACCTCTTCGTCAACGACGCGGCCGCGAAGGCCTTCCAGAAGTCGCGCGCCGAGCTCTACGGGCGCACCGACGCCGAAGTGTTTCCCGCCGAGACCTCCGCGCAGTTCCGCGAGAACGATCACAAGGCGCTCGTCTCGGGCCGCGGCGTCGAGACCATCGAGACGCTCGAGCACGCGGACGGCGTCCACCACTCGCTCGTCAGCAAGTTCCCGATCCCCGGACCCGACGGCGCGCCGGCGTGGCTCGGCGGCATCGCCATCGACATCACGGCGCGCATGCGCGCCGAGGACGCGCTGCGCGAGGCGGACCGCCGCAAGGACGAGTTCCTGGCGACCCTCGCGCACGAGCTGCGCAACCCGCTCGCGCCGATCCGCAGCTCGCTCCATGTGCTGCGCGAGATCGCCGACGCGCCGGACGTCTACGCCATGCTCGAGCGTCAGGTCGACCAGATGGTGCGGCTGGTCGAGGACCTGCTCGAGGTCTCGCGCATCACGCGCGGCCGCGTCGAGCTGCGCCGCGAGCCGGTCGAGCTCGCGTCCGTGCTGCGCGCCGCGCAGGAGACCAGCCGGCCCGCACTCGAGGCGGGGCACCACGCCTTCGAGCTCTCGCTGCCGGACGAGCCGCTCGTCGTCGACGCCGATCCGGTGCGGCTGACGCAGGTGTTCGTGAACCTGCTCGACAACGCCGCCAAGTACACGCCCGACGGCGGGCACGTCGCGCTCGGCGCCGAGCGCTCGGGCGCCGAGGTGCGCGTGTGGGTGCGCGACGACGGCGTCGGCATCCCGGGCCACGTCCTGCCGCGCGTCTTCGAGCCCTTCACCCAGTCCGCGCACACCCTGCCGCGCGCGGCCGGCGGGCTCGGCATCGGGCTCGCGCTGGTCGCGCAGCTGGTCGATCTCCACGGGGGTCGCATCGCCGCGCACAGCGACGGCGCCGGCCGCGGCAGCGAGTTCGTCGTGACCTTGCCGCTCGCCGCGCGCGCCGCGTTGCCGCGGAGCGAGCCGGCCCCGCCGGCGCGCGAGACGCGTCCCGCGGAGGGAAGGCGCGTGCTCGTCGTCGACGACAACCGCGACGCCGCCGAGAGCCTGGCGATGTTGCTGCGCACCCGCGGCGTCGAGGCCGACGTCGCCCACGACGGCCCCTCGGCGCTCGAACGGGTGCGCGCGCATGCGCCCTCGGTGGTGCTGCTCGACATCGGCATGCCCGGCATGGACGGCTACGAAGTCGCGCGGCGCATGCGCGCCGACACGGTCACCCGCGACGCCCTGCTCGTCGCCGTCACGGGCTGGGGCCAGCCCGACGTCCAGAGCCGCTGCGAGGAAGCGGGCTTCGACCAGCACCTCGTGAAGCCGGTGCGGCTCGAGGCGCTGGAGGCGCTGCTGGGACTTCCGCCGCGGGCGAAATCGGCGCACCCTTAGCGGCCCTACCAGGAGATCCGATGCCCGCGCTGCTCGCCGAGAAGGACGGCCACATCCTCACCGTCACCATCAACCGCCCCGAGAAGAGGAACGCCGTCAACGCCGAGGTGCTGTGCGGCCTCTCGGACGCCTGGCACCGCCTCGATGCCGACGACGAACTGCGCGTCGCCATCCTCACCGGAACGGGCCCCGTGTTCTGCGCCGGCATGGATCTCTCCGTGATCCCGAAGCTGCGCGCCGGCAAGGCGGACGACGAATACGAGAAGCGCCTGCTGACCGAGGGCGCCGTGATCTTCGACGGCTGGCTCAAGACCTATCGCCCGCGCAAGCCCGTGATCGCCGCGGTCGAGGGCTTCGCGCTCGCCGGCGGCACGGAGATCCTCCAGGGCACCGACATCCGCGTCGCCGCCGAGAGCGCGCAGTTCGGCGTCACCGAGGTGCAGCGCGGTCTCTTCCCGATGGCGGGCTCCACCGTGCGCCTGCCGCGCCAGATCCCGTACACCGTCGCCGTCGAGATGCTGGTGACGGGCGAGCCGATCTCCGCGCGCCGCGCTGCCTCGCTCGGGCTCGTCGGGCGCGTCGTGCCGGATGGCCAGGCGCTCGCGGAGGCGCGCAAGATCGCCGAGCGCATCGCGGCCAACGGCCCGCTCGCCGTGCGCGCGATCCTCGCCACCATCCGCGAGACCGCGAACCTGTCCGAGGCCGACGCCTTCGGCATCGAGATGAAGCACGGCATGAAGGCGATGGCCTCCGAGGACGCCGCCGAGGGCCCGCGCGCGTTCCTCGAGAAGCGCCCGCCGGTCTTCAAGGGACGTTAGGCGTATGCAGGCTCGCGTCGTCTCGGTCTGGCGCTACCCCGTGAAGTCGCTCGGCGGCGAACGCATCCCGCGCGCGGAGATCCTCCACACCGTCGGCATCCCCGGCGACCGCGGCTACGCGCTGCGCGACGATCGCGTGGGCGAGATCCGCGGCGCCAAGCAGATCCCGAGCCTGCTGCGCTGCAGCGCGCGCTACCTGGCGGAGCCGGTGCGCGACGCGACGCCGCCCATCGAGGTCGCGTTCCCCGACGGCGTCACGCTCCGCAGCGACGACGCGAACGTCTCGAAGCGGCTCTCCGAGGTGGCCGGCAAGCCGCTCACCCTGGTGGCGCGGCGCCCCGCGAGCGACGCCGACTTCTACGCGCGCAAGGAGCCCTTCGGCCTGGAGGAGATGCGCACCATCTTCGCGCTCGAGCCCGATGAGCCGCTGCCGGATCTCTCCGAGTTCGGGCCCGAGATCCTGATGGAGCTGGCGAAATACGCCTCGCCGCGCGGCACGTTCTTCGACACGGTCGAGATCCACCTGGTCTCGACGCAGACCTTGGCCTCGCTCCAGCAGCGGCTGCCCGATTCGATCGTCGACGTGCGCCGCTTCCGCCCGAACCTGCTGGTCGAGTTCGATGGCGGCGGGGAGAGGCCGGAGCAGCAGCTGCGCGGGCGCAAGCTGCGCGCGGGCTCGGCGGTGCTCGAGGTCGTCGCGCCGATGGTCCGCTGCGGCATGATCACGCAGCCGCAGCCGCAGCTTCCGAAGGACGCGCAGATCCTGCGCACCCTCGTGCGCGAGCAGAAGCAGCAGCTCGGCGCCGCGCTGCGCGTGCTCGAGCCGGGCGTCGTCGCCGAGGGCGACCGCGTCGAGGTGCTGTAGCGCCGCTCAGCCGACGAACCGGTAGCCCTCGCCGTGGACCGTCACGATGAACTCCGGCATGAACGGCTTCGGCTCGATCTTGCGGCGCAGCTTCGCGATGTGCATGTCGACGGTGCGCGTCACCGGCTGGCTCTCGTAGCCCCAGACCTCGTGGAGCAGCTGCTCGCGCGTGACGACCTCGCCGCGGCGCGCGGCGAGGCAGGCGAGGATCGCGAACTCGCGCGGCGAGAGCTCGAGCGGCTCGCCCGCGCGCGTGGCGCGCAGCCGGGTGAAATCGACGTGCACGTCGCCGAAGCGCAGCGTCTCCGCTTCGGGGCGCGTGCGCGCGCGCCGCAGCACGGCCTCGACGCGCGCGACCAGCTCGTCGAAGCCGAAGGGCTTGGTCACGTAGTCGTCCGCGCCGAGGCGCAGGCCCTCCACCTTGTCGGATTCCTGGCTGCGCGCGGTCAGCAGGATGATCGGCACGTCGTCGCGCTCGGCGCGCAGGCGCTGGCAGATCTCGAGGCCGCTCATGCGCGGCAGCATGACGTCGAGCACGATCAGGTCGACGGGAGCCTCGCGCGCGACGCGCAGGCCCTCGCTGCCGTCGTGCGCGACCTGCACCGCGTAGCCCTCGAACTCGAAGCCGTCGCAGAGCGCGCGCGCCATCGCGGGATCGTCCTCGACGACGAGCACGCGCCTGCGCTGCGTCAAGCGCGCTCCGCCTCGGCCGGCGCCGCCGCCGCGGGCAGCCGGACCTCGAAGGTCGCGCCCTCGCCTTCGCGGCTGCGCACTTCCACCTTGCCGCCGTGCGCCTCGACCACGTGCCTCACGATCGCGAGACCGAGCCCGCTGCCCTGCGCGTCGTGCACGAGGCCGGTGCTGACGCGGTAGAACTTCTCGAAGATGCGCGCCTGCTCGGCGCTCGCGATGCCGCTGCCGGCGTCGCGCACCGAGATGACGACGAAGTCGCCCTCGCGCGCGAGGTCGATCTCGAGGCGACGCCCGTCGCGCGCGTACTTGAGCGCATTGTCGATCAGGTTGCCGATCACCTGGACGAGCGCGGCGCGGTCGGCCGAGAGCGCCGGCAGATCGTCGGGCGCTCGGACCTGGACCCGGAAGCCCGCCTGCTGGAGCGGCATCTCGAAGGCCTCGAGCGCCTCGGCGACGACGTCCTCGGGCGCGACCGTCTCGCGCCGGTAGAGCTTGGCGCCCGACTCGATGCGCGAGAAGTCGAGCAGGTTCTCGACCAGCCGCGACAGGCGGCGCGCCTCGGTCTCGATCGAGGCGCCGTACTCCTCGACCTTCTTCGCGTCGTGCACGCGCCCGCGGCGCAGGAACTCGGCGAAGATCTGGATCGACGCGAGCGGCGTGCGCAGCTCGTGCGAGACGTTCGAGACGAACTCGGTCTTCATCTGCGAGAGCGCCGTCGCGCGCGCGGCGCTGCGCAGCGCCAGCGCCAGCGCGCTGACCAGCACGAGCGTCGCCGCCAGCGAGAGCGAGAGGTTGATCGCGAGGCTCTGGCGCGCCCACTGCTCCGGCGTCGAGTAGCCGGCCTGCACGTGCAGCGCCTGATCGGCGAAGACCAGCCGGAAGGCGACGTCGACCTCGTTGTCGGGCGGCCGCAGCACCACCGGCTCGATCGGCTCGGGGCGCGGCCGCAGCTCCACCGCGACGTCGTCGCGCACCGCGGAAGGGAACTGCGAGCGCTCGGCAAGGATCGCCTCGGGCAGGAGCTGCCCCTGCACGTAGGCCGAATCGACCACGAAGCCGACGACGCCCGCCACGTTGCCGCGGGCGGTGTCGAGCACGGGGCGCAACACGATGCGCGCCTCCGGATCGTTCTCGTTGGCCTCGGTCGGCGCCGTGGCGAGCGCGCCGCCATCCGCGGCGACGACGCGCCAGGGCGCCAGCGCGATGTTCACGGCGCGCAGCTCGCGCGCATCGGGGTCCGCGAGGCGCGCGCCGCGATCGCCCGCAAAGAAGCGGATCGGGCCGCTGCCGTCCGGCGCGAAGCGCACCGCGAAGAAGCTGCGTACGGCAGGGCTGGCGACGCGTGCGAAGTGCGCCTCGAGGCGCGCGTCCTCCGCATCCGCGAGGTCCGGCTCCGCGAGCGCGAGCGCCTCGCGCGCCTTGCCCTGGTAGAGCTCGTCCACGTGGCGCACGACCGCCTTCGCGTAGGTGCGCAGCGCCATGCGCTGCGCGATCGCAGCGGTCTCCTCGAGCTTCGAGAGCGCGCGGAACTCCAGCGCGAGCAGGGTGACGAGCGGCACCGCGATCGCCGCGGCGATCCACAGGTGGCGCAGCCTTCGCGCGCGCGCGGCGTCGCCGGAGGACATGAGCACGAACCATACCGGGCGCGCGCGTCCGGAGCGCCCCGCGAGGCCCCCGACACCCCGCTTTTACATCTCTTTACGAGGCGCCGATGGCCGGCGTCCGATCCGATTCATAGATTCGCCGAGAGCTCCCGGAGAATCCTTGACCCGACTTCGCGCCCGCCTGCTCGCGCTATGGCTCGCCGTGTGCCCGGGCTGCGCCGTCGGCCCGGATTACCAGCGTCCGGAGCTCGCCACGCCGCCGCTCTGGAGCGCCCAGGCCGGCCAGCCGCTCGACTCGGCCGACGCCACCGCCGCGCTCGCCGCGTGGTGGGAGCGCTTCGGCGACGCGAAGCTCAGCGCGCTGGTCGAGCGCGCGGCGCGCGAGAGCATCGAGCTGCGGCTCGCCGACGCGCAGGTGCGCGAGCGGCTCGCGCTGCGCGGTGTCGCGGGCGGCGCGCTCGGACCGGAGGCCGAGGCGCGCGGCGAAGCTTCCTGGAACACCGGCGACGCGCCGGATTCGTCGCTCGCCGCGCTGACCCTGCTCTGGCAGCTCGACGTCTTCGGCGGGCTGCGCCGCGGGCTCGAGGCCGCGAACGCCGACGCCGACGCCGCGGCCGAGAACCGCCGCGCGGTGCTGCTCGCGCTCGTCGGCTCGGTCGCGACGACGTACGTCGAGCTGCGCGGGCTCGACCGCCGCCTCGACACGGTGCGGCTCAATCTCGCCGCGCAGCAGGAGACGCGCGCGCTGACCGAGGCGCAGCTGCGCGCCGGCCTCGCGAGCGATCTCGACGTCGAGCGCTCGCGCGCGCTGGTGTCGGTGACGGAGGCCCAGATCCCCCCCCTCGAGAACGCGCGCGTCGCCGCGCGCAACCGGCTCGCGGTGCTGCTCGGCGCGGCGCCCGGATCGCTCGACGCCGAGCTGGACGACGCCGCGGCGCCGATTCCGCACGCGCCCGCGGAGCTGGTGGTCGGCGTGCCGGCCGATCTGCTGCGCCGCCGGCCGGACCTCGCGCGCGCGGAGCGCGAGCTCGCGGCCGCGACCGCGCGCATCGGCGAGGCCACCGCGGAGATGTATCCGCGCTTCACCCTGGTCGGCTCGGTCGGGCTGCGCAGCGAGGACATCGCGAAGCTGGTGACCGGCGGCGGCGAGTTCGCGAGCATCGGGCCGAGCATCACCTGGCCGGTCTTCGCCTCGGGCCGCATCCGTGCGAACGTGCGCGCCACGAACGCGCGCCAGGAGCAGGCGCTCGCGCGCTACGAGCTGACCCTGCTCTCCGCGCTCGAAGAGGCCGAGAACTCGTTCGACCGCCACGCGCGCGAGCAGCTGCGCCGGCGCTCGCTCGAGGCGGCGGTCGAATCGAACCGCGAGGCCGTCGAGCTCGCGCGCCAGCTCTACGCGAACGGCCTCGGCGGCTTCCTCGACGTGCTGATCGCCGAGCGCTCGCTGCTCGAGACCGAGAGCCAGCTGGTCGACAGCGAGACCGCCGTCTCGACGAGCCTCGTCGCGGTCTACGTCGCGCTCGGCGGCGGCTGGCAGCAGGCCGAGGCGCTGCGGCTCCCGTGAGGCACCAGCGGATGCGCAGCTTCGTATGGTTCGGCGCCACCGCGGTGCTGGCGCTCGGCTGCGGTCGCGCCGACACGTCGGCCACCAGCGCCGCCGCGGAGCCGAGCCTGCGCGCCGCGACCTACACGGTGGAGCCGTCGTCGGTCGAGGAGACGGTGAAGACGGTCGGGACCTTGATCGCGAACGAGTCGGTGCGCGTGGTCCCCGAGCTGTCGCGCCGGCTCGTCGCGGTGAAGGTGGAGGAGGGCACCGAGGTCGCCGCCGGCGCGCTGCTCTTCCTGCTCGACGACGCGGACCTGCGCGCGCAGCTCGCCGAGCTCCAGGTGCAGCGCGATCTCGCGGCGCGCACCGAGCAGCGCCAGCGCGCGCTGCTCGAGTTCGAGAAGAAGGCGCTCTCGCAGCAGGCGTACGACCAGGCCGTGTCGGAGCTGCGCGCGCTCGACGCGCAGATCGGCGTGCTGCGCGTCACGCTCGCGAAGACCGAGATCCGCGCGCCGTTTCACGCGCGCGTCGGCCTGCGCCGCGTCAGCGAGGGCGCGTGGGTGACGCCCGAGACCCTGCTCACGACGCTTCAGGACACGAGCCGGCTGAAGATCGATTTCTCGCTGCCCGAGCGCTACGCGGGCCGCGTCGAGGTCGGCCAGCCGTTCCAGTTCAGCGTCACCGGGCGCGGCGAGACCTTCGCCGGCAAGGTCGTCGCGATCGAGCCGGCGATCGACGCCGCCAGCCGCAGCGTGCTGGTGCGCGGCCTCGCGGAGAATCCCTCCGGCGCGCTGGTGCCGGGCGCATTCGCAACCGTCGAGCTCCCGCTGGAGCGGGGAGCGGACGGCATCCTGGTGCCGGCGGAGTCGGTCATCCCGTCCGCGACGGGGCACTCGGTCTACGTGCTGCGCGACGGCCGCGCCGCGCTCCAGGAGGTGCAGATCGGCCTGCGCACGCGCGAGTCGGTCGAGGTGCTGCGCGGGCTCGCGCAGGGCGACGTGGTGATCACGAGCAACCTGCTGCGCCTGCGGCCCGGCATGCGCGTCGAGCCCGAGGGCACCGAAGTCGGAGTCGCGCCGTGAACCTCTCCGACGTCAGCATCCAGCGGCCCGTACTCGCGATCGTCTGCTCGCTCGTGCTCGTCGTCTTCGGCGGCGTCTCGTTCTGGTTCCTCGGCGTGCGCGAGTACCCCGCCGTCGACCCGCCGATCGTGACGGTGCGCGCGGACTACAGCGGCGCGAATCCCGCCGTGATCGCCTCGCAGATCACCGAGCCGCTCGAGCAGCAGATCAACGGCATCGACGGCATCCGCGTGCTCTCCTCCGTCTCGAGCGACGAGCGCAGCACGATTCGCGTCGAGTTCGAGGTCGGCGCGAATCTCGAGGCCGCCGCGAACGACGTGCGCGACCGCGTGTCGCGCACGATCCGCCAGCTCCCGCTCGACGCGGATCCCCCGACCGTCGAGAAGGCCGACGCGGACAGCGAGCCGATCCTCTTCGTCAGCGTGAGCAGCCCGACGCGCGGGATCCTCGAAGTGAACGACTTCGCCGACCGCGTGCTGAAGGAGCGCATCCAGACGATCCCGGGCGTCAGCAACGTGCGCATCTTCGGCGAGAAGCGCTACGCCATGCGGCTCTGGCTCGATCCGGTGCGCCTCGCGGCGCAGCGGCTCACCCTGCTCGACGTGCGGAACGCGCTCGCCGCGCAGAACGTCGACGTGCCGAGCGGACGCCTCGAGGGCAGCTCCGTGGAGATGAGCCTGCGCACGGCAGGCCGGCTCACCACGCCGCAGGAGTTCGACGCGATGATCCTCGCGGAGCGCGACGGCCGGCAGGTGCTGCTGCGCGACGTCGGCTACGCCGAGCTCGGCGCCGAGAACCCGCGCACGGGCATCGAGGTCGACGGCCAGCCGGTGGTCGGCGTCGCGGTGATCCCGCAGCCGAACACCAACGCCATCGCGATCGCCGACGAGTTCTACCGGCGTCTCGACGGCATCCGGAAATCCGTGCCCGACGACATCATCATCGAGGTCGGATACGACTTCACCACCTACGTGCGCCGCTCGATCTCGGAGGTCGAGGAGACCATCTTCATCGCCTTCGGCCTGGTCGCGCTGATCATCTACGCGTTCCTGCGCAGCTGGCGCTCGACCCTGATCCCGGTGATCGCGATCCCGGTCAGCATCATCGCGACCTTCTTCGTGATGTACCTGGCCGGCTTCACCATCAACGTGCTGACCTTGATCGCGATCGTGCTGGCGATCGGACTCGTCTGCGACGACGCGATCGTCGTGCTCGAGAACGTCTACGTCAAGATCGAGCGCGGGCGCACGGCCTACCAGGCGGCGATCGAGGGCTCGCGCGAGATCTACTTCGCAGTGATCTCGACCACCCTGACCCTCGCCGCGGTGTTCCTGCCGATCGTGTTCCTCCAGGGCCTCGTCGGGCGGCTCTTCCGCGAGTTCGCGGTGGTCGTGGTCGGCGCGGTGCTGGTATCGGCCTTCGTCGCGTTGACGCTCTCGCCGATGATGTGCCGCTTCCTGCTCCGCGGAGAGCCGCGCCACGGACGCGTCCACCGCGCGACGCAGGGCTTCTTCGACGCGCTCGACCGCGGCTACCGGCGGACCCTCTCGGCATTCCTCGCGAAGCGCTGGCTGGTGCTGCCCGCGATGCTCGGGGCGATCGCGCTGATCGCGCTCTGCCTGCCGCTCCTGCGCTCCGAGCTCGCGCCGCTCGAGGACCGCTCGAACATCCGTCTGAACGTGCGCGCTCCCGAGGGCGCGACGTTCGAGTACACGGGGTTCGAGATGGACCGCATCGCGACCTGGCTGCGCGACGAGGTGCCCGAGATCCACCGCGCGTTCGCCATCGCGTCGCCGGGCTCGGGCGGCAACGCCGCCAACACCGGCCTCTTCTCGATCTACCTGAAGGATCCGCAGGAGCGGCAGCGCTCGCAGGAGGAGGTCTACCAGCAGATCTCGCGCGAGGTCGAGCGCTTCACCGGCGTGCGCGCGTTCCCGGCGCAGCCGCCGACGATCGGCGACCGGCGCGGCGGACAGCCGGTCCAGTACGTGCTGCAGGCGCAGAACCTCGAGGAGCTGCTCGCGGTGCTGCCGAAGTTCCTCGAGGCGGCGAGCGCGAGCCCGGTGCTGCGCTTCGTCGACACCGATCTCAAGCTGAACCGGCCCGAGGGCATGGTCTCCATCGACCGGCAGCGCGCCGCGGAGGTCGGCGTCACGGCGCTCGACGTCGCGCGCACGTTGCAGCTCGCCTACGGCGGGCAGCGCCTCGGCTATTTCCTGCGCAACGACCGCCAGTACGAGGTGATCGGCCAGGTCGAGCGCGGCGACCGCAACGATCCGCAGGACCTCGCGAGCCTCTTCGTGCGCGGCCGCGACGGCGACATGATCTCGCTCGACAACCTGGTGCGCTTCGAGGAGAGCGTCGGGCCCGCGGCGATCTACAGCTTCAACCGCTTCACCTCCGCCACGATCACGGCGGGCCTCGCGCCCGGCGCCGCGATCGGCGACGGCATCGCCGCGCTCGACGAGATCGCCGCGCGGCTATTGCCCGAGACGGTGCGCACCAGCCTGGCGGGTCAGTCGCGCGACTTCCGCGACGCGGGCAACAGCCTGCTCTTCTCGTTCGCGCTCGCGCTGCTGCTGATCTACCTGATGCTCGCGGCGCAGTTCGAGAGCTTCCGCGATCCGGTCGTGATCCTGGTGACGGTGCCGCTCTCGCTCGCGGGCGCCCTGCTCTCGCTGCTGATCTTCGGGCAGACCCTGAACCTCTTCAGCCAGATCGGCCTGGTGATGCTGATCGGGCTCGTGACGAAGAACGGCATCCTGATCGTCGAGTTCGCGAACCAGCGCCGCGACGGCGGCCTCGGCATCCGCGAGGCCGTGCTCGAGGCGTCGACGGCGCGCCTGAGGCCCATCCTGATGACCGCCTTTGCGACGGTCTTCGGCATCCTGCCGATCGCGCTCTCGCTCGGCGACGCGGCCGGCAGCCGTCGCTCGCTCGGCATCGCGGTGGTCGGCGGCCTGGTGTTCTCGACCGCGCTCACGCTCTATCTCGTGCCCGCGGTCTACACCTTCCTGGCCGGCGCGCGCCACGCGCGCGAGGACGAGGCGCCGAGCACTGCTTCGCTAGAGCCAGTCCGGAGCCGGTAGGCCCTTCGACTTCAGGAACTCGGGGTTGAAGAGCTTGCTCTGGTAGCGCGTGCCGTAGTCGCAGAGCACCGTCACGATGGTGTGTCCGGGCCCGAGCTCCCTCGCCATGCGGATCGCACCCGCGACGTTGATGCCGGACGAGCCGCCGACGCACAGGCCCTCGTCGCGCAGCAAGGAGAAGATGATCGGCAGCATCTCCGCGTCGGGGATCTGGTAGGCGTCGTCGAAGGGGCCGCCGTCGATGTTGCCCGTCACGCGGCCCTGCCCGATGCCCTCGGTGATGGAGGAGCCGCTGCTCTCGAGCACGCCCTTCCGGATGTAGCTGTACATCGCCGCGCCCTCCGGGTCGGCGGCGACGATGCGGACCTTCGGCTTGCGCTCCTTCAGGAACACGCCGACACCCGAGAGCGTCCCGCCCGTGCCGATCGCGCAGGTGAAGCCGTCGACCCGGCCGTCGGTCTCCTCCCAGATCTCGGGGCCGGTCGAGCGCACGTGGCCCGTGCGGTTCGAGAGGTTGTCCCACTGATTGGCGTAGAGGACGCCCTTCGGCTCGGTCTTCGCCAGCTCCTGCGCGTAGCGCTCGGCCTGCTTCACGTAGTGGTTCGGATCCTTGTACGGGACGGCCGGCACCTCCTTCAGCTCCGCGCCGCACAGGCGCAGCATGTCCTTCTTCTCCTTGCTCTGCGTCTCGGGGATGAAGATGACGGTGCGGTAGCCGCGCGAGTTGCCGACGAGCGCGAGCCCGATGCCGGTGTTGCCCGCGGTGCCCTCGACCACGACGCCGCCCGGCTGGAGCTCTCTGCGCGCCTCGGCGTCGAGGATGATGTACTTCGCCGCGCGGTCCTTGACGGATCCGCCCGGGTTCAGGAACTCCGCCTTGCCGAGGATGGTGCAGCCGGTCTCCTCGGAGGCGCGGCGCAGCTTGATCAGCGGGGTACGCCCGATGGCGTCGACGAAGTCTTCGCGGAGCTGCAAGGCGATGCCTCCTGGTGGCGCGGGCCCGGCATTCTAGGCGACCTGCGCGCCCGCGCGTTATGCGACCTCCGCGCCCGCGCGTTCCTCGGACACGGCGCGCGCCAGCAGCGCGCGCTCGTGCGGGGACAGGGCCAGTCCCTGTGCGTAGGCGTGCGCGGCCGGGCTCATCTTGCGCAAGGTCTTGCGCACGACGTCGACGAGCTTCGCCTCGTCCATGCGCGCCGCGAGATCGGCGAGCTGCGTCTCGACGAAGACCAGGCACAGGGCGTCTTCCAGCGCCTGCACCTCCGGGTCGCGCCCGAGGCCGCGCTTGCGCACGAGATCCTGCACGCGCGCGACGGCGTCGTCGCCGTAGCCGGCGTCGCGCAGGATGCGCCCCGCGACGCCGGCGTGATGCTCGTGCAGCGCCTTGCGCCAGCGGTGATAGCCGGCGCGGTCGGCCGGGTAGTCGCTGCGCGGGATCTCCCAGCGGCGCACGTGATGCGCGCGTGCCGCCAGGCGCAGCGCCTCCGAGGCGCCGGGCGCGAGGCGCGCGATCCACTCCGAGGCGAGCTCCGCGTGCGCGAGCTCCTTCTTGCGCCGCGCGCCGCGCACCAGGGTCTCGTGCGGATCGTCCGCGTTCGCCGCGTCGATCGCGGCGACGGCGCGCTCGAAGCGGCCGCTCAATAGCGCGTCAGGCTCGGATCGATGCGGTCGATCCAGGCGAGGATGCCGCCCTGGACGTTCCAGGCGTTCTCGAAGCCATGCGCGCGCAGCAGCTCGACGGCCTTGGCGCTGCGGCCGCCGCTGCGGCAGTGCACGACGACGTGGTCCTTCTTGTCGAGCTCGCCGAGGCGCTGCGGCAGCGACTGGAGCGGGATCAGCTTCCCGTCGAGATGACAGATCTGGTACTCGTGCGCCTCGCGCACGTCGACGAGCACGAAGTCCGCGCCCTGCTTGCGCAGGCGGTCGAGATCCTCGACGGAGACGTCCCAGGGGCTCTGCTTCGGGGCCATGTGACCTCCCTCCGCGGCCGCGCCGCGGTCTACGCCGCCGGCTTCCGGATGCGATCGGCCAGCACCGACGCCGCCGGCGCGGCGGGCGTTTCGATGCGGAGGACCAGCGGCCTGCGCGGATCCTCCGCGCTGGCTCGCTCGGCCTTCCAGCTGCCCGCGCCGTAGAGCGCATCGCACAGCGGCGCGAGCGCCTGGCGCGCCGCCGCAAAGCCGGCCTCGTCGTTCGGCGCGGCCAGGCGATCGAGCAGCTCGAGCTGCACGGCCTGCGTCGCGAAGCGCAGCTTCGCCTCCGGCTCGGCCTCGATCGCCGCGACGGCCACCAACGCGCGCTCCAGCGCGTCCCGCACGGCGTCCGCCAGCGGTGTCGCCCCGATGCGCTTGCGCACCGTCAGCAGGCCCGTGCGCCCGCTCGCCTGATCGATGCCGTAGTCGACCTCGTGGCCGATCAGCATCACGCCCGGGCCGTCGGGCACGTGCGCGTAGTCCGCGACGTCGATCAGGAGGCCGGGCAGCGCCTTCTGCTGGATGAAGCGGTGGAAGATCCCGATGAAGGGATGCAGGTCGACCGGCGCGGCGGGATCCGGCGCGGCGAAGAACTTGACGGCGATGCGTTGGGGATTCATGGCGGCTGGCGGGGATCCTCGACTCAGGCTTCGGCCGGCGACGGCGGGGGAATCTCGACGGGTCCCACGGTGGGAGCCCGCTGCGCCAGGCTGCGCGCCTCGCAGGCGTGCGCGGCCTCGATGAAGAGCTGCGCCTCCTCGACGCGGCGCGCGGCGTCGGCGCGCCCGACCCGCGGCGCCTTGTCAGCGTAGCGGTCGAGCAGGTACTGGCCGGCGCGGCCGCCCGAATACTTGTCGAAGAAGCGCTCGGTGTCGAAGAAGCGCGTGCGCCACTCCTTCACGATGTCGTCGGGCGACTCGGTGACGTCGATGTACTCGGTGCGCACGAGCGCGCGCGCGGCGGAGAGCATGGCCCGGTAGGCCAGCGACTCGGCCTCCTGGTAGTCGCCCTCCTCGAGCGCCACCTGCGCGTCGAAGGACTGCGACTCGGCCTTCACCACCTCGATGCCGAAGAGCGACACCACCTCGCCGGCGCACTCGCCGACGCCGAGGTCGCCGATCGTGAACTCGCGCACGTCGTGCCAGTCCGCGTAGTACTCGGGGCCGTCGGCGTGCAGCGGCACGTCCATGAAGGGCTTGATGATCTCGCGGACGTTGCGCTTGCCCATGCGCGCGATGAAGGCCTGGAAGCGCTCGTCGCCGTGACGCCCGTGGGCGTAGGCGTCGGTGAGCGCCTCGATCGCGCCGGGGATCGCCTTGCTCGGCACCGAGCCGACGGCGAGGCCGTAGGAGCCGGCGTTCTCGGTCCACTGCCCGCCGAGGATCACCTGGAAGTGCGGCACGGTGCGGCCGTCGACCTTGCGGGAGTTTCCGTAGAAGCCGATGTCGGCGACGTGGTGCTGCCCGCAGCTGTTGAAGCAGCCCGAGATCTTGATCTTCAGGTCCTTCACGGCCGTCGGCAGCGAGGCCGACTTCTCGCCGAGCCGGCGGCGCAGCTCGGCGGCGAGCCCGCGGCTGGCGGCGATGCCGAGCTTGCAGGTGTCGGTGCCCGGGCACGAGGTCACGTCGACGATCGTGCCGGCGCCGGGCGACGCCAGCCCGGCCGCGCGCAGCTCCTCGTAGAGCGCGGGCAGGTCGGCCTCGGCGACGAAGCGCAGGCAGATGTTCTGCTCGACGGTCGTCCGCACGTTGTCGCCGGCGTACTTGCGCGCGATGTCGGCCAGCGCACGCGTCTGCTCCGACGTGATGTCGCCGAGCGGCAGCGCCAGCATCGCGACGACGTAGCCCGGCTGGCGCTGCGGCGTCACGTTGGTCTCGCGCCAGGCGTCGAAGCCGGGCGGCCGCGCGCCCTGCGCGAGCGGCTTCGGGTCGCGGACGGGCGCGCCCATCGTGTGCGGCATGTCGGAGAGGAAGGCGGTCCAGCGCGGATCGAAGGGGAGCTTCGCGCGCTCCTCCTTCACCAGGCGGCGGAACTCCTCGATGCCGAGCTTCGCCACCAGGAACTTGATGCGCGCGCGGCCGCGGTTGCGCTTCTCGCCGAGGCGCGCGAAGACGCGCGCCATCGCCTGCGTCTCCGGCAGCAGCTCCTCCTCGGGCGTGAACTCCGAGAGCACCTCGGCCTGATAGGGGACGGGGCCGAGCCCGCCGCCGACGACGACCTGGAAGCCGCGCTTGCCATCGACGACCTTCGCGACGTACCCCGAGTCGTGCAGCTTGACGAGGCCGCAGGCCTCGTGCGCGCAGCCCGAGAACGCGGGCTTGAACTTGCGCCCGAAGTCCTGCACGTCGGGATGGCCGAGCAGGAATCGCATCATCGCCTTCGCATAGGGCGAGACGTCGAAGGCCTCGGTGCGGCACACGCCCGCGAGCGGGCAGGCGGTGATGTTCCGGATCGAGTTGCCGCAGGCCTCGCGCGTCGTGATGCCGACCGACGCGAGACGCCGCATCAGGTCCGGCGTGTCCTCGATGTGCACGTAGTGGAGCTGGATGTCCTGGCGCGTGGTGATGTGGAGGATCGCGTCCGAGTACTCCTCCGCGAGCTCGGCGAGCAGCTCGAGCTGCTCGGGCGACACGCCGCCGTACGGGATCTTGATGCGCTGCATGCCGGGCGCGTCCCACACGGTCTCGGCGCCCTTGGTCGGGCGCTCGGGGAAGGCGAGCTGGCGCTCGGCGACGCCGTCGTGACGCTTGCCGTTGTCGTAGCGCTGGCCGTAGGCACCGCGGCGCAGGCGCGTCTCGGCGAAGACCTTCTCCTCCAGCTTGCCCTGCTGGCGGAGCTTCATCTGGCTCTCGAAGAGGTCGATCTCGTCCGCCCAGCCCGGCTCCATGCGCCCGTGAAGGACCTGCTTCCACGTCGTGCCCGACATGAGTTCTCCGAATGCAGCGCGCGACGCTGCGGAAATGGGGGTGGAGTACAGCGGGCCGGGGCGCGCTCTGCCCGTCTGGATGGCCGGCGGCTCGGCCGGGCGACGGAGTCTACCGGCGTCTCGCTTTTTTCATCAACAGATCCCGATTAAAAAGGTCGGAATATCCCATGGATCTAGCCTTTCAATTTCGCCAGGTTCGCGGATCTGGCTCCGGGGTCGATCCGTGATTCCGATTTCATGAGTCGGAAATATGTGAGCCGCTCGAGGGAGCAGGCAGCGGCGACGGCCGACCCGCATGCCGGAGCCGATCGACCACGGACACGAAGGTGGATGCGATCAACAGCCAGCCGAAGGCGCGCACCCAGCCGGCGGACGGCCACGCGAGGCCGAGGGCGTCGCGCACGACCGGCACGCCGACCGCGACGAAGTACGCGATGCCGTTCCAGCGCCCGAGCGGCGAGCCGCGCAACGCCGGTCCCGGGCGCGAGTCGAGCACGTACTGCGTGAATGCGAACGCGATCGCAACCGGCAGCCAGACCGGCAGCTCTCCGCGCAGCGCGAGTGCGGCCGTTCCGGAGGTCACGAAGAGCGCGTCGGCACCGTGGTCGACCAGAGCGCCGAGAGGACTCGCTTCGCGGTAGCGGCGAGCCACCCAGCCATCGGCCTTGTCGGTCGCGACGGCGAGCACGAAGAGCGCTGCGGCGAGCCAGGGCTTGTCGAGGTAGATCGACGCGACCAGCGCGGGCGCGGTCAGCAGCCGCAGCAAGGTGAGCCCGTTGGCTCGCGTCGACCAGGTCGCGCCAGGCATCGCGGCCACTCTACACCCGGGGCGTGAGCCGCGTTCACGACCGGGGCGTCTGCCGCGTTCACGAGGCTACGCTCGCCGACCTCTCGAGAAAGGCGCGCGATGCACGCTTCGTGGAAGACCTTCGGCCTGCTGCTGGTCCTCGGCACCGCGTGCTCCGACTCCGGGCGCACGGAGCTGTCGCCGCTCGCGCAGCAGGGCCAGCGCGTCTACCAGAATGTCTGCATCGCCTGTCACAACGGCGATCCGACGAAGGACGGCTCGGCCGGCCCGGCCATCGCCGGGTCGTCGCGCGAGCTGATCGAGGCGCGCGTGCTGCGCGCCTCGTACCCGCCCGGCTACACGCCGAAGCGACCCGGCAACGCGATGCCGCCCTTCCCCTATCTCGCCAAGGACATCGACGCCCTCGCCGCGTACCTCGGCGAGGTCGGCAAGACCGCCGCCCCTACAGGATGATCGCCATCAGCGCGTAGAGGATGATCGTGACCAGGACGCCCGCGTGGATCGTCCCGCGCACCGTCGAGAGCGGCTTCTGCGAGGCCGGCGAGCCGTAGAAGAGGTTGGCCTCCACGGCGAGCATCACGACCAGCGCGCACAGCCAGTAGGCGCCGACCCGCGTGCCATCCGCCAGCGCCGTGAAGTGCGACGCCGCGCCCATGAAGAAGAGCATGGGAATCGAGAAGAGCGTGTTGGTGCGCGACGCCACGCCGGCGCGCGCGCCGCGCGCGGCGGCCGTCGGATCGGCCGCGCCGCCGGCGGCGACGTTCGTCGCGTTGGCGATCACGACCTGCTGCGCGGGCCAGATCACGAACCAGACGTTGGCCCACATGATCGTGCCCATCACGCCGCCGGTCAGGATCCGCGTCATGTAGCCGCTGTCGAGCGTGACGTGATCGTGGCCGAGCTTGGTGAGGATGATCAGCCAGCCCGTCAGGAACGTGAACATCGCGCCCCAGCGGAACCACCAGAGGGCGCTCGGCACGAGCCCGCGCACCACCGCGCTGCGCGCCGTGCCGCCGAGCTCGGTGGCGAAGAAGGGCGTCTGCACGAGGTTGAAGTAGTAGAGCATGCCGATCCACGTGATCCCGGCGAGGAAATGGAACCAGCGCAGCAGGAAGTACCAACCCTCGATGCTGAAGATCTCCATCGCGCACCCCTCTCGTGTGTCTGTGAGCGGTCCATTCTACCGATGCGTTACGCGCGAGGGCGAGAGGCTCGGCGAGGAAGTGACGCCGCGCCGCGCGCCGATCAGCAGGGCGAGCAGCGCGAGCGCCGCGAAGAAGAGCAGGGACTGGAGGGGATTCCACACCGTCCCGGAGAGCCGGCCCAGCACGTCCCAGTAATTGCTCGCGACCCACGCGCAGAGCGCGAGCACCGGCCACGTCGCAGCGCCCCACGTCCTCCATTCGAGGGACGCCGCGAGCAGCAGCGCGAGGATCGGGAGCAGCACGCCGAAGTGGTGCTCCCAGGCGAGCGGGGTGGCGAGGGTCAGCGCGAGGGCGAAGCCCGCGAGGTCGAGCGCGTCGCCCGACTTCGCCGTGCGCGGCGGTGCGAACAGACCCGCGGCCAGCAGGGCGACGCTCGTGACCAGGGTTCCCACGTAGACGACCGGGTGGTAGGGCGGGTAGACGGCGGGATTCCAGGCGCTGCTCTCGCCGTTGCCGAGCAGGCGCTGGAGGAAGCCGTTCACGCTCTGGTTCGGCCAGAAGGCCTCGCCGTGTCGGCCGACGTGCGAGAGCACGCGCAGGTAGTCGAGATGGTCGGCGAGCCCGAAGCTCGCGACCGAGAGCGCGAGCAGCGCGAGTCCCGCCGCGGCCGCGGCCGCCGTGAAGCGCCACTCGCCGCGCACGAGGCCCCACAACGCGAAGAGTCCGTACTGCGGCTTCACCGCGGCCATCGCCGCGACGAGCACGCCCGCGGCGACGCGCCGTCCCGTCAGCCAGCACCACAGGAATGCGGCGAAGCACGCGTTCACGACGACCTGCATCTGGCCGAGCGTGTACGCCTTGACGAGCGGGTAGAAGCAGACGCCGAAGAGGGTGACCAGCGCGATGCGCGCGGCGCGCTCCTCGGGCGTCGCCGGCGGCGCGGCTCTCTGCAAGGCGCGGTCGAGCAGCGCGGCCGAGAAGCCGATCGCCAGCGCGACGCAGAGCCACGAGAGCGCGTTCAGCGCCGCGCGCCACGCGTCGCGCGGGACGCCGGCGTCGAGCGCGCGGTAGAGCAGCAGCGCCGTCGGCGGGTAGATGTACTTCACGCGCAGCTGGTAGAAGAGCCGCTGGTAGATGGGCTGGGCCGGCTCCTGCGTCGCGAGCGCGTAGGCCTGCGCCATCGGCCGCCACGAGTCGACGCCCTGCATGCCGCGCAGGAAGAGCGACGTGTCCGCGAGCGCAGTGCGCTGGCCCGCCGCCGCGAGCACGAGGTTCGTGCCGAGCGCGCTCGCGAGCACGAAGAGCGCGAGGCGACGCGTCAGCGGGCCGAAGCGCGCCACTACTGGTCCCGCGCGGCCGACGCCGGCAGCAGCGCGTGCTCGAGCAGGAAGGCGGCGACGAGATCCGACACGACCTCGTGTCCTCTCTCGGAGAGATGCGAGCCGTCGAGGAAGAGGCTCGCGTCGCGCCGCGCCGCGAGCAGCGGCAGCAGGTCGAGCACGGGCACGCCCTGCGCCTGCGCGAAGGCGACCAGCCTGCGCTGCGGACCGGCGGTCCGCTGCGGCGCGTCGAGCTGGAACGCGTACGGGAAGACGATCAGCGCCGCGCCGACGCCGCGCTCGCGCGCCGCGGCGAAGATCTGCGCGAGATTCGTCTCGGCGATGTGCCAGCTCTTCCGCCAGAGCGGCGCGCGCGGCTGCGTGACGAGGCGGAGCACGTCGCCCGCCTCGGCGATCGCGGCGCCGTGCTGCACGTCGCGCCCGAAGCGCACGGCCGCGACGCCGTCGCGCATCGCCGTCGCGAGCGCGCTCGCGGAGAGCCAGCGGTCGAGCACGCCGCGCGCGCTGCGCGCGAGCTGCCACCCCTCGCCGCGGCCGCCGTAACGGACGAGCGAGAGCGGCTCGGTCAGGTCGTTCAGCACGAAACCGACGACGACGAGATCCGGCGCGTAGCGCCAGCCGTCGCTCTCGAGCCAGGTGCGCTCCTGCCACGGCGAGTAGCCGCCGACCCCCGCGTCGACGCTCTCGACGGCGCGGCCGATGCGCGGCGCGAGCAGCGCGGCGACCCGGTAGGGAAAGAGCGCGTCGACCGCCTCGACTCCGTAGCCGAAGGTCACCGAATCGCCGAGCCAGAGGATGCGAAAGCTCTCCGGCGGCTTCTCGAAGGCGAGCTCCGGACCGCGCAGTCCCTTCGCGTTGATGGCGACGCGCACGCCGCCGTACTCGTCCTCGTGACCCGGCTTCAGCTTCCAGCCGAGGGCTTCATCGGCCACGTAGACGGTGGTCTTCGGCTCGACGAACGGCCGCAGCCCGCAGTCGAGCAGGCTGAGCGGCAGCGCGAGGCCGAGCACGGCGAGCAGCCACACGGCGACGCGCTCGCGCGCGAGCCAGCTCGCGAGCACCCGTGTGCGAGGCGCCAGCCACGCCAGCCCGAGCAGCGCGGCGCCCGCCGCCCCGAAGACCGCGCGCACGCCGCGCACCTTCTCGAGGGTCAGCGGGGCGAGCTCACCCGGCGTGACGAGCGCGAGCAGGTGCGGGTCGTAGAGCAGCGCCGCGACGACGTACACGAGACCCGCGGCGGCGAGGAGCGCCCGCGCGACGTTCGAGCCTCCGGTCGCCACTGCGTGTCGGCACCTCCGCCGCGCCGGGCGTCGTTGCCCTCGCGACGCGCAGCGGTGAGACTGATAACGCGCCGCTCCCGGCGGCGCCCGAAGCGAGCGAGCACGACCGAACGAATGCCGCGGGCACCGAGCAGGCTCCTCCTCGATGCGCTGCGCATCGCCGTCGCGAGCCTGCTGCTGCTCGCCGCGCTCGAGGCCGGCTGCCGCCTGCTCGGCCT
>DASUFZ010000300.1:0-6816 GCA_036274295.1 Myxococcota bacterium
CGTGAACTCGGGCTTGCTCCGGTAGACCTTCGAGTAGTCGAAGGCGTAGTCGAGCGCCTCGAGGATGAACGGGATGAAGCCGATGCCGCTCTCGACGGACACGACCTTCAAGCGCGGGAAGCGCGCCAGCACGCCCGAGCAGAGCAGGTCGACGAGCTGCTTGCCGTTCTCGAGGAAGAGACCGACGGCCACCTTCGCGTTCACGACGGAGATGCCGTAGTCCTGCATCGCCTTCGGCGTGAACTCCTCCGTCAGGCTGCCGCTGCCGATGTGGAACGAGATCGGCAGGTCGGCGTCCTGCGCCGCCGCCCACAGGGGATCCCAGTGCGGGTCCGCCAGCGACGGCTGGCCGAACTTCTGCGGCTCGCCCGTGAACAGCACGCCCTTGTGTCCCTTCTTTGCCGAACGTGCGATCTCCTCGGCCGTCGCCTTCGGGTCCCAGAAGGGCGTCGAGAGGATGGGGATGAAGCGGCGCGGGTCGGGCGCGATCCAGTCGATCAGGAAGTCGTTGTAGGCCCGCACGCAGGCGAGCATCAGCTCGGGATCGCGCAGCTTGAGGAAGGCCTCGTTGCCGAAGCCGCCGACGTTCGGGTAGAGCGCCATCGACCACACGCCGATCGAGTCCATGTAGGCGAGACGCGCGTTCGCGTCGTGCGCCGCCTTCGGCACCTCCTCGAAGCGCTTCGGCGCGGACGGGAAGGGCTCCTTCCAGCCCGCGACGGCCGTGTGCCCGACGGTGATGGAGGCGCGGCTCTCGCCGATCTGCCAGACGTCCCAGTCCCACGTCTTGTCGTGCACGATGCGCGGCGCCTGATCGCGGTACTTCGCGGGCAGGCGCGCGGTCCACACGTCGGGCGGCTCGGTGATGTGCGTGTCGCTGTCGATCACCCAGTCGAGCGTCGGCATGGTCGCCTCCTTCTGCGCGCGCAGGCCGCCCAGTATACGACCGCACCGCGCTATCGTCGGCGACCTTCGTGCCGCGTCAGATCCTCACGACCGCCGCCCTGCCCTACGTGAACGGCCACATCCACCTCGGCCATCTCGTCGAGTACATCTACGCCGACATCTGGGTGCGCTTCCAGCGCCTGCGCGGCCACGAGATCCGCTTCTTCTGCGCCGACGACACGCACGGCACCGCGACGATGATCCGCGCGCGCCAGGAGAATCGCGAGCCCGAGCAGCTCCTCGCGGAGATGAGCGCCGCGCACCAGCGCGATCTCGCCGCCTTCGGCGTCTCGTTCGATCACTACGGCAGCACGCACGCGCCGTCGAACCAGCGCCTCGTGAACGAGATCTGGGCGAAGCTGCGCGCGGGCGGCTACGTCGAGACGCGCGACGTCGTGCAGCTCTACGATCCGCAGGCCGGCGTGTTCCTCGCCGACCGCTTCGTGAAGGGCACCTGCCCCGTCTGCAAGTCGCCGGACCAGTACGGCGACAACTGCGAGGTGTGCGCGTCGGTCTACTCGCCCGAGGATCTGATCGATCCGGTCAGCACGCTCACGGGCGCGCGGCCCGAGCGCCGCAGCGCGCCGCACTCCTTCGTGCGCCTCGAGGACTTCCGCCCCTTCCTGACGGAGTGGACGCAGGCGCCGGGCCGCCTGCCGCAGGAGACGGCCAACTGGCTCGCGGGCGCCTTCCTGCACGAGCCGCTGCGCGACTGGGATGTCTCGCGCCCCGCGCCCTACTTCGGCTTCGAGATCCCCGACGCGCCGGGCCACTTCTTCTATGTGTGGGTGGACGCGCCCGTCGGCTACATGAGCGCGACCTTCGACTGGTGCCAGCAGACCGGCGAGGACTACGCGCGCTGGTGGCGGAACGACGCCTGCGAGATCCACCACTTCATCGGCAAGGACATCGTCTACTTCCACGCGCTCTTCTGGCCGGTGATGCTGAAGGTGTCCGGCTACCCGCTGCCGAAGCAGATCCACGTGCACGGCTTCCTCACCGTGAACGGCGAGAAGATGAGCAAGCGCAAGGGCACCTTCGTGCTGGCGCGCACCTGGCTCGAGCACCTCTCGCCCGAGCCGCTCCGCTACTACTTCGCGAGCAAGCTCGGGGGCACGGTCTCCGATCTCGACCTCGCGCTGGACGAATACGTCGCGAAGGTGAACTCCGAGCTGGTCGGCAAGCTCGTGAACCTGGCGTCGCGCACGGCGCGCTTCGTCGAGGGCGAGGCGCTCGTCGACCCGCGCGGCGACGACGGCGGCCTGTTCGCGGCGGGCGCCGCGGCGGCGGACGAGATCGCGGCGGCCTACGAGGCTGGCGAGACCGGCAAGGTGACGCGTCTCGTGATGGCGCTCGCCGATCGCGCGAACGAGTACGTCGAGGCGCGCGCGCCGTGGACCTTGAAGAAAGATCCGGCGAAGCGCGAGGAGCTCGTGCGCGTGTGCAGCGCGTCGCTGAACGTGTTCCACCAGCTCGCGCTGTACCTCGCGCCGATCCTGCCGAGGATCGCGGGCGAGGCCAGGGCGCTCCTTGGAGCGCCCGCCTCGTTCGCGTTCTCCGACGCCACCATCCCCGTCGTCGGCACGCGCGTCGCGAAGTTCCAGCACCTCCTCCAGCGCGTCGACCCGGCGAAGGTCAGCGCGATGGTCGAGGCGAGCGCGGCGAGCGAGGCGTAGAATCGGGGCCTTGCCAGGAGGTCCCATGAGCGCCGCCGCCCGACCCGCCCTGACCGTCGTCCCGAGCACGCCTCTCGATTCGATCCACGGACTCGCCGACCGCCTGCGCGCGACCTTCGAGAGCGGCCGCACGCGCCCGCTCGACTGGCGCCGCGCGCAGCTGAAGGCGCTGAAGGCGCTCGTGCGCGAGCGCGGCGACGAGCTCGTCGAGGCGCTCCAGGCCGATCTCCACAAGCCGACCTTCGAAGCGTGGGCGGCCGACGTCGGCCAGGTCACCACCGAGGCGTCGCTCGCGCTCTCGCGCCTGAAGAGCTGGACGAAGCCGCGGCGCGCGGGCTTCTTCCCGCTCGGCCGCTCGCGCATCGTGCACGAGCCGCTCGGCGTCGTGCTGATCATCGCGCCGTGGAACTACCCCGTCGGCCTGCTGCTCTCGCCGCTCGTCGGCGCGATCGCCGCCGGCAACTGCGCCGTGCTGAAGCCCTCCGAGGTGACGATGCGCACCTCGGCCGTGCTCGGCCGCCGCATTCCGGAGTATCTCGACAAGGACGCCATCGCCATCGTCGAGGGCGGCGTCGCCGAGACGCAGGCGCTGCTCGAGCAGCGCTACGACCACGTCTTCTACACCGGCAACGGACGCGTCGGCCGCGTGGTGATGGAGGCCGCCGCCAGGCACCTGACGCCGGTCACGCTCGAGCTCGGCGGCAAGAGCCCCTGCATCGTCGATCACGAGGTCGATCTGAAGGTCGCCGCGCGGCGCATCGCCTGGGGCAAGTTCATGAACGCCGGGCAGACCTGCATCGCGCCGGACTACGTGCTCGTGCACGAGAGCCGCGAGCAGGATCTCGTGCGCGAGCTCGGCGCGGCCATCCACGAGTTCTTCGGCGACGACCCGAAGCGCACGCCGGACTACGCGCGCGTCGTGAGCCGCCGCCACCACGAGCGCCTCGCGAAGCTGCTCGAGAGCGGCACCGTGGCGATCGGCGGCCAGAGCGACGCCGAGGAGTGCTACATCGCGCCGACCGTCCTGCGCGGCGTCGCGCCCGGCGCGCCGATCATGCAGGAGGAGATCTTCGGCCCGATCCTGCCGATCCTCCCGGTGCGCGGCGTCGACGAGGCGATCGAGTTCGTGAAGCGCGGCGAGAAGCCGCTCGCGCTCTACGTCTTCTCGTCGAACGACGCCGTCGCGCAGCGCGTGGTCGAGTCGACCTCGTCGGGCGGCGTCAGCGTGAACGGCACCATCCTCCACATCGCCAACCCGTCGCTGCCCTTCGGCGGGGTCGGCGAGTCGGGCATGGGCGCCTATCACGGCCGCCACACCTTCGAGACCTTCAGCCACAAGAAGTCCGTGCTCTCGCGCGGCTTCCGCTTCGACCCGAAGTGGATGTACCCGCCCTACGGCGGACTCAAGACGAAGCTGGTGCAGCGCTTCCTCCGCTGATCCCCCGCATGCCCCGCGCTCTCGTCTGCCTGGCGGCGCTGCTCGCGGCCGCCGTCACCGCCGGGTGCGCGCGCGAGCCCGCGCGCGACGTGGTGCTGGCGCGCGTCGGCGTCGAGGCGCGCCCGGCCGAGGTGACGCCGCCGGTCGTCGCGTCGGTGCGGCGCTTCGGGACGCAGTCGCGCAACGCGTTGCCGGCCGCCGCGCGCGAGTTCGAGGTGGATGTGCCGGTGCAGGCGACGCGGCTCGCGTTCAGCGTCGCGGTCGCGGGGGGAGCCGGCGCGCCGCTCGGGTTCGCGGTGTCGCAGCGGAGCTCGCACGACGCCGCGTGGCAGCCGCTCGCGCAGGTCGACTCGAACGAAGAGGAGTGGCGCGATCACGAGATCGCGCTGCCGCCGACGACGCACAGCCTCCGCTTCACGGCGCCTGCGGAGGGCGCGCGGGCGGGGGTGTGGGGCTCGATCCTGCTGCTCGGGCCCGGCGATCCCGCCGTCGTGCGGCCGGACATCCTGCTCGTCAGCCTCGACACGCTCGGCGCCGGCTACCTCGGCGCCTTCTCCGGTCGCACCGACGTGAGCCCGCACCTCGACGCCTTCCTGGCGGAGGGCGCGTCGTTCCGGCGCGCGTATTCGCAGTACGGAAACACCCTGGTGTCGCACGCGTCGCTCTTCTCCGCGCTCTACCCGCGCCACCTCGGCTTCCACAGCGACAAGCTGGCGAAGCTCCCGAGCTCGCTCGTCGAGACGCTCGCCGCCGACGGCTACCGCACCGTGGCCTTCACCGAGGGCGGCTTCGTCAGCGCGGCCTTCGGCTTCGCGCGCGGCTTCGACGCCTACGACAACGGCACGCGCGAGCTCGCCGGTCAGGGCAAGGGCGGAGCGTCCGAGACCTTCGACCACGCGGCGGCCTGGCTCGAGGCGCACCCGCGCGAGCGCGCCTTCGTCTTCGCGCACACGTACGAGGTGCACTCGCCCTATCTGCCGCGCGACGAGGCCGCGCTGGCCGTGGCCGCGCGCACGACGCCCGGCGACGCGCGCGTCTTCACGTTCGAGGAGCAGGCGCGCCAGAGCGTCCAGCAGCCGGCGCGCGGCCTTCCCGAGGCCGATCTCGCGCGGCTCGGCGCGCTCTACCTGGGCGAGGTCCACACCCTCGACACGGCCGTCGGCCGCCTGCTGGCACGGCTCACCGAGCTGCAGCGCGACGAGAACACGCTCGTCGTGATCACCGCCGACCACGGCGAGCAGTTCGGCGAGTGGGGCCGCATCGGACACGGGCAATCCTTGCACAACAAGGTGCTGCACGTGCCGCTGGCGCTGCGCTGGCCGGGCGTCATCCGCAAGGCGGCGATCGAGACGCCCGTCCAGCTCGTCGACGTGATGCCGACCTTGCTCTCGCTCGTGGGAATCCCCGTGCCCGCGTCGGTCGACGGCCAGAACCTCGTGCCGCTCCTCGAGGGCGCATCCGGCCCGCTCCGCCCGGCCTTCAGCGAGCAGGGCCACGACGACGTCGAGTGCGCGCAGTCCGGCGACGCCGACTGGTGCCGCAACCTCGACCGCGTCGCGGTGCAGACGGAGCGCTTCAAGCTCGTCACGTCGGAGCGGCCGGCGTGGACCCGCCTCTACGATCTCGCGAGCGATCCGGGCGAGGAGCACGACGTCGCTGCGAAGTGGCCCGACGACGTGCGGCGCCTCTCGGCGCTCGCGGGCGCCTACCGCGCCAGCGCCGGCGCCACCGCGGATCCGGAAGCGGGCGGCGCGCCCGCCGTCGACGCCGACACGCTCCAGCGTCTGCGCGAGCTCGGCTATCTCGACGAGCCGACGAACTAACGTTCGCGCAGCGTGAAGCGCGCTGTCGCAGCGATCTCGCGCGAGGAGCGTCCGGCACGCAGCTCGAACTCGCCGGGCTCGGCGCGCCACGCGCTCTTCTCCGCATCGAAGGTCGCGAGCGCGCGCGGCGCGATCTGGAGGCGGAGCGTGCGCGTCTCGCCCGGCGCGAGCGTCACCTTCTGGAACGCGACGAGCTCCTGCTCGGGGCGGCGCAGCTTCGAGACGGGATCGTGCAGGTAGATCTGCACGATCTCCGTGCCGGCGCGCGCGCCCGAGTTGCGCACGTCCACGCTCACGTCGATCGGCGCGCCCGGCGCGTAGCTCGCGGCCGACGTGCGCAGATTCGCGATCTCGCAGCGCGCGTACGAGAGGCCGTGCCCGAACGGGAAGCGCACGGGCAGCTTCGCCGCGTCGTAGTGCCGGTAGCCGACGAAGATGCCCTCGCCGTAGAGCACCTTGCCGCTCTCGCCCGGGTAGTTGTGGAAGGCCGGGTGGTCCTCGAAGCGCAGCGGCAAGGTCGTCGGCAGGCGTCCGCCCGGATCGGCATCGCCGCAGAGGACGTCGGCCAGCGCGTGGCCGATCTCCTGCCCGCCGAAGCCCGCGAGCAGGACGGCCGGCGCGCGCGCCGCCCACTCCATCGCAACCGGTGAGCCCGCGTTCACGACGACGACGGTGCGCGGGTTCGCGGCGGCGACGCGCTCCACCAGCTCGGCCTGGCGTCCGGGCAGCGCCCACGATTCGCGGTCCCGTCCCTCGGTCTCCCAGTCGGCGTCGAGCCCGACGACGACGACCGCGGCGTCCGCCGCCGCGGCCGCGGCGACGGCCCGCTCGAGCAGGTCGGGCGGATCCGGCAGCAGGATGCCCGCGCGGACACCGGCGAGCGGCAGCTTCGCTGAGAGCTTCTCGTACTCGATCTCGAGGTCGTAGCGCGTGC
>DASUFZ010000301.1:0-9881 GCA_036274295.1 Myxococcota bacterium
CTCATCGGCAACCCGAGCCGGGTGTATCTCACCGGCGCCTCGATGGGCGGCCACATCACCGCGGTCGCGATCGAGCAGTATCCGAATACCTACGACGCCGCGCTGCCGATCTGCGGCGCGCTCGCCGACTACGAGCTGTTCGACTACTTCCTCGATTTCAACGCCGCCGCGCAGCAGATCGGAACGGGCTCGTCCACGTTCCCGGTGGATCCGCCGACGTACGTCGGCGTCACCGTGCCGGCGATCAAGGCGAACCTGTCGGCCGTCCCGGGAGGCTGGCCGAACGCCCTCAACGCAGCCGGCCTCGACCTGAAGAACCTCGTCGAGCTCCGCACGGGCGGCGAGCGGCCGAACTTCGATCAGGCCTGGTTCTTCTGGAACACCTTCCCCAACTTCGCCACGGGCCCGGGCAACTTCCTGTTCGATCTCGGGCTCGGCGGCGGCACCCTGCCGCGCACGCCGGGCGTCGCAGTAGACAACTCGGACACCGTCTATCAGTTCGACACCGACCCGAACCTGACGCCTGCCGAGCAGGCGCTGAACGCCGGCATCGTGCGCGTCGAGGCGGATCCGCAGGCGCGCAGCCCGAACGGGCTCTCGCAGGTGCCGATCGTGGCGGGCGATCCGGAGGTGCCCGTGCTCACGCTCCACAATCTCGGCGACCTCTTCGTGCCGGTGCTGAACGAGGTGGAGTACGCGAAGCGCGTGCAGGCCAACGGGAAGAGCGACCTGCTGGTGCAGCGCGCGATTCGCGGCGTCTCGCACTGCGAGTTCACCGCGGCCGAGTTCAGCCGGGCCTTCCTCGATCTGAAGTCGTGGGTCGAGACCGGCGTGAAGCCGGCGGGCGACGATTTCCTCGATCCGAACGCGGTCGCCGATCCGAGCTTCGGCTGCGCCTTCACGAACGGCTCGCACCTGCTCGGGGCGCCCTGCCCGTAGAGAACCGTCAGTCGTCGCAGCCGCAGTCGCAGCTCTCGCTGCACTGGTCGTACTCGTCGGAGTCGGCCGTGTTGGTGCACTGAGAGCGGCACTCCGCCAGGCAGGTGGCGTCGCAGTCGCCGTTGTCGTCGTCGCCCCCGCCCCACGCGCAGCCGAGCGCGAGGACTCCGAGCGCGAATGCGGTCGCGACGGACGTGCGGAGGGCGGTCTGGATCACGGCGGCTGTCATGGAGTACCTCGGTAGGTGAGCCACAGCCTACCGCGGATCGGCCTCGCGCTTCGCGAACGCCGCGCGATCAGCGCTCGTCGAGGCGGAACTGATCGGCGGACTTGCCGTCGCCGTAGCCGCGCGCGGCGAGGCGGCGTCCGGCGTCTTCGAGGGAGGCGCGGCTCTTGCGCACGCTCGCGCGCTCGACCTTCGGGAAGACCTCGCCCGGACGCGGCGCGAGCGCGAGCGACGTGTAGACCACGCGCCGCTCGCGCGAGACGGGCGGGCGGCTCATGTGCAGGGTGCACGAGCAGTGCACGGTGACGTCGCCGGCGTCCGCGGGCAGCGCCACGCGCGGCAGGTCGAGATCGCGGCGCAGGCCGCCGCCCTGGATGTTCGCGCGGTGCGAGCCCGCGACCACGCCGAGCTCGCCGCTCTCCCGATCCGCCGGCGTCAGGCAGATGCCGATCGTCAGCGCGCAGCAGCGACGCGAGTGCATGCCCGGCCCGCAGTCCTTGTGCCACGGCACGTCCGAGATGCCCTCGCTGACGCCGATCTTCTTGAGCAGCCCCTCGGCGGCGTCCTCGGTCTCGGGATCGCGCTGCACGTAGGCATCGCCGGTGAAGCGGCCGAGCTTCGCGATGCGGTCGTCGCGCAGGAGCTTTGCCAGGGTCGGCGATTTCTCGTTGAAGCCGAGGACGCGCGCCGCGTACATCGCACCATCGCCGCCGCGCGCCCACCAGTGGCGTCCCTCCTCGGGACGCGCCTCCGCCACGGCGACGTCGAGATCGGCGGAGATGGCCGCCATCTCGTCCGGCTCGAAGACGCCGCGGATGCGCAGGAAGCCCGCCTCGGAGAGGAACGCGCCGATCTCCTCGTCCGCGTCGGCGAGGCTGAAGCTGCGCTGGAGATCGAGCGGGGCGCCGCCCTTCGCACGCAGGGTCACCATGCCGGGCTCGTGCACGGGGCGCCCGTCGAGCGCGGCGCGCAGCACGGGCTCCCACGCGACGAACTGGTCCATGCTGCCCCGGCGCAGCTCGACCGCGCCGCGCATGCCGAGCCCGAGCGCGGAGGAGACGTCCTGCACGAGCTCGGAGAAGGCCTGCTCGCTCATCGCGGTGTGGGTGGCATCGGCGTCGATGCCGTCGCGCAGCGCCAGCGAGCCGTGCTCGACGCGCAGGGTGTGGCGCGCCTCGCCCACCTCGAAGGCGAGCGGCGCGAGCCCGAGCTGCGCGTAGCCGCGCGCCGCGAGGCGTCCGTGCTCGGCCAGCAGCGACGGGAAGGTGCCCTCGCAGAAGCTCGCGGCGTCGACCTCGGCGCTCTGCCCCATCATCCGAGTGCGAAAATCGAGGCTCGTCACGGCGCACCGCCTTCGACTGCGCGTCTTCACGCGATCGCCATCATCCGCTCGCGCTGCCGACGACGCAAGCTCCACGCGCGCGCCGCTTGACTCGAACGCAAAGTCCTGTCATCTTGCCCCGCCTCACGAGGAGCGAGCCGCAGTGGCCTGCATCACGGACAACCGCTGGCATCGGAGCGACACGGCGAAGGCCGTGGCGCCGGTGCGCGTCCGTGGGTTCTGCTGCTCGCAGTCGAGCGCCATGGGCGTCACCAACGCCCCGCGCGGCCTGAACTTCGCCGCGTCGCTCGACACGCAGATCCCGCACTGATCACGCCGGGATTCCTCTTCGCGTAGACCTTCCGCGCCGGGGAATCCGGCGCCGAAGGAGGACTTTCGCGACAGCAGGAGTCGGTTCCGGAGGAAGGCCGGTGGCCCAGCCTCGCGCGCAAGGCGAGGGCGCGCGCATGCAAAGGGCGCACGCGGGGCGGGCACCAGGAACCACCAGGCCTTCCATCCACAAGGCGTACCGCTAGGGCATGCGCGCAAGCGGTCGCCATCGGACGACTCCGAGCCACTCAGAGCGCAGACGCACGCTCGAACCAACGCCTTCCTAACGCTCGCCTCCGCCGCCCGCTCCTAGCCTGCGCTGGGAGGAAGGCGCATGCGGGGCACGGTGCTCGTGGTAGACGACCAGCTGCGCGCGCGGCGGCTGCTCGTGACGGAGCTGCGCGACCAGGGCTTCGAGGTCTGCGAGGCGGGCAACGGGGCAGACGGCTGGGACGAATTCGTACGCAAGCGGCCGGACGTCGTCATCACCGACCTGGTCATGCCGCGCGCCGACGGGCTCGAGCTGCTGAAGCGGATCCGCACGCGCTCCGAGACGCCGGTCATCGTCTTCACGGGCTACGGGACGCCGCAGACGGCGGCCTCGGCCTTCAAGGCCGGCGCCGACGACTTCGTCTGCTCGCCCGACGTCGAGATCGAGGACCTGGTCGCGCTCGTCTCGGACGCGATCAGCGGCACGGCGCCCGCCGAGGCGCGTCCCGAGCTGGCGGACCTCTTCGCCGGCAAGAGCCGCGCGCTCGCGCGCGTGCGCGAGCGCCTCACCGGTCTCGCGCCGCTCGAGACGCCCGTGCTGCTGGCGGGAGAGCCGGGCACCGGCCGCGACACCGCCGCGCGCATCCTGCACGAATTCGGCACGACGGCCGGCACGGAGCTCGTGCGGCTCGAGCCCCGCGCTCCTCTCCTCGAGCGCAGGCCCGAGCCGCCGGGCTCCGTGTACCTGGACGGCGTCGACCGCTTCCCGCCGGAGGCGCAGGCCGCCTGGGCGCGTCACCTGAAGGCGTCGGAGGCCGAGGGCTTCCGGCTGCGCCCGCGCGTGTTCGCGTCCAGTGCGGCGACCTTGCCGGCGCTCTCGCGCTGCGACGAGTTCGCGCGCGGCGTCGGGCGCTGCCTGCTGCGCTTCGCGATCGAGCTGCCGCCGCTGCGCGAGCTCCGCGACGACCTCGCCGAGATCGCGGCGGTGCAGGTCGCGCGCATCGGCGCCTGCGTCGGGCGCCGGATCCGGCTCTCGCCGGCCGCCCTGCGCTTCCTCTCCGAGCAGCGCTGGCCCGGCAACGTCGCGCAGCTCGTGCACGTGCTCGAGCGCGCCATCTCCTTCTCGCGCGGCCGCCAGCTGCGGCGCGACGTCGTCGCGGAGGTGTGCGCCGATCTCGAGGAGAGCCTCGCCGGCATCCGCGCGCGCGGCGCCGCGCACGAGCGCGACGAGCTGCTGCGCGCGCTCCAGAAGACGAACGGGAACATCACGCGCACCGCGGAGGAGCTCTGCCGCAGCCGCCCCGCCGTCTACCGGCTGATCGAGAAGCACGGCATTCCGCTGCGGCGCTCGGACTAGGCGCAGCGGGCCATGCACCACTTGACGCGCGGTGCGCCATGCACCACTTGACCCGCCTCACGCTCGCGTACCCGAAGGCGGCCCTCGCGCTGCTCCTCGCGCTCTCCGCGCTGCTCGGCGCCGGACTGCCGAGCGTGCGCAGCGCGTACGGCTACCGCGTCCTCGTCGGCGACGACCACCCGTCGATCCGCGCGCTCGACCGGCTGATCGAGCAGTTCGGCGGCGGTCTGCCCGTACAGATCGCGTGGGAGTGCGGCGACGGCGCGCCCTGCGCGCACGCGCTCGACGCGCGCTCGCTGCGCATGGCCGACGCGATCGGCCGGCGGCTCTCGGCGGCGGAGGGCGTGCGCAGCGTGATCGGCCCGGCGAACGCGCCCCTGCTCGTCGCGCAGGACGGCGGCTTCGGCGTGCGGCGTTTCGTCGAGCGCGGCGAGCTCGCCGCCGACAACGATTCGCTGCGCTCGCTCGCACAGAGCGATGCGCTCTGGCAGGGAACCCTGGTGTCGCGCGACGGGCGCGTCGCCGTGGTGGTGGTGCAGCCGGCGGACACGCGTCCCACGACCGACATCCTCGTCGTCGACGCGATCCGCGCGACGCTCGCGCCCTTCGAGGCCGAGGGGTATCGCTTCCACCTCGCCGGCGACGCGGTCGAGGGATACCTCGGCGGTCTCGATCTCGCGGAGAGCAACAGCCGGCTCGTGCCCTTCGCGGTGCTCGTCATGGCCGCGATGCTCTACCTGCTGACGCGCTCGTGGGTGCGCTCGCTCGCCGTGCTCGCGACGATGGGCGTCACGCTCGTGTGGACCTTCGGTCTGCTCGGCTGGCTCGGCTGGCCGCGCGACGGGATCCTCGAGGTGCTCGCGCCGCTGCTCCTGATCGTCGGCGTGTGCGACGCGATGCACCTGCTCTCGCAGCTCTCGGTGGCCGGCGACGCGCCGCCGCACGGGCGCGCCGCGACGGCCCTGCTGCTGCGCGTCGTGGCCTACGACGTCGGCGGCGCCTGCGCCTTCGCGACCCTCACGGACGCGGCCGCCTTCCTCTCCTTCTCGACCAGCGAGCTCGACACCTTCGTGCGCTTCGGCTGGATCTCCGCCTTCGGCGTGATCGCGGCGCTGGTGCTCACGTTCTCGCTGCTGCCGCTGCTCGTGCTCTGGCTCCCGGACGCGACGCCCGCGCGCGGCAACGACGCGCGCTGGAGCGCGCTGCTCGACGGCATCACGGCGGTCGCGCACGCGCGGCGCCGGCCCATCCTCGCACTCTCCGCGCTCGCGATGCTCCTCTTCGGCGCGAGCTGGCACGCGCTCCTTCGCGTCGACACGGACTGGCTCGAGTCCTGGGGCGATCACAGCGAGCGCACGCGCGCGATCCGCTTCCTGCAGGACCACCTCGGGCAGCTGAAGACCCTGGAGATGCGCCTCACGCTTCCGCACGGCGCCGCGCTCGACGACGCCGACGCCATGGCCGCCGTCGGCGCGCTCCAGAGCTCGCTCGAGCGGGTCGACGAGGTCTCGGGGACGACGAGCGTGGTCGATCTCGTCGCGCGCGCGAACCGCCTGCTCCACGACGACGATCCGAGGTTCGAGCGCGCGCCGGACGAGCCGGGCGCCGCGGCCGAGATCCTCGAGCTGCTCTCGCTCGACGACGACTCGATCCTGCGCCCGTGGGTCAGCGTCGACCGCTCCCAGGCGCGCCTCTCGATCGAGACGCAGGAGCTCGCCTTCCAGGACGGCCAGCGCTTCGTGCGCAACGTCGAGCGCGCGTCGGCCGCGATGGTGGCGCGCGGCTGGCAGGTGGATCTCACGGGCGAGATCCCGATGACCGTCGACTGGGTGCAGGACGTGCAGGCGACGCAGCTCGTCGGCTTCCCGACCGCCGTGCTGACGGTCTACCTGCTGATCGCGCTGTTCCTGCGCTCGTTCCGCCTCGCCCTCGCGGCGCTCCTCCCGACCCTGCTGCCGCTCGTCGTCGTGCTCGGCAGCATGGGCCTCTTGGGGCTCTCGCTCGACGTCGGCCGCGCCATGGTCGGCTCGGTCGTGATCGGCATCGGCGTCGACGACGCGATCCACCTGCTCTCGCAATACCGCGTGTCGCGCGCGCGCGGCGCGACCGTCCACGCGGCGATGTCGCGCGCCATCCAGCACTCGGGCCGCGCCATCGTGACGAACTCGCTCGCGCTGACCCTCGGCTTCCTCACCCTGCTGGCGTCCGCGTGGCAGTCGATCTCGAGCTTCGGCTTCTTCGTCGCGCTCGCGATCCTCGGCGCGCTCGTCTCGACCCTGTTCGTGACGCCCGCGCTGGTCTTCACCTTCGGCCGCGACGCCGCCACATGAGCGATTCCGCGTCCCGCAGCCGGCGCTGGAAGTGGGCGCTCTCCTTCGCCCTGGTGCTGCCGCCCGCCGCGCTCCTCGCGCTCGCCGTGCCGCGGGCCGCGCACCGCGGGAGCGTCCGCGAGATTTCCTGCTGGGTGCTGCCGAACCTGCGCGTGATGGCGACGCCCGGCAACGAGGCCTGCCCGATCGGCTCGCGGCAGGCGATCGCGCGCGCCGATCAGGGCGAGCTCGTGCCGATCCGCGACCACGCCGACCTGCACGCGGCGGTGTCGCAGGCCGGGCCGCAGCTGCGCCTCGAGCTCCAGGAGGGCGCGCGCAGGCGCTGGCTCGACGTGCCGGTGCGCGGCTCCTCGCGCGCGAACCGGCTGGCGCGCGTCGCCGCCGTCGCGGCCGGCGTCTCCTTCCTGCTCGGCATCCCGATCCTCCTCGTCTGGCGCTCGTCCTCCCGCGCAGCCGGCGCGCTGGCGGGCTTCTACGCCTGCGTGTCCGCCGTGCTCGTCACGACGGTCGTCGGCCAGCACTCACTCGGCATGACCCGCGCCGCGCTCGTCGCGCTCGTGCTGGCGCCCGCGGCGGCGATGCACCTCTCGCTGCGCTTCCCCGAGGAGCGGCCGGTCGCGCGCCAGGTGCCCGCGCTCGCGGCCCTGCCCTACGCGCTCGGCGCGCTGCTCGTGCCGATCGGCTGGGTGTCGCTCGAGCGCGACCCCGTGCTCTGGCCCGCCTTCGCGTCGATGCTGATCGCGCTGACGGCCGCGGCCTGGGCGGCGCTCGCGCTCTCCTGCCGCCAGGCGCTGCGCGAGTCGGTGTACGCGCTCGAGCGCGCCCGCGCGCGGCTCGTGCTCTACGGCGCCGTACTGCTGCCGCTCCTGCCGACGGCGGTGCTCGCGCGGCAGAGCCACGAGATCGGGCACGTCACCACCTCCTATCTCTGGAGCGCGGCCGTCACCATGCCGTTGCCGATCGCGCTCGCGATCGGACGCCACAACCTCTTCGATCTCGAGTGGGACGCGCGCCGGGCGATCGCGCGCAGCCTCTACCTCACCCTCGCGGCGCTGGTGGTGGCCGCGCTGCTGCTCGTCGCGCTGCTCGCGGCCGACACAAGGCCCTCGCTGCGCGAGCCGGCGCCGCTGACCCTGGTGGCGATCGCGTGCGTCGCCGCCGTGGATCTCGTGCGCGGCCGCTCGCTCGGCGCGCTCGATGCGCTGGTCTCGCCGCAGCTCGCGCGCTGGCGCCGCCTGCGCGACGAGCTCGGCCGCGCGCTCGCGGTTCCGCGCGGCGAGGACGAGATCGCGCGCCTGCTCGCGGATGCGCTGCGGAGCGGCCTCGCGCTGCGCGGCGCCTGCGTGCTCGTCGCGGACGCCGCGGCGTGGCGGGTGGCGCAGATGGACCGCCTGCCGTCCGCCGGCGCCGACGCCGCCGACCTCGCGCTGCGCGTGCTCGGCGCGGGCTCGCTCGCGCATCTGGCAGAGACGTCGCCCGAGCACGAGCAGGCCGCCGCGCTGATCGCGCGCGGCGTCGAGGCCGTCGTCGCGATCGAGAGCAGCGGCGCGCGCTACGGCCTGCTGCTGCTGGGCTCGCTGCAACGGCGCAGGCCGCTCAGCGGCGTGGAGCTCGACTTCGCCTGCGCACTGGCGGCGCAGGCCGCGATCGCGCTGCGCAACGCCCGGCTCACCGCGGAGCTCGTCGCCGCCGAGCGCGACGCCGAAGCCGGCCGGGTCGCGCTCGGGCTCGCCCACGACGTCGGCAAGGACCTCGGCTGGATGCGCAGCCTGGTGAAGCGCCTGCCCGAGCGGCTCGCCGATCCGCAGCAGCTCTGCCGCGACGCGGCGGCGATCGGCGAGCTGACCGACGGCCTCGCCGAGGCGATCGAGCGCTTCGTGCGCGAGGCGACCGCGGGCATGACGGCGCGCGGCGCCGCGCGCCGTCTCGACGCGCTGGCCGACGACGCCGCGAACCGCGCGGAGCGGCTGCACGGATGCGGACGCGTCGCGCGCGACGTCGCGCCGGACGTGCGCGGCCTGCGCGTGCACGAGAGCCTCGGGCGCGCGCTCGGCAACCTGCTCGACAACGCGCTCCTCGCGAGCCCCGAGGATGCGCCGGTGCGCCTCGCCGTCCGCTGCGAAGCGGGCGTCCTCGTGATCGACGTCGAGGACCAGGGCTGCGGCATCAGCGAGCTCGCGCTCGCGCGCGTGTTCGAGCCCGGCTTCACGACGCGCGCGGCGTCGGGCGGCTCGGGCGTCGGGCTCGCCGTCGCGCAGGAGATCGTCGAGACGTGCGGCGGAGCGCTCGAGCTCCGCTCGAGCGGGCGCGGCACGCGGGCCAGCATCCGCCTGCCGATCGCGGAGTAGGCGCGTGCCGCGGGCTCGCGCCATCTGGGTCGCGCTGGCGGCGCTCACGCTCGCGCAGTTCGCCCGCGCGCAGCAGGACGGCGCACCGCGCGCGCAGCAGGACGGCGCACCGCGCGCGCAGGAGGACGCCGTGCCGCAGCCGGCGCGCGCGCTGCTCGAGCGCGCCTTCGCCAACCGCTACGACGTCGATCTCACCGCCGTGATCGAGCTCGTCGTCCGCAGCGACACCGGACAGGAGCGCCGCCGCACCCTGCATGCCATGTCCAAGGTGATCGACGGGCGGGTCCACTCGCTCGGCCGGCTCGTCGCGCCCGAGCACCTGCGCGGCATGACCGTGCTGATGATCGAGTCGAAGGACCGCAGCTGCGACTCGTTCCTCTATCTGCCTTCGCTCGGGCGGGTGCGTCGCGTGACGACGGCGCAGCGCGGCGACGCCTTCTTCGGCACCGACGTCACCTACGCGGATCTCGAGCGCCAGCGCGCGGACGACTTCCGGCTCGGCGGCATGCACGAGGAGCTCCGCGCCGGCGAGCCCGTGCTCGTGCTCGAAGCGACGCCGCTGCGCGGCTACGACTCCGCGCGCGTGCGCTTCGCGATCGCGGCCAGCGACCTCGCCATCCTCGAGACGGCGTACTGGAAGCGGGACGCCCGCGAGCCCTACCGCGTGATCCGCGCCGAGCGCGCGTCCATGCTCGCGGAGAAGGGTCACGTGCTGCCGACGCACCTCGTCGTCGAGAGCCGCGACCGCGGCACCACCACGGAGGTATGGCTTCGCGATCTTCGCATCGACCCCGAGATCGAAGCGCGTCTCTTCTCCATC
>DASUFZ010000302.1:0-13946 GCA_036274295.1 Myxococcota bacterium
TCCGACGGCTCGACCTGCTTCACGTCGGTCGCGAGACCGCGAAGCTCGCCCGCGGCCGTGCCGATCTGGCTCGCCGTCTGTCCCCACTCGCGGATGTCGAAGGGCCGGCCGGGCGTCGGGTCCGAGTTGCGCTGATCCCACGAGCCGATCACCTCGCGCCAGGCGACGCTCGCCTCGCGCAGGTTCTTCGCCGTGTCGTCGAGCGGGCCGGAGATCGCGCGCAGCTGGTCGACGGCCGCTGCGATGCGCACCACCGACTGGTTCGAACCCTCGATCACCGCTTGCAGGTTCGTGCGCAGGTCCTCGGGCAGCTCCGAAACCGTGACCGACGCGCGATCCGCGCTCTGCGCCAGGGACTGGAACGCGGCGAGCCCCTCCATGACCGTCTCGCGGTCCTCGACGTCGTAGAGCAGCAGCTCGAGCTCGCCGCGCAGCTGCTCGGGCAGCTGCGCCAGGATGTCGTTGAAGCGGCGCGCCGTCACGTTGAACTCGCGGATCGCCTGCGCGCCGGAGTCGACGCCCTCGAGCGCGCGGAAGGGCGCGAGCGGGATCGAGAGCACCTGCGTGAAGAGATCGCTCTGCTGCAGCTGCGCGGCGCCGGAGATGGCGCGCTGCATCGAGAACTCGCGGCCCTGGATGGGGAACTGCGCCGCGTAGCGCTTGACCTCGGCGACGACGGCCGCGAGCTCCTGCTTCTTGAGGAAGCGCTGGCCGATGTCGGCGGCCTGCTGCTCGAGGCGCTGGGCCGTCTCGATCGCGATCGGCTGCTGCGGGCCGAAGAGATCCTTGCCGTCGCCCGTCTCGAAGTAGTTTCGCTGGAGGGTCGCGAGCAGCAGGCTCTGGAGATAGCCTGCGCGCGGATCGTCGTTGAAGGCGGCGCGCTGGGCGAGCGGGATCACGCGCAGGCGCCAGATCAGCGCGTAGCGGCGGATGCGCCGGTTCGTGGTCGCGCCGGTGATGTCGTCGGACGCGGTCGTGACCGCGCCCGCGAAGCTCGCCGCCTGGAAGGCCAGCTCCTGGCGCAGGCCTTCGAGCGTCACGTCGCCGCCCGCGCCGCCGATGCCCACCCATCGCATCGGGGCCCGAAGGATCGAGCAGCCTGTCGTCAGCAGGAGCAGGGCGAGCAGCGCCATGGACAGGCGTCGCATGAAGGGGACCTCCGCGCGCAGCTTGGGCCGCCACGGGGGCCTCGTGCAAGTCGCTGGACGCCGCCCGGGCCGATCGCAGAGAATCGGGCCGGAGGATGCCCGGGATGAAGCTCCGCCTCGCGCTCGCAGCCACCCTCTCCGCGGTCCCGGTCCAGGCGGCGGTGACGCTCGACGCGCAGACGCGTGAGATCTCCTTCGACTCGCTGCGCACGCGCACGGAGCTCTTCTGCACGTCGCCGCAGAGCTGCAGCGTGCTCTCGCAGACGAACACGCCGGATTCGGGTTCGCAGTCGGCGCCCGACTTCGCCCCGTTCGACGCCTCGCTCTCGTCCTCGATCTTCCCGAGCGTGGCCGTCTCGCAGGAGTCGACGCTCACGACGGGGCGCATGAAGGCGCATGCGAGCGGGGCGGCCGCGGGCGCCGCGTCGCTCGGGACGAGCGGCGGCTTCCCGCCGACCTTCATCGAGACGGTCGACTCCCACCAGACGCGCAGCCTCTACCACGTCGAGTTCACGCTCGACGAGCCGACGGGGTATGCGCTCGACGGCAGCATCGCCGGCGGCGAGGCCGGCTTCATCGGCGACCTCGACCTGCACATCGAGCTACGGCACGCGGGAGGCGCGGTGGTGCACCGCATCGAGCTCGCGGACAGCGACGACTGCCTCGACCCGAGCTGCGCCACCCTGGGGCCGCTCTCGCTCGACGAGCAGGGCACGCTCGCGCCGGGCAGCTACGTGCTCGATGCCGAGCTCGTCGGCCAGACGGGCGCGCTCGTCACGTTCCAGGTCCAGGCTGCGAACGCGCACCTGGCGACCTTCGACGTCGACCTCCAACTCGGCACCGCGGTGCCGATCCCGGCTTTCGTGACGCCGCTCGCCGGGCTGGCCCTCGCCGCCGCCGCGCGGCGGCGTCTCTCGCTCGTTCGTTAGTTCGCCTCCGCGGCGGCCCGCGCGCGCTCCAGGCGCTCGCGCGTCGCCGGATCGCGTCGGCGCGACGCCTCGCGCTCGGCGATCGCGAGGGCGCGCGGCACGTCCGGCCGCCGGTCGAGGAAGAAGTCGACGAGGAAGAGGTTCTCGTTGTCGGCGCGCGCCTGGTTCGCGAGGGCCTCGCGCAGGAAGGTGTCCTCCTCGGCGCGCGCCTCGTCCTCGCGACCGAGCGCGCGCAGCGCGTCGGCCGCGACGAGACGACGCTCGGGGTGCGGCGCCGCGGCCAGCGCGCGCCGCGACGTCGCGAGAGATTGCTCGGCGCGCCCGTCGCGCAGCTCGAGCACGGCCAGCGCCGCGAGCGCGTAGTGGTAGTCGGCGAACTGCGCGAGCGCCTCGCGGAGCGTCGCCTCGGCGCGCGCCGCGTCGCCCGCGCGCTCCTCCAGCGCGGCCACGTGGACGAGGATCCACGCGCGATCCTCGACGTCGCGCGCGGCGGTCGCGGCCAGGGTGCGCCGCAGCAGAGCCTGCGCGCCGTCGAGGTCGCCCGCGCGCTCGCGCCAGTAGGCGGCGCGCTGATAGGCGCCCGGGCCCGGCCGCAGGTCCATCATGCGCTGGTAGGCGTCCGCCGCGGCGTCGCTCCTGCCCTGCTCCATCAGCGCGTCGCCGAGGAGCCCCCAGGCGTCGGCGTCCTGTGGCTGCGCCTCGCAGTGCGCGCGCGCGAGCGCCTCGGCCGCGGCGAACTCGTGACGGCCGAGGCGCACCCAGGCCTCGACCTTCGCGAGGCCCGCGTGCGCGGGATCCTGGCGGCGCGCCTCCGCGAGCGCCTCGAGCGAGCGCTCGTACTGCGTCGCGTCGCCGCTCTCGCGCGCGCGCCGCGTGTGCGCCTGCGCCAGCGCGACGAGGCCCGTCGCGCGCGCCGGGCCGTCCTGCGCGGCCTCGATCTGCGCGCGCGCCTTGCGCAGATCCGCCTCCGCGGGCGATTCCGCGGCCGCGGCGGCCAGGGCGAACAGACATGCAGCACATCCGAGTGTCGCTGCGAAGCGCATCGTCGTCTCCTCTCGAGTGAAGGTGTGGAAGCGAAGGGAGGCGGCCGGGCCCCCGGTCCCCGGCCGCCTCGTGCAGGCCGTCGAAGGACGGCTGCTAGTTCACCGGACAGGTCGCGCCCGCACAGCCCGGCTCGCCCGGATCGACGTGCCGGCTGTTGCGGCCGCTGTTCGCGGCTGCCATGAACGGGAACGTGTCCGGGATGGGGTTGTCGTTCACGTTGACGCCGTCGCCGAGACGGTTGAACGGGAACGTGTTGAACTGCGGGATCAGGATCCCGAAGCCCGCGCGCAGGAAGCAGTCCGTCACGTCGTCGCCGGTGCGGCGGCCGTTCGGGAACCCGGCCGGATCGCCGCCGCAGCCGCCGAGCCGGCTCGCGCTCGCCGCCGGCGTCGGCGGGACGCTGAGGTCGACGCGCAGCAGGTCGGCGAACGGACCCTGCTTGCCGCTCGTGTAGAAGACGAGCGGAGCGAGGTCGAGGCGCGGAGGCGCCGGGATCGAGAACGGGACGCCGGCCGCAGCGAAGGCCGCCTGGCCGAGGCGCACGATCAGCGGATCGAGCGCGAAGTTCTGGAACTGCGCGTCGTCCTTCGGGCGCGAGCGGCTCCAGAAGTCCTTCATGTCGGTGCCGATCAGGAGCTCGTTGAAGAGCGGGTTCGCCATGCGCTGGACCTGCACGAAGTCGCCGGCGTCGGCCGTCGCCCTCGTCGGCACGCGCACGGAGAGCGACTTGCGGGATGTCGTGCCCCACAACCCGATCTGGCGCAGCGCGTTGCTGCTCGTCGCGGCGCCGCCCTTGGCCAGCACGTTCTGGAAGGGCACCTGCACCGCGATGCAGTTGACGTTGTAGCCGGACACGTCGTCGGCCAGGAAGTTCTGGTCCTTCGTCGCATCCTGCGCGTCGGAGAGGACGAGCGGGATGCCCGTCGAGCCGGGGCCCGGGATGACGCGGAAGTTCAGCGAGTCGAACGCCGCGCCGAGGTCGATGAAGAAGGAGTCGTCGACCGTGCCCGCGAACACCTTGATGCCGTCCGGCAGCTCGAAGATCGCCTGCTGGAACAGCGACGCGTAGTCGGGCATCGTGCGCGGCCCGACGTTCGAGGGCAGCGCGATCAGATCGCCGCCGCCGACACGCTTCAGCGACTTCGCCTTCGACCCTCCCTGCTTCACGCTGACCTTGTAGGTCTGGCGCAGGCCGATGCCCTGCGAGCCGTTGCCCTCCAGCGCCGTGATCGCCGGCGGGATCAGCGGCGTGCCGGGCGCGATCGGCGCCGGCGAGAGCGGAGGCGCCGGAACGCCGCCGCCCGCGCCCGCGAAGCCCACGGGCACGCCGGGCAGGTTCTGCTCGGTCGAGAAGCGGAACGTGAACGTCACGTCCTCGCGCGCGTCGTGATCGTTGTCGATGCGGATCGCGTACTCGATATCCGAATCGAACGGGAAGTAGTTCGGCCCGTTGGCGGGCTCGAGCAGCGGATCGGTGCACACGATCGACGTGAGCGTGTCGGGCCGATCGGGACTCACGAAAGCGTAGAAGTCGGTGATGTCCGCCGTGCGGTCGATGGCGGTAAGCGGCGCCTCGCGGTGGCTCGCGGCCTGTGCGAACTGCGCGCTGGCCAGCGAGGCGCACAGCACGCAGCTGAGCACTCGTCGGGTTTCCATCTGAAATCCTCGGGTCTGCGAGCGCGCCGCAGCGAGCGCCCTGCTCCTGCGTCGGCTCGATTCCACCCGATTACGGACGAGGCGGAGCGGCGGACTGCGAAAAACCGGCGCTCGATCGGTTCAGCGGCTGACGAGCACGATCGGGCCGGTCGGCTGGGGCACGCCGCCCGAGGGCTCGATCGACACCGCCGCCTGCACGCCGCTCGGCAGCTCGAGCGGCTCCGACTGCACGTAGACGACGCGGCCTTCGCGATCCGGCGCGAACACGCCGAGGCTGCGCGGCGCGCCGGAGACGATCACCCAGAGCTGATACGTGCGGCCCTCGGGCAGCGGCGGAATGCGGCTGGCGAGCAGCAGCACCTGCTGTCCCGCGGCGTCCATCACCACGCGCGCGTTGGCCGTGCCGAAGCTGGCCTCGCCAGCGAGTGCGAGCGAGACGCTCGCTGCGACGCGCGTCTGGATCTCCTGCTCGAAGGCGCCGACCCGCTGCGCGAGCGCCTCGCGCTGCTGGCCCTCGGCGGCGATGCGCTGCAGTGCCTGCGCGTCCGCCAGCGCGAGCGCCTGGCGCGTCTCGCGCCCCTCGCGCAGCGCGACGAAGAGCGAGGCGGCGGAGAGGAGCAGCGCGAGCCCGGCCGCGACGGCCGCGAAGCGCTGCGCGAAGCTGCGATGCGCATCACGCGGCGGCGCCGTGCGCAGGGGCAGCGCGCGCAGCGGAGCGGCGGCCTCCAGCGCCGCCACGACGGCGTCGCGCGCGCGCGGCGACGGCTCGAGCTCGGGCGCGGCCAGCGCGAGGACGTCCAGCGCGGCGTGCGCCTCGCGCAGCGCGGCCTCGCAGCGCGCGCAGCCCTCGGACGCGTGCAGCGCGACGCGCCGCTGCTCGTCCGGCAGCAGACCGCCGAGCGGGGCCAGCAGCACCAGATCGGTGAGCTCGGCGTGCTCCTGCTCGCTCAGTTCCCGTCCTCGTTCGTCCATCGTCATGACCGCGCGCTCGTGTCGAAGACCCTGCGCAGCTCCCGCATGCCCGCCGCCAGGCGGGACTTCACCGTGCCGAGCGGCGCGTCGCAACGCGCCGCGATCTCCGAGCAGGTGAGGCCCTCGAAGTAGGCGAGCTCGAGGACCTCGCGCTGCGGCTGCGGCAGCGCGTCGAGCGCCGCGCGCGCCCTGCGCTGGTCCGGCGTCGCGCTCGGATCGTTCGCCGGGACGGCCGCGCCCCCGTCACCCGTCTGTGCCGCCTCGCTGCGCACGTGCCTGCGCGCCACCTCGAGCGAGCGCAGCCGATCGATGGCGCGGCTGCGCGTGCGCACGAGCAGCCAGCTCCGCACGCTGCCGCGCACCTCCGAGAAGCTCGACGCCTTGCGCCACGCCTCGACGAAGACGTCGTGCACGAGGTCTTCGGCGTCGCGGCGGTCGCGCAGGATGCGCGACGCCACGCCGAGCATCGCCGGCGCGTGGCGATCGTAGAGATGGCCGACCGCGTTGCGGTCGCCCGTCTCCATGGCATGGATGAGCTCGAGGTCTCGTGCGAAATCCAAGACGGTCCCGATGCGTCGAACCTGGGCCCTATCCAGTACGGGCCAGCCTCGCTCCCGGACGCATCAGCGCTCCCGGCGCAGCTGCGCGATCACATCGGCCAGCTCGCGCGCGCTGCGGTGGAAGACGCGCAGCTCGGCGTGCCGCCACCAGATCCGCCCGTCCTCGCCGATCAGCACCAGGGCCCTGCGCAGCTTGAAGAGATCCAGCAGGACGCCGTAGGCCTGGCAGACGCGCCGCCCCACGTCCGAGGCCAATGGGAAGGGAAAGCCGTATTTCCTGGAGAACGCCTCGTGCGTCGGGAGGGCGTCGTCGTTGATCGCGACGACCTGGACGCCGAGATCTTCGAAGGTCGAGAGATTGTCGCGGTAGTTGCAGAGCTGTCGCGTGCACACGAGCGTGTTGTCCCGGGGGTGGAACACGAGCAGCACCGCGCCGTCGCGAAGCATCTCGGAGAGGCGCAGGGAGCCCCGCGTGGAAGGAAGCGTGAAGTCGACAGCGGGGTCTCCGACGCCCGGGATGGCAGACATGGCTCTCCTCTCGTGGCGAGGCGGAAGGGCCGCGCCAGCATGCATACGCGCGACGCGCGCCAGCGGATCCCTGGCGCCGCGCTTGCCGTGGTTGCAGGGCGGGTGCGAAGATCGCGTCATGGCGGAGGAGATCGCCCCCGACCGCGCCCGCGACGCAGACGCCGCGCTGGTCACGTCGATGGCAGCCGGGCGGCCCGAGGCCCTGGCCGATCTCTACGACCTGCACGCCGCCGCCATGCTCGGCCTCGCGATGCGCCTGCTCGCCGACCGCCGCGACGCCGAAGACCTCGTGCACGACGTCTTCCTCGAGGCCTGGCGCCGCGCCGCGAGCTACGACCGCGGGCGCGCGCCCGTGCGGGGCTGGCTGCTCCTCATGGTGCGCAGCCGCGCGCTCGACCGCCTGCGCTCGCTCGAGGTCGCGCGCCGACACGTGCAGGCGACACAGTCCGGCGATCCGTCCGCCGCGATCGTCCAGCCGGGCGGGCTGCGCGGCGTCACGCACGCGCGCGCGCTCGAGGCGATCCGCAGCCTGCCCGAGACCCAGCGCGAAGTCGTGCAGATGTGCTGCCTCGAGGGCATGAGCTGCGGCGAGATCGCGAAGCGCAGCGGCATCCCGGTCGGCACGGTGAAGTCGCGGCTGGCGCGCGCGCTGGCCGCCCTGCGCGATCACCTCGGCGACGAGGGGGTGTTCTGATGGCGTCGCGGCGCCCGACGTGGGACCCGGAGGAGGACGCCATGCCGCCCTTCGAGCCGCTCCGCCCGAGCGACGCGCTGCGGGCGCGCGTGCTCGCCTCGGCGCAGCCCGACTCGCGCTTCGAGGGCTTCGTCGGGCGCTTCGCGCGCATCTTCGATCTTCCCGAGGAGCGCTCGCGCGAGATCCTCGGCGCCGCCCACACCGTTCCGGGTCAGGGCTGGGTCGGCACGCCGCTCCCGGGCCTGCACCTCTACCACTTCTCCGGCGGCCCACGCGTGGCGACGGCCGATTGCGGGCTCGTGCACCTCGCGGCCGGCACGCCCTTCCCGCTGCACCGGCACCTCGGCCGCGAGTGGAACCTCATCCTCGCGGGCCAGCTCGAGAACAGCAGCGGCGACAGCTGGCTCCCGGGCGATCTCGTGGTCAACGAGATCGGTACGGAGCACCACTACCGCGCAGGAGACGCCGAGCCGCTGCTCGTCGCCGTCGTGCTCGAGGGCGCCATCGAGATCGTCCGCTAGGTGAGCGCGCGCAGGAAGAGCTGGAGCAGCACGGGGTGGAGCTTCAGCAGCTCCGCGCGGCGGCCCTCGCTGTAGTAGCGGAACGAGAGCCCCTCGATGCCCGTCAGCACGAGCTCGATCTCCGAGCGCAGCGGCACGCGCGCGACGAGCCGGCGCTCGTACGCCTTCTCGTACTGGCGCAGCACGAGATCCGTCAGCGCCATCACGTAGACCTGGCGCAGCTCGCGGACGCGCTGGCCGGCCTCGCCGCCGAGTCGCTCGAGATCGATGGTGCCGGCGGGGAAGAGCTCGAGGAAGGCCTGCATGGCGCGCTCGACCCGCTCCCGGTCGTCCTTGGTCTCGTGGAAGATCTGCTCGAGCTTCGCCATCAGGCGCTGGCCCTGATCGTTCACGATCTCCGCGATCAGGTCCTCCTTCGAGACGAAGTGGTCGTAGAAGGAGCGCGACGACATGCCCGCCTCGCGCACGATCACCGCCACGCTGACCTTCTCGTAGTGGCTCTTCTGGATCGCGCGCAGCGCCGCGTCGACGAGGCGCTGGCGCTGCACCTCCTTCGGAATGGCGGGGCGACCCCGCGGCCGCTTGGCGGTCATGACCACGGCGCGACCTTACCCCGGCGCGGTTCGGCACGCCTCATGGCCGCGCGCTCTCGAGCACGCGCAGCTCGGCGACGGCGCGCCGGCGCGCGGCCGGGTCGTCGTTGCCGCTCGCGGCGGCGCGGAGCGCGGCGCGCGCCTCCGGCGTGCCGATGCGGCCGAGTCCGCGGATCGCCGCCATGCGCAGCCGCGCGTCGCCCTGCGCGAGCGCGCGCGCGAGCGGCTCCACCGCCGCCTGGTTGCCGGGCGTGCCGAGCGCGACCGCGGCCGACTCCGCCGCGGCGGCGTCGACACCCTCGAGCACCTGCGCGAGCCGCGCCGTGACGTCGGGGCCGGGATGCGCGCCCGCGGCGCGCACCGCCGCGGGCAGATCCGCCGCGCGCGCGCCGTCGACGAGCCGCACCCAGGGCGCGTCGCCCGGCGCGAGGCCGCGCCGCGCGAGCTCCGCGAGCACGCCCGCGCGCAGGCCGATCGGCCGCCTCGCATCCTCGACCAGCGGCGTCAGCACGACGAGATCGTCGCGCGTGAGCGCCAGCGCGTCGCCCGCGCGCACGAGATCCTGGAGCGCGGAGGACGCGAGCCGCGGCTCGTCGGACGCGAGCAGCTCGAGCGTCAGCTGGTGCAGCCCCGCCACGCGGCGCGCCGGGTCGCCGACACGCTCGAGCGACGCGTAGCCCTCCACGGCGGACGCCACCGCGTCGCGCGTGGCGAGCGCGAGCTTCCATGCGTCGTCGTGCTCCTGGAGCGAGACCCAGTCGAGCGCGCCCGCCGTCGCCAGCAGCTCCAGCTCGGGGCTGCGGCGCGCGGCGCGCAGGAACACCACCACCTCGTCGCCCGCCTCGAAGTCCGCCACGCCGTGCCCGTGCTGCGCGAAGCGCACGCGGCCGGCCGGCAGGCCTCCCTTCCAGACCTCGACGAGCTCGGCGTCGACGACGGGACGCTGCACGGCCAGCGGGATCACGAAGAGCTCGTCGCCGCCGGCGATGCGCGCGCGCGCGACGACTTCGGCGTCCGCCACCAGCTGGTGCAGGGTCGGGCCGCCGTAGACGATGTGGCCGCGCGCGGACCCCGCGCAGAGGAGCGCGGCGAGGAGGGCGAGCCTCCCCACCGCAAGCGAAGCGCGCATGTCAGAAGTGCAGCTCGTCCAGCAGCGGCATCAGCGCATTCGTGATGCTCGGGTCGACCTGCTGGCCGACGTTGTTCTGGAAGACGGTGTTGCAGTCGATGTTCGGGAAGAGCGGACAGAGCTGCGGCACGCCGGCCAGCACGAACGGCGCGCAGGCGTGGCAGCTGTTGTCCCACTTCGAGAACGGCACCTGGTAGCCGATCTCGTCGTTGCCGAGGCCGATCAGGAACGTGTGGTGCGCCCCGGTCATGGCGGCGCGGTAGGTCTCGCCGATCTGCGGATCGAGCTCCGACGGCACCACCGCGAAGCTGCCCTCGTTGATGCGGAAGGCGCCGACCTCGGTGTGGAGGTCCTCGCCGAGCGCCTGCGGAATGACGTCGAAGGGCGGCGGGAAGGGCGTGCCCACGCTGGCGTCCGGCAGGCCGTTCGTGAAGAGACCCCGCCGCGTGTCGAGCACGCCGATGGCGATGAAGAAGCGGAAGTATGGGTTATCGAGCGGGACGGCGACCGGCTTGGTCGACTTCGCGACGGTGATGCCGATCGGGCTGCCCGGCAGGTTCGAGAGCGACGCCACCGCGCGCTCCGCGAGCTGCGTCCCGTGCACCTCGGACCAGCGGAACGTGCGCCGCGGCGCCGGCGCGTGCGTCACCGGATCGAGCACGTCGATGTCGAGCGGACCCTGGAGCACGCCGAGATCGCCGCTCACCCAGATCGCCATGCCGCCCTCGAGCGCCTCGATGCGCTGGCGCGCGAAGTGCGGGAAGTCGGCGGTGATCTGCGTGTTGTTGCTGCCCATGCTCTCCGGATGGCTCGCGAAGTTGACCAGGGTCGCGATCGTCTGGAAGGGCGGTCCCTTCTTCGTGAACTGCATGACCGAGAGGCGCGGGTCGACGATGCGGCCTTCCGTCGACGGCGAGAGCGCCGCATCGCCGGCGAGCACCTTGCCGTCGGAGACGCCGAGGCCGTCGTCCTCGGGGTCGGTGCCGAGCGAGAGGCCCGCGGAGTCGGTGGTGCCGTACTTGATGCGCGCCTGCTGCATGTGTCCGGCGGCGTCGTCGATGCAGTCGGCGACCGACGCGTTCACGAAGTCGAGGTAGCCGTAGTCGATGCCGCTCGTGGTCTCGTCCGGACCCCAGATGCCGAGCGTGTCCGGGCCCTCGTGCTGGTGCGTGCTGTGCACGACCACATAGTCGACCTTCGAGGCCGGGTCGATCATGCCGCGGATCGTCTCGACCTCGTTGTTGAAGTAGCCGACGACGTCGAGCGCGACGATCGCGATGCGATGGCCGAGCCCTTCGACGACGAGACCGCGCGCCCAGAGCCGATCGTGGTAGCCGGTGGCGCGGCGGTCGTTGCCGAAGCCCGCCATGAAGACGGGCTCGGTGTGGTTGACGACGGCGGGGACGCCGAAGGCGGCCTCGTACTCGTCGGCGAGGCTCGGCGAGATCGGCGTGATGTCGCGCTGGCAGATGCCGACGCGCAGCTGCGCGCCTCCCGGGCAACCGCTGCCGAGGAGCACGCTGGAAGCGAGCAGCACCGCGGCGAGACCGAAGCGGAAGCGGCGGCTGGACGAGCGCATGAGCACCTCCTCCGAGAGCGCGCGTCGATCGGGCGAGCGCGCGAGCGCCCATCCTATGAAGGGCGCTGCGCCGCGGTCAAGCGCGGTGCTGCTTCGAGGCTCGAATCAGGGAGTCAGAGCCGCGCGGCCTGCGGGGAGGGCGCGCCGAGCCTGCGGGCCGCCGGGAACTCGAGCGGCATGGCCGAGAAGCCGCGCACGTTCGTCGAGTGGACGCGCACGAGCCCGGCCTCGTCGATCGCGTACTCCGGCAGGCGCGACCACACCTCCTCGAGCGAAACCTGCGCCTCGAGGCGCGCCAGCGAGGCGCCCAGGCAGAAGTGCGTGCCGCGCCCGAAGGACAGGCTCTGCGAGGTGTCGCGGTCGATGTCGTAGGCGTCCGCGTTCGGGAAGACGTCGGCGTCGCGGTTCGCGGAGCCGACGAGCAGGACGACCTTGTCGCCCTCGCGCATGCGCACGCCGCGAACCTCGTGGTCGCGCACGACGGTGCGCGCGAGGAGCTGCGACGAGTTGTCGTAGCGCAAGGTCTCCTCGATCCACGCGCCGATGCGCGAGGGATCGCGGCGCACCTTCTCGCGCTCGGACGGATTGCGCGAGAGCCAGTAGAGCGCGTTGCCGAGGAGCTTCGTCGTCGTCTCGTTGCCCGCGACGATCATCAGGAACAGGAAGCCGATCACGTCGCGGTCCTCGAGGCGCGCGCCCTCGATCTCCGCGGCGAGCAGCGCCGAGACGAGATCGCTGCCCGGGCGCTTGCGCCGCTCGGCCACGAGGCGCGCGTAGTAGGCGGCGAGCCTGGCGGCGGCCTGGATCGCGCCCGGCGGCAGCCCCTCGATGCCCTCCTCGCGGTGCAGCACGGTGTCGGACCAGAGGCGCAGCTCGTCGCGATCGGACTCCGGCACGCCGAGCATCTCGCTCACGATGTCCATCGGCAGCTTGCCCGCGAACTCGGCGATGAAATCGCACTGCCCGCGCTCGATGAAGCCGTCGACGTAGTGGCGCGCCAGCGCGCGGATGCGCGGCTCCGACTCCTGCACGCGCCGCGGCGTGAAGCCCTTCGAGACGAGCGCGCGCAGCGCGTCGTGATCCGGCGGATCCATGCCGAGCATGGAGAGATAGGCGCGCACGTCCTTCGACTCGCGCACCTGCTCGAGCGAGACGCCGAAGCGGTTGCTGTAGGTGCGCCAGTCCTTGAAGGCGGCGAGCACGTCGGCGTGGCGCGAGAGAGCGAAGAAGCCCTGCGCCTCGTTGTGGTAGACAGGCGCCTCGGCGCGCAGGCGCGCGTAGACGGGATACGGGTCCTCGTGGAACGCGTAGTCGAAGGGGTTGAACCAGGTCACGCGCGGCACCTTACGGAATGCGTCACGCGCGGCAGCATACCGGCTGTGCACGCGCCGGCCTAAGCTGGCTCTCGGCTCGAAAGGATCGGAGTCCAGTCGGGCCGTAACGGGAGCGGCGCATGGCGACGATCGGGTTCATCGGCACGGGCAGCATGGGCGCTCCGATGGCGCGACGCCTGCTCGAGGCCGGTCACGAGCTGTGCGTGTGCGATCTGCGCGCCGAGGCGGCGCGCCCCCTCGCCGATCTCGGCGCGAAGGTGCTGGCGTCGCCGCGCGCCGTCGCGGAGCGCTGCCGCGTGGTGATGAGCTCGCTGCCCGGACCCGCGCAGATCGAGGCCGCCGTGCGCGGCGCCGACGGTCTGCTCGCCGCGGCGAAGCCCGGCGACGTGCACGTCGACCTCTCGACGAGCTCGTGGGACATGGTGCAGCGCATCGCGGCGCTCGAGGCGGAGGCCGGCGTCGCCTACGTCGACGCGCCGGTCTCCGGCGGCACGATGGGCGCGGCGCAGGGGACGCTCACGGTGATGGCGAGCGGCGACGCCGAAGCCACCTTGCGCGTGGAGCCGTTGCTGCGCGCGTTCTCGCGCAACGTCTTCCGACTCGGCGCCTCGGGCACCGGCACCGTCGTCAAGCTGATCAACAACGCGATCTTCCTGTGCGCGGGCCTGCTCGCGCAGGAGGGCTTCGTGCTCGGCGCGCGCGCGGGGCTCGAGCCGCGCCGGCTGCTCGAGATCCTGAAGGTCTCGTCGGGCGGCATGTACGCGGGGCTCGCGGAGACGACTCTCGCGCGCGACTTCGAGCGCGCGTTCTTCAGCCTCGCGCTGGCGGAGAAGGACGTCGCGCTCGCGCTCGAGTCCGCGCGCGCGCTCGCGGTGCCGATGCCGGTCACCAGCGCGGCGCACCAGACCTACGTGCGCGCGCTCGCGCAGGGTCTCGGCGCGCAGGTCTTCTTCGCGACGTTGCAGGCGGTCGAGCGCGGCGCCGGCGTCGAGGTGCCGAAGCTCGCGCCGGCGGGCAGCCAGGAGGCGTGATGTCGGACGCGGAGCGAGAGAACCTCGAGCGGGTCGTGGACGGGCGCGCGTGGAGCGCCTTCTGCCGCGCGCTCGAGGAGGCGGGCCAGGCCGTGCTGCGAGACGGCACGCCGCGCGGCGCCTTCGAGCGCGCCGAGGGCTACCGCTATCTCGCCCGGCTCCTGCGCGCGGGGCTAGAGAGCCAGCTCGAGTACGCCGATCCGCGTCAGCCGGGCTTCTTCCAGCTCT
>DASUFZ010000303.1:0-6495 GCA_036274295.1 Myxococcota bacterium
GAGCGCTCCTGGCGCGGACGTCGGCGTGCGGAGGGATGCGGCGCCGCGGTCATCAGGGGGCCTCGCGTCGAGGGCGCCCATTCTACTCCCGCAGGGAGGCGGCCCGACGTAACGTGAATCACCGCCGCGCTGCGGCCCGCCCACGCGGCGATTTCCTTTTGCGCGCGCCGGCTTCCGCAATCGACGCGCCGCGCGCGATGGCGAGTAGACGCTGCGCTCGCCCCCTTCATAGGGTGGGATCAGGAGGACATCCCATGCGTTCGTTTCTTCGCAATGGCGTGCTCGCGGCCGGCCTGCTGCTCGCGCCGCTCTCCGCGCCCGCCCTCGACATCCTGCTCGGCAACGACGACGGCCAGAGCGCGCCCGGCATCCAGGCGCTGCGCGCCGCACTCTGCGACGCCGGCCACCACGTGACCCTGGTCGCACCCGCCACGGACCAGAGCGGCCGCGGCGGCTCGATCAACACCGGTGTCGGAAGCTCCTCGTCGGCGATGGCACTGACACGCGTCACCAGCGACGCCTGCGGCGTGCAGTACGCGCTCGCCGCGCCGACGGTGGCGGGCCGCTACGGCGGCACGCCGGTGGATTCGATCAAGGCGGGCCTCGACGTCGTGCTCGCGGAGGATCCGGATCTGATCGTGTCCGGCCTGAACCAGGGCCAGAACATGAGCCAGGAGGGCTCGAACACGTCGGGCACGATCGGCGCCGCGCTGGCCGGCGCCTTCCATGGCATCCCGGCGATCGCCGGCAGCGTCGGCGTGAACTTCAGCGAGTCGGCGACGGGCTTCCCGTCGACGAGCGCGGCCTACGCACCGGCGTCCGATTTCATCGTGCGCCTGATCGCCGCGCTCGAGAAGGGACCCGGCCCGCTGCTGCCGAAAGGCGTGCGCGTCCTGAACGTGAACTTCCCGGTTCCCTATCCGAACATCACCGGCGTGCAGCTGACGCAGCTCGGTGCCGAGAGCGACCTCCAGCTGCCGCTCTTCGACCGCAACGTCGGCTTCCCCGGGCTGGGGCTGCCCGGCAACCCTGCCCTGCCGAACTGCGGCACTCTGGCCGACGGGCAGGCCTGCAGCGTCGGCGTGGGCGTGGAGTTCCCGCCCGGGCCCGACCCGGTGAAGTTCGCCGACGTCGACGCGCACCGCGCCAACAAGATCTCCATCACGCCGCTGGACGCCGACATGACGGCCCAGAACCTCGGCGTGCTGGCTTTGGCGCTGCGCCTGCACGGCCTGCAGCCGTAACGCGCGAGCTCAGCCCGGCGGCGGGCCGGCGACGTCGGCCCGCCGCCGCGGCGTGTAGCTGCGCAGGAAGCTCCCCTTCGGATCCTCGGGCTCGAAGGCGCCGAGTCCCGAGCGCCAGCGCGCCGAGCTGCGCGCGCTCTCGGGATCCCAGCCGAGGAGCTCGATGCGGTAGATCGCCTCGAAGAGCGGCGCGCGGCCGACGCCGTGCTCGCAGTGGATCAGCACGGGGCGATTCGCCGGATCCGACACCGCGGCGAGGAAGGCGTCGACGGTCTGCGCGTCCGGCACCTGCTTCGACGGGACGTTGATGTGGCGCACGCCGGCCTGCGCGAGAAGCGCGCGCTCGGCCTCGACGTCGGCGCGGTCGCGGCGGAGATCCACCACCGTGCGGATGCCGTGCGCGCGCACGGTCGCGAGGAGCTTCTCGGGCGGCATCGCGCCGGAGCGGTAGGCCTCGCCCGCGCGGATCGTCGCGAAGTGGTCGAGCGCGAGCGCCCAGTACTCGTAGGCGCCGAAGCCGACGAGCGCGAGCAGCGCGCACATCCCGGCGCCTAAGCGCGCGGCGCGCCGGCCGCTCACGCCCGCCCGTCGTATGCGAAGAGCACCTTGACCGCACCGCTCGCGCCCTGATCGCGGCAGGCGAGGAAGGCCTCGCGATACTGCTCGAGCGCGAAGCGGTGCGTGATGATCGGCGCCGCGTCGACGCGCCCCTCGCGCAGCCACTCGAAGTACCACTCCATCGCGTGCTGGCGACGGCCCTGCCAGGTCTCCATGCCGAAGGCGTTGGAGCCGCACAGCGCGATCTCCTTGAAGTAGAGCGGCGTCCACTCGAAGCGCTTCGGCGGCTCGACGCCGAGCGCGACGATGCGACCGCGCGAGCGCGTCACGCGCACGCCGATCTCGACCGTGCCGGGCGAAGTGACGGTGTCGTAGACGACGTCGAAGCCGCCGCGCAGCATCGGCAGGCCGCGCCACGGCTCGTGCAGCTCTGCGCCGGCGAAGCGCGCCGCGCCCTCGACCACCGCGCGCGCGGGCGCGTGCGGCAGCACCCGCTCGGCGCCGAGTTTCTCAGCGAGCCGCGCCTGGTGCGGGTAGCGCGCCACCGCGGCGACGCGCACCGCCGGGGAGAGCGCGCGCAGGATGGCGATCGCGAGCAGGCCCAGGGTGCCGCAGCCGTAGACCAGCGCGAGCTCGCCCTCCGGCGGGTGGTGCAGGATCGCGTGCAGCGACACCGCGAACGGATCGGCCAGCACGGCCGCCTCGTCCGGGATGCCGTCCGGCACCGGGATGCACTGCGACTCGTGCGCCGGCAGGCGCGGCGCGAAGCCGCCGGGCGCTCCCGCGCTGTTGCCGTGGTGGATGCCGGGCGGCAGCGCGCCCCGGGTGAAGTTGAGGCACTGCGCGAGCTCGCCGCGCTCGCACCACGCGCAGAGGGGAAGCCCGCGCGTGGCGCACGAGAGCCACGGGTTCAGCACGACGCGCTCGCCGACCCGTCGCGTGCGCACCGACGGCCCCACGGACTCGACCGTCGCCACCACTTCGTGTCCGAGCACCTGCGGGAACGAGATCATCGACGTCATCGGGTTGTCGAAGTTCCCGTTCATGAAGACCTGCTTGTAGTCGCTCCCGCACAGGCCGCAGAGGCGGGTGCGCAGCACCACCCAGTCGGGCGCCGGCGGCACGGGCTCGGCGACCTCGCGCAGCCGGATCGGCGCCAGCGGACCCACGAAGGCGCGCGGCGAGACGGCCGAGAGGAGCTTCGTCGCCACCAGCCGCGGCAGCGAGTTCTCGAAGACCAGCGCTCGCACGCGCGCTGGGATACCCCGCTCGGCGCGCCACGTCAAAGCGGGTCCGGCGCTCCTCGTTTCGAAGCTCTAACCTCCCTCGCCGTTTTCGCGCAGGAGATCCTGTTGCACCCCATCGTCGAAGAGGAGCTCGCGCTCCTCGCGCGCGTCTCCAAGGTGCTCGACACGCAGAGCGCCTCTCCGCGGCCCGACGAGACGGCGATCCTGAAGGACCTCGAGCGGCTCCGCGAGCAGATCCTCTCGCAGCGCGAGGCGAAGGACGCGATGTCGCTCGCCGAGCAGTGGCACCGGCAGAGCGCGCTGCTGCGCCAGCTCCGTAGCTCCGCCGAGGCGCCGGAGGTCGACCCGCGCTCGCCCTACTTCGCGCACCTGCGCCTCGAGAGCAACGGCGAGGAGCGCGATCTCTGCCTCGGCCGCGCGACGCGCATCGAGTCGGGCGTCCGCATCGTCGACTGGCGCCACGCGCCGATCAGCCGCGTCTTCTACCGCTACCACCAGGGCGACGAGTACGAGGAGGAGTTCGGCGGGCGCACGCGCAGCGGCACCGTCGTCGCGCGGCGCACCGTGCGCATCCGCGACGGCGTGCTCGAGCGGGTCGAGGCGCCCGAGGGCGTCTTCGTCGACGATCCGCAGGGCCAGACGGGCTGGCAGCGCGTGCAGGCCACGCGGCCGCGCCTCGCCGGCGGCGAGGGCTCGGCGCTGCGCGCGCACGCGCCGGACGGCGGCACCGCGCGCCGCCTCGGCACCGATCTCGCCGGCGCACGCCGCGGCGCGGACAAGCGCCTGCCCGAGATCACGAGCCTGATCGACGCGGCGCAGTTCGAGCTCATCTCGCGGCCCGGCGGCTTCGTCGCGATCCGCGGCAGCGCGGGCTCCGGCAAGACGACGGTGGCGCTCCACCGCATCGCGTACCTCGCCTACGACGATCCGCGTATCGACTCCGAGCGCACGCTCTTCGTCGTCTTCTCGCCGGCGCTGCGCGAGTACGTGCGCCACGTGCTGCCCTCCCTCGGTGTCACGCGCGTGCGCATCGCCACCTTCCGCGAGTGGGCGCACGAGCTGCGCCAGCGCCACTACCCGAAGCTGCCGGCCGAGCCGCGCACCGACGCGCCCGAGGTGGTGCAGCGCCTGCTCCTGCATCCCGGCACGGCCGACGCGCTCGAGCGCCACATCGCCGAGCACCCGGGCCCGCGCACGCCGCAGCAGGCGCTCGACGACTGGGCCAGCGTGCTGACGCGGCGCGCCGACCTGCTGCGGGAGTGCTGCGAGGCGCGCGCGCCGGGCTCCTTCCGCGCGGGCGAGACCCTGCGCGCGGTCGAGTGGCTGCGCCGCCGCAACGAGGAGATCTTCGCCTGGCTCGCGAACGAGCCCGAAGTCGAGGCCGCGCTCGAGCCCGAGGACGACGCGCTGCTGCTGCGCGCGTGGCAGCTGCGGGTCGGGCCGCTGCGCGGACGCGGCAGCGCGCCGCAGCGCTATCGCCACGTCGCCATCGACGAGGTGCAGGACTTCGCCCTGCTCGAGGTGCGCATCCTGGTCGACTGCGTGGACGAGGATCGCTGCATCACCCTGGCGGGCGACACGCAGCAGCACCTCTCGACCCACAGCGGCTTCACCTCCTGGAGCGACTTCCTGGCCGGGCTCGGCATCGAGGGCAGCTCGCTCGAGACCCTGCGCGTCAACTACCGCTCGACGCGCGAGATCATGGACTTCGCGCAGCAGTCGCTCGGGAGGTTGCGCGAGGACGAGCAGCCGCCGGAGTCGCCGAAGAGCGGACCGCCGGTGGAGCTCTTCCGCTTCACCGATCGCGGCGCCTGCGTCGCCTTCCTGGCGGACGCGCTGCGCGAGCTCGCGCGCACGGAGCCGATGGCGTCGGTGGCGATCCTCACGCCCGACCCTGAATCGAGTCAGGCCTTCTACGAGGGCCTGACGCGCGGAGATCTGCCCGCGCTGCGAAGGGTCGAGCGCCAGGACTTCACCTTCGCGCCGGGCGTCGAGGTGACGGAGGTCGAGCAGGCCAAGGGCCTCGAGTTCGACTACGTCGTGCTCGTCGACGTCACGCCGGACCACTATCCCGATACGCCGTCGGCGCGCCGCCTGCTCCACGTCGGCGCGACGCGCGCGGTACACCAGCTCTGGCTCACCTGCGTCGGCACGCCGTCGCCGGTCGTCGAGGGGAGCTGGCGGTAGATGCACGCAAGACCCGCATGACCCGCGCCCGCGCGCGCATCGTGAGCGCGACCCGCGCGCGCATCGCGAGCGCCGCGCTCGCTGCGCTCTGGCTCGCAGCGGCGCCGCTCGAGATCGCGCAGGCGGCGGGGCGCTTCAGCCCGCCGGGCCTGTACGACCCCGAGGTGTATCGCCTCGCGAACGGACTCCAGGTCGTGCTGCGCCCGCGCAGCGGCGCGCGCAGCGTCGCCATCCGTCTCGTCGTCGGCGTCGGGACGTCGAACTACCCGTGTCGCGCGCAGGAGGTCCCGCACTTCCTCGAGCATCTCCTCTTCTCGGGCACGCCTTCGCATTCAGAGGAGGAGCTCGACGCGCTGATCGCCTCGCACGGCGGCTCGTGGAACGCGACGACGGGCGAATGGGACACCGTCTACGAGGTCGACATCTTCAGCGGTCATGCCGCGCTCGGCGTCGAGACCCTGCACGAGATCCTGTCGCGGACGGCGATCACGGACGACGCGGTCGCGATCTCGCGCGACGTCCTGCTCCGCGAGGCCGGCGGCGCGCCGAACGCCTCGGCCACCCTGCTCGATCGGCTCGGGCTGACGCGCTCGGCGCACGATCGCGCGCTCGAGAGGCTCGATCGCCCGCGCAGCGCGGGCTGCAATCCGCCGGCGCTCGCCACGGACGTCACCCGCGGCGAGATCGAGTCCGCCTATCGGCGCTACTACGTCCCCGCCAACATGAGCCTCGTCGTCGTCGGCGATTTCGAGCGCGACGCCATGCGGGCCACGATCGAGGCGAGCTTCGGCAGCATGCCCGCGGCGCCGTTCACGGCCGAGCCGAAGGAGCCGCTCCCCCCGCATCCCGGCGCGCTGCAGCTCGGCGGATTCGCGACCGACTCGAGCGTCGGCTTCCTCTTCCGCACGGGCGGCTACGGCTCGCCGGAGAACTACGCCTTGCGGGTCCTCGAGCCCTATCTCGATCAACGCCTCTACCAGGTGCTGCGCGTCGAGCGCGGACTCACCTACACCCCGACGGTCGGATACGGCGGCAGCCCCGACGTCGGCTGGTTCGAGGTGTCGGCGGAGGTCGACGGCGCGAACGCCGACCTCACCCGCAAGCTGATCGCGGCGGAGCTCGACCGCATCCGCGAGCGCAAGGTCGACGTCGAGGCGCTCGAGCAGGCGCGCGAGGGACTGCTGCTGACCTACGCGCAGGGGCTCGAATCCAACGCGGACGTGGCGGACTACTACGTCTCGTCCCTGTTCGAGCTCGCC
>DASUFZ010000304.1:0-8282 GCA_036274295.1 Myxococcota bacterium
GAGCGCGGCGGACGCGCTCCAGGAGATCGCGCAGCCGCTCGGCTTCACCTCGTTGGTGGACTCGCGCTGGCGCCTCCCGCCGCTCACGTCGCTGCGCCTGCCCGAGCGCGTGACATCGCGCGGCGAGGCCAGGGTGCGGCGCGAGCTGCTCGAGCGGTACGGCATCGAGGTCGGCGGCGGGCTCGGCAAGCTCGCGGGCCAGATCTGGCGCGTCGGACTCATGGGCGAGAACGCGCGCGTCATCCACGTCGAAGCGCTGCACTTCGCGCTCCAGCGCGTGCTCGCCGCCTGACGATTGACGCGCCCCGCGCCGTTCTGGTAGAACGCGCACGTCAGGGAAGGGAGTGACCTCCGCTGCGGCGCGTCGCGAGACGCACCGGGGCGGAGGCGGGCTCCGACGGCGGAGGTCGCCGCGCGGGGTCTGCGGGAAGCCGGTGCGAATCCGGCGCGAGCCCGTCGCTGTAACCGGGGACGGTCACCGAAGTTCGCCACTGGCGCGCAGGCGCGCTGGGAAGGCTCGGTGCCCGGTCGATCCGGAAGCCAGAAGACCGGCTCTCTTTCCGCTCCACCGGTTGCGACGCGCACCGAGCGCGGGCGCGACCTCGCCGGACGCCCGAAGCGGCGTCCTGGAGAGCGGCATGCTGTCTCACGCACTGCGCAGATCGTTCCTGTCTCTGGTCCTGGCCTCGTTCTGGCTCGCGCCCGCGGCCCGCGCGCTGACGATCGACTTCGAGGACGTCGGCGCGAACCTGCCGATCGGGAGCAGCTTCTACTACAACGGCAGCAGCGCCCTGCCCGGCCCGACGGACTTCACGTCGGGCGGCGCGAGCTTCAACAACAGCTTCACGAACTTCGGCGGCGGCTGCTGCTGGGAGGGCTTCGCCTACTCCCAGAAGACCGACTCCACGACGCCAGGCTTCGGCAACCAGTACAGCGCATGGCCGGGCGCGGGCGCCGGCGGCAGCGCCACCTACGCGATCGGCTTCACGGGCGGCGCCGTCGGCGGCAGCGGCGTCAGCACGGTCGATTTCGGCGCGGACGTCCTCCTCTCGAGCGTCTCGCTCACGAACGCGACCTACGCGGCGCTCTCGATGCGCGACGGCGACGGCTTCGCCAAGAAATTCGGAGGCGCCTCCGGCAACGACCCCGACTTCCTGCGGCTGACGATCAGCGGGCTCGACGCCTTCGGCGTCGAGATCGGCTCACTCGAGTTCTACCTCGCCGACTTCCGCTTCGCGGACAACGGCCAGGACTACATCGTCGACAGCTGGGTCAGCGTCGACCTGTCGGGCCTCGGCCCCGTGCGCGGCCTCGACTTCACCATGGACTCGAGCGACAGCGCGTTCGGCTTCCTGAACACGCCGGCCTACTTCGCGCTCGACGACCTCGGCTACACCGTCGTGCCGGAGCCGGGCACCGGCGCATTGCTGGCGCTCGGCCTCGCGGGGCTGCGCGTGCAGCGCGTCAGGGGCCCGGCGACGCGATCCGCAGCGCGCAGAGCTGCGCCTTCGGCAGGCTGATCATCACGAACGCGTCCGGACCCGTGTAGTCCGCGCCGGGCACGCCCGGCCGGACGCGCACGGGTCCGGGCCCTCGCTCCTGGCCCAGCGAGTCCGTCGTCAGCGGCGCGAACGCATCCTCGACCGCGAAGGGCTGGAAGCTCGGCGCGCCCGAGAGATCGACGCGCACGCGAGAGACGTCGCCGTCGCAGTAGTCGGTCGCGAGGAGCTCCGTCGCGTCGTGGCTCCACGTCACGTGCGTGAAGCCGTCGCACTGCGCCGGCGGCGCGCCCTCGCCCTGCTCCGGCAGCACGAGCGGATGGTCGCCGTCGAACAAGCGCGCATCCGGGAAGCCCGCCGTCAGGCCGTCGAGCACGACCGGCGGGCCGTCGCCCTCGTAGAGACGCGCATCGTCGAGCGGGCGGAGATCCACGCCGTAGAGCTGCCGCTTCGACGACGCCCCCAGCATGCCGATGCGGTTGCCGCGGTCGATCGCCAACGCCTCGAAGGCGGGACCCGCGAAGCCGAGCGGAATCGTCGCGACGATGCGCAGCGCGACCGGATCGACGACGTCGATCGCCGCCTGCGTGCGGACGTTGCCCGTGCCCGTGCCCGCGCCGATCGCGCCGGTTTCGCTGACGAGCACGAGCTCGCGGCCCGACGCCGTCACGTAGCGGGTCACACCGGTCGGATTGAAGGCGCTGGTGAAGAGCAGCGGCGACATCGCGTGCGGGCGCACGCGCAGCGCGCCGCCCGTCTCCTCGAGGTCGTACACGAGCACGGTGCCCGGATAAAAGCGCGCCTGTCCGGAGTTCCGCAGGTTCGACGTCGCCGCGAAGAGCCGGCCCGCCGCGATCGCCGTGCCGGCCGTCAGGTTCGTCAGGAAGCTCGCCGGCTCGGCCGCATCGCAGCGCGCATCCTTCGCGATCGCGACGTTTCCCGAGTCGGACGCACCCGCGCCGGGATAGACGCACGCTCGCGTCGAGATCGCCGTGCGCGTCGTCTCGGTCCCGCCCGGCGGCAGGAACGGATAGTCCGACGAGGCGAAGCCCGGCGCGTCGTCCGGGTTCTCGACCTGCGCCATGCGCAGCGCCGGCACCGACGGGTCGGTGAAGACGACGCCCTCGTAGTTGCTGGTCGAGACCAGCGCGAGCCGCGCGTGGACGGCCGTCACCTCGCCGGTCACGGCGGCGAGCGGCAGCGCGAGCACCTGCTGGCTGCGCACGGCGTCGTCGACGCCGTCGCCGTCGCTGTCGCCGTTCGGCGCGAGCGACGCGTCGCCGCGCACGAGCGGCGCATCGCCGTCGAGATCGAAGCGCACGAGCGCGGGCGGCTGCGACTGCACGAGCACCGCCTCGTCGGCGACGCCCGGCACCAGCGCGAGGCCCGAAGGCAGGCTGTTCGCGACGGGCGTGCAGCGCGGATCCGTGCGCTCGTCCTTCACCACGAGCCCGCCGCTGCCGCCCGAGCCCTCGCAGGCGAGACACAGAGCGGCGACGCACGCTGCGACGACGCCGGCTCCTGCGCGTCCCGCCCGCCTCACCAGATCGCCTCGAAGCCCGCGGCGAGATTGCGGCCCGGCTGTGGGAAGGCGAGCGTGTCGCGCACCGCCTCGTCCGAGAGGTTGTTGCCTTCGACGTAGACCCAGAGCGCGTTCGACCAGCGCTCGAGGCGGAGCCAGCGCAGCCCCGCGAGGTTCAGCGAGAGGCTCGCGTTCCAGACGCTGCGATCGGGCAGCGAGCGCCCTCCCCCTTCGGCGACGAGCAGATCGTCCGTGCGCTGCCACTCGCCGACGAGCTTCACGAGGTCCGGCGGACCGAGCTGTACCCGCGCGAAGCTCTCGCGCTTCGGCACACCCGGCAGGTCCTCGCTCGTGGCGTCGCGCTCGGAGTCGAGCTCGGTGTGGTTCAGGCTCACGCGCACGTAGTCCGTGACGCGGAAGGAGAGCGCCAGCTCGACACCCTGCATCGTCGCCTCCCCCGTGTTGACCGGCGCGATCGTCGTCGCATTGATCTGCACCCACACGATCGAGTCGTCGATCTCGCGCCGGAACCAGCTGGCGGCGAGCTGCGCGTCGGCGATCGGTCCGAGCTGCGCGAGCGCCAGCTCGAAGCCCGCGTCGAAGCTCCAGGCGTCCTCCGCTTCGAGATCCGGATTGCCGCGGATGAAGCCCTGGTCCGGGTGGTAGAGCTCGTCGAAGTCCGGCGTGCGGTACGCGCGCGTCGCGTTCGCGCGCAGCCGCAGCCAGTCCCACGGCTGGAGCCGCGCGCCGAGCGCGGGGATCCACTGGAGGTCGAAGCCCTCCGTCTTCTCGGCGCGCAGCGCCGGCACGAGCAGCGCGCGACCGTCCCAGAAGCCGATCTCGTCGCTCAGGCGCACGGCGCCCGTCGCGCGCGCGTGGCTCGGCTGCGCGTCGGCGTCGAGGTGATCGCGGAAGCCGTCGAGCCCGAGCCCGAGCCGCTGCGCGACCGGCCCGAGCTGGAGCTGCCAGGCGCTCTCGGCGCGCGCGCCCGGCGTCGAGATGCCGGCGCGCGTGTCGACCGGATCGCCGAAGAGCGCGCGCAGCGGGTCGTGGTACTGGCTGTCCTCGTAGCGGTGGTAGAGCGCGAGCTGGAGACCCTCGTGCGCGCGCGTCAACGCGTCCGTCTCGTAGCGGAGCTGCGCGAGGTTGCTCCAGTCGGTGCTGCTCGCGTCCGGGTTCTGGCCCGCGTCCTCGCCGTTGCAGCAGTCGATCCCCGGCTCGCCGCCATCGGAGTACGAGAAGTACTCGCCGAGGCGAAGCGTGCCCGGCCCCACCCGGCTGCCGAGCCCGAGCGTGGCGCCGTGCTGCGTGCGCTCGTTGTTGATGCGCTTCGCATGCGACGGCTCGAACGACACGGTGTCGCCGTCCGGTCCCTCGAACTCCGGCCGCGCGAACTCGAAATCGCCCTTCGTGCGCAGACCGCAGTAGCCGAGGCTGTAGTCGAGGCTGCGGTCGCCGAGGCTCGTGCTCGCGGAGCGGAAGGCGGAGCCCTCCCAGGTGTCGAAGGCGCCGCCGCTGCCGGAGACGCGGTTCGTCGCCTCGGGGCTGCCGCTGCGCGTCACCAGGTTGATCGCGCCGCCGATGGCGCCGCTGCCCTCGCGCGTGGCGCCAGCCCCGCGCGCGAGCTCGATCTCGTCGACCAGCGGGACGCACACGCGCGAGAGATCGAAGCCGCCCGTCAGCGCGCTGTTGGCGCGCACGCCGTCGATCGAGACGGCGACCTGCTGCGACGTCGAGCCGCGGATCGAGAGCTCTGCGGGATCGCCCGCGCCGCCGAAGCGGCGCACGAACACGCCGGGCTGCTCCGAGAGGAGGTCCGCGAGGCTCTTCCGCTCGGCGACGTAGTCACCCGTGCGGATCAGCTCGCCGAAGGCGGTCGGCTCGCCGGCGAGCTCCCCCGTGCGCACGCCGCGGATCACCATCTCGTCGACGGGCGAGGCCTGCGGATCCGGCGATTGTGCGCCGGCAGCCCGCGCGACGAGCAGCGCGAGCGCGAGGCAGAGGGGGGATCTGCGCGACATGCCCGTCGCTTCAACGCGGGCAGCGCGCGCCGCGACGGCGCGCGAGCACGCCGAGCCCTGCGCATCCCGCTGCGAGCCCCGCGACGGCGCCCGGCTCCGGCACGGCGTGGATCACGCCGACGCCCTGCACGTCGAAGCCGCCCGCCGGAAAGGGCGTCGGGTACGGATCCCACACGGGATGCGCGGGCGACTGCGCGTCGAAGGTGGACCCGTTGCCGACGACGTCGACGAGGCGCACGTAGCGCACGTCGGCGAGGTCGAGCAGATCGCCCGACACCAGCGGATCCTCGGCGAGCTCGGCCAGGTCGAAGCCCGTCCCCTGCCCCATCGGGTGCTTGCCCGCCAGGTCGTGGACGAGGGACGCATCCAGCGAGCCGAAGCTCCAGATCGGGTCCGCGACGAGGCTCACCGCGGGGAAGCGCGCGAAATCGGTGCCGTTGCTCGAGACCTCGACGAAGGCGAGCTCCGCGAAGAGGCCCTCCAGGTTGAAGAAGGAGTTCTCGAAGACGGCGAAGTCGTCGCCCGGGCCGTCGGCGATGCCGCTCTCGAACCAGAGCGTGATCGAGCCGCCGTCGCCGAGCGAGACGACGTCGAGCGTGTCGAGCCCGACCACCGGGCCGAGCGCCACCTCGGGCGCGCCCTGGCTCGCGTTCCCGCCGCCGGGGTTCGCGATGTCGAGCGGGCCGCGCACGAAGGCCTCGACCTCGGTCGCCCAGTCGACCATCTCGGCGATCGCGTGTCCAGGCTCGGTGTAGGGGCCGGCGAGCGCCGGCGAAGTCGGGATCAGTGCGAGAGCGGAAATCCAGGGGGCGAGGCGGGCCATCGCGGCTCCCGGCGAGCGCGCCGCAACCGGGCGGCTCTGCCATGCGTGTGGCCCGCGAAGCTCTCGGACGAAGGACGCAGCCGTGCCGTCGGAGGCATGTCGGGATCCCCTTCCTGGTCCTCGAGGAAGCGAGCCATGGGAGAGGGCCGGCCTTCTGGCTCCCGGATCTTCCGATCACCGATCCTTCCCAGCCCTCGCGGGCCAGTGGTTCATTCGGCGACCGTCCCCGGTTACAGCGACGGGCTCGCGCCGGTTTCGCACCGGACTTTCCGCAGACGCAGGAGCGCGCTGCTGCGCTTCTCTCCTCGCGTCCGCCTCTCGCACGCAGCGCACCCGCGCCCGCGCGAGAGGACACCCTCTCCGATTCGTGAGAGGCCGTGGATACCCCAGCGCCGACGGCATGTCGAGCGACTCGCCGCTACGGCGTCGCCGTCAGGGCCTTCGCCATCTCCATCTCGCGCGCCGCATCGTCCGTGCGGCCCTGCTGCTCCAGGACGCGCGCGAGTCCCGTGTGGGCCTGCGCGCTCGGCTTCTGCGCGAGAGCAGCGCGGAAGTGGCGTTCGGCGTCGACGAGCTCGCCGCTGCGCGCCAGGGCCACGGCCAGGTTGTAGTGCGCCGAAGCCGACTTCGGGTCCAGCGCGAGGGCCTTGCGGTACAGCGCGACCGCCTCCTCGCCCAGCCCCTCGCGTTCGAGCACGAAGCCGAGGTCGTTGTAGATCGCGGGCTGCGGCTCGATCGCGAGCGACTCCCGGTAGTGCGCCTCGGCCAGCTCGAGCTCGCCGAGGTCGATCGCGGCGAGCGCCAGGTTGTTGTGCGCCTTCGCGTGCTTCGGATCCAGGTCGACCGCCTTCTCCAGCGCCTCGACCGCCTCCCGGCTCTCGCCCTGCTGGAACAAGGCGAAGCCGAGGGAGTTCAGCAGCTCCACGTTCTCCGGCGCGACGGCGAGCCCGCGGCGGTAGACGCGGACCGCGCCGGCGTAGTCGCCGGTGCGTTCGTTCGCGATGCCCGCGCGCAGGAAGGAGTAGGCGTCGAGGAAGCGCTCCTCGATCTTCGCGATCGCGCTCTGCGGCAGCGGGACGAACTCCGGAATGTTCGCGGCGCGATCGTTGCCGGTGAAGCGGTCCAGCACGACCGGCGGCGTGGACTGGCCCTCCGCGTCGATGTGGGTCAGGAACAGCTGGGTGTAGGGCGTGTTGGCCTTCGACGAGAAGACGAGCCAGCGGCCGTTGGACGAGAAGCTGTGCCACGAGTTCATGAGGCGCGTGTTGGCGCGCAGGCGGCGCGCCTCGCCGCCTTCGGCCGGAACGATGTAGAGCTCGCTGTCCGGCATCAGCAGCATGTAGTTCTCGGCCTTGCAGAAGACGATCCACTTCCCGTCCGGGGAGAACTTCGCGAAGAAGTTGCTCTTGCCGTCGTGCGAGGCGCCCGCGATCGGCTCGGCCTTGCCGCCGCGGCCCTCGTTGAACGGAACCCGATAGAGGTCGTACTTGAACGGCTTCTTCTCCTGGATGAACTCGGGGACGTCCTTCTCGCTGAGCAGGACGGCTTCGGAGTTCGCGATCTTGCCCTCGCGGTAGGCCTTCGCCCGGGCGAAGACGATCGTCTTGCCGTCGGGACTCCAGGTCGGGTTGCTCTGCACGTAGGCGGGGTCGTCGGCGCCGGGGAGCGGCGCGTAGCGACGGGTCTCGGTGTCGTAGACGACGAGGATCCCCTTGATCGGGAAGAAGAGCTGCGAGAACTCGATCCCCGGCGTGGCGACGAACACCGCGCGGTCCTTGACCGTGCTGATCACGTAGCGTCCGTCGGGCGACACCCGGGAGAGCAGCCCGAACGTGAGCTCGCCGTCGTCTCGCCGGTAGTCGCTCCAGGTGATGATCCGCTCGTCGCTCATCACCATCTGCTGGGAGACGGGAAGGAGGGCGTAGCCCCCCTTGTCGTTGCCGTAGTCGACGTCGAGCCCGAGGACCTTGCCGTCGCCGGAGAAGGAGTGGCAGTTCCCGCACACCGGCAGGTTCTCGAGGACGATCGGCGGCTGGACCTCGGAGTCGACCGACCCGAAGCGCCAGCGGATGCGCGAGGGGTCCCGCACGGCGGTGATGAACGGGAGCGGAACCTCGCGGTAGAAGATCGAATCCCCCACCGGATCCGTGGACGTCCGGATGCGCACGCTCGCGGAGGAGACCGTTTCCGCCCGTGGACCGAGGCCGACGACCGCCACCTCGGCGTCCTGCGCGACGCTGCGCCGCTTGATCCCGGCCCAGTCCGCCTCCGAAGGACGCCAGCGCCGCTCCGCCGTCGGGAACCGGAGCGGCTCCTCGCCGGCGCCGGAACGCACCAGGACCTCCCAGCGCGACACCCCCCCGGTCTCGTCGCTCCAGACGAAGGTCGGGGCCGCGATCTCGGGCGGAAAGAGCGTC
>DASUFZ010000305.1:0-2275 GCA_036274295.1 Myxococcota bacterium
GCTCACCCCCGAGCGCGCGCTCGCGCTCTTCACGACGCCGGCCGACGCGCCAGGCGCTGCGCCGCGACGCATCGCGCCCGGTGCGCCCGCGGATCTCTGCCTGCTCGACCGCCCGTGGTCCGCAGCACGCCGGCAGCTCGAGAGCAAGCACGTCGTCGCCACCTGGTGTGAGGGGCGTTTGATCGGGTCTGCCGCGGGAATGCGCACATCAAGCAGCGTCGGAGTCGCGGCGATACCTTGGGAGCCATGCTGATCCGCCCGCGCCGCAACCGCGCCTCCGCCGCGCTGCGCCGGCTCGTGCGCGAGACGCGCCTCACGGCGGACGACCTCGTGCTGCCGCTCTTCGTGCAGGAGGGCGAGAACCTGCGCACGCCGATCGCGTCGATGCCCGGCCACGCGCGTCTCTCGATCGATCAGCTCGTGGCGACGTCGCGCGAGGCCGCCTCGCTCGGCATTCCCGGCGTCGCGCTCTTCCCGGTGCTGCCGGACGAGCTGAAGGACCCGCGCGGCAGCGCGTCGACGAAGCCGGACGGCCTCTTCCAGCGCGCGATCCGCGCGCTGAAGTCCGCGCTGCCGGAGCTGCTCGTCATCACCGACGTCGCGCTCGACCCGTACTCGTCCGACGGTCACGACGGCGTCGTGCGGGGCGGCCGCATCGACAACGACGAGACCCTGCCGCTGCTGGCCGCGATGGCCGTCTCGCAGGCGGAGGCCGGCGCCGACGTCGTGGCGCCCTCCGACATGATGGACGGCCGCGTGCGCGCGATCCGCGAGGCGCTCGACCGAGCGGGCTTCGTCGACGTCGCCATCGGCAGCTACTGCACGAAGTACGCGTCGGCCTTCTACGGCCCCTTCCGCGAGGCCCTCGACTCCGCGCCGCGCCACGGCGACAAGAAGACCTACCAGATGGATCCCGCCAACGCGCGCGAGGCGCTGCGCGAGCTGGCGCTCGACGAGGCCGAGGGCGCCGACTGGGTGATGGTGAAGCCGGGCCTCGTCTACGCCGACGTGATCCACCTCGTGCGCCAGCACACGGCGCTGCCCGTCGCCGCATACCACGTGAGCGGCGAGTACGCGATGCTGCGCGCCGCGGCCGAGCGCGGCTGGCTCGATTACGACGCGTGCCTGCTCGAGGCGCTGACCTCGCTGAAGCGCGCGGGCGCGGACCTCATCTTCACGTACGGCGCGCTCGATGCCGCGCGCCTGCTGCGGAAGGCGGCCCGCTGACAGCCACGAAGGTCGCTCCTTGAAGGCGATGGCGCAGCGCTCCTGGGCGCGCGGCGAGCCGCTCGTGATGCTGGAGCTGCCGACGCCGGAGCCGCGCCCCGACGAGGTGCGGATCGCGGTGAAGGCGATCGGCGTGAACCCGGTCGACTGGAAGATGCGGACCCTGGGGCCGCTGCGGCTCGCGGCGCGCATCATCGGCCCGCCGCCGCCCGTCGTCGTCGGCGTCGACTTCGCGGGTGTGGTCGACGCGCTCGGCTCGCAGGTGACGGGACTTTCGCCCGGCATGCGCGTCGTCGGCGGCACCGACTTCTCGCGTAAGCAGCGCGGCTCGTACGCCGACACCGTCGTGGTGCGGCCGGATCAGCTGTGCCCGCTCCCGCCCGAGATCGACTTCGAGACGGCGGGCGCGCTGCCGGTGGCCGGCGTCACGGCCTGGATGTCGCTCGTCGAGATCGGGCGGCTCGTCGAAGGCCAGCGCGCACTCGTGCTCGGCGCGTCCGGCGGCGTCGGCCAGCTTGCGGTGCAGTTCGCCAAGCGTGTTCTCGGCGGCTTCGTCGCCGGCGTCTGCTCCGGCAAGAACACGACCCTCGTGAAGGAGCTCGGCGCCGACGTCGTGCTCGACTACACGCAGGGCGATCCCCTCGCGCAGGCGAGAGCGCACGGCCCCTTCCAGGTCGTGATGGACTGCGTCGGCGGCTACTCGGGATCCGGCTGCCGCGCGCTGCTCGCGCCGGGCGGCCGACACGTCGTGGTGAGCGGCGACACGCCCGCCGCGATGCTGCAGCTCCTCGTGCCGCCCTTCTCGTCGAAGCCAGTGCTCGCGCGCGCGAACCGCGAGCGCCTCGGCCACGTCGTGCGAGCCGTCGCCGCCGGCAAGGTGAAGGTGAACATCGCGCAGCGGTTCGCGCTGGCGGACGCCGAGAAGGCGCACGCGCTCAGCCAGACCGGCCGCGTGACGGGGAAGCTGGTGCTCCTGCCCTGATCGGCGCTCTCGACCGCGAACTCACCCCGACGGCTTCCGAGAGCGAATGAACGCCAGGTACTTGAG
>DASUFZ010000306.1:0-8793 GCA_036274295.1 Myxococcota bacterium
CGCCCGCCCTCCATCTGCACCCACGGCCCCGCGTCGACGGCGACGAAGGCCGACACGCGCTCGGGCCAGCGCGCCGCGAAGGTCAGCCCGTTGAGGCAGCCCATCGACATCCCGATGACGACGACGCGCGGGATGCGCAGCGCATCGAGCAACGCGGCGAAGTCCTCGGCGTGCGCGTCGGGCGCGTAGTCGAAGGCGTAGGACCACTCGGAATCGCCGTGGCCGCGCTGGTCGAGCGCGATGCAGTGGAGGCGTTGGCGCAAGGCCAGGCAGCAGAGATCCCACGTGCGCGCGGTCTGGCCGCCGCCATGGAGGAAGAGCGCCGGCGGCTTCCCGGGCGTGCCCCAATCGAGATAGTGGAAGCGCATGCCGCGCAGGATCACGTCGTGCTGCGCAGGCGAGAGGAACTCCGGCACGGCGAGGCCGCCGAGCTTCGCGGCGAACGGGTGGAAGCTCGCGTCGGGCTCGGGCTGCGGCATCGCGACAAGCTAGGGCATCATCCGCCCCCATGGACTGGACTCTCCGCCGCCATCCCCGCTTCGCCGGCGTTCGCGGGCCGGTCGTCGTCTGCATCATGGATGGCGTCGGCATCGGCGCGCACGACGACGGCGACGCCGTGTGGGTCGCGCGCACGCCGAACCTCGACTGGCTCGCCGCGAACGCGCTCTCGACCTCGCTCGCCGCGCACGGCACCGCCGTCGGCATGCCGAGCGACGCCGACATGGGCAACTCCGAAGTCGGTCACAACGCGCTCGGCTGCGGCCGCGTGTTCGACCAGGGGGCGAAGCTCGTCTCCGAGGCCATCGCCGACGGCCGCATCTGGCGAAGCCCCGTCTGGCAGAAGCTGACGGAGCGCGTGCGCCAGAGCGGCCAGCCGATGCACCTGATCGGCCTGCTCTCCGACGGCAACGTGCACAGCCACATCGACCACGTCTTCGCCTTGATCCGCCGCTGCGACGAGGAGGACGTGCCGCGCCTGCGCCTGCACGTGCTGACCGACGGCCGCGACGTGCCCGAGCGCAGCGCGCTCACGTACATCGACGCGCTGGAGAAGCTCCTCGACACCTTGCGCGCGCGCGGCCGCGACTACCGCATCGCCTCCGGCGGCGGGCGCATGCTGGTGACGATGGACCGCTACGGCGCGGACTGGCGCGTCGTCGAGCGCGGCTGGCACGCGCACGTGATGGGCCAGGCGCGCCACTTCCGCAGCGCGCGCGAGGCGATCGAGACGCTCTACCGCGAAGACGCCTCGGTGAACGACCAGTGGCTGCCGGCGTTCGTCATCGCCGACGACCTAGGGCCGGTCGGCCCGATCCGGGACGGCGCCTCCGTCGTGCTCTTCAACTTCCGCGGCGACCGCGCCATCGAGCTCTCGCGCGCCTTCGAGGACGAGGCGTTCCCGTTCTTCGAGCGCGGGCGCCGACCCGACGTCGCCTTTGCGGGCATGATGCAGTACGACGGCGACCTGCTCGTGCCGAAGCAGTTCCTGGTCACGCCGCCGGCCATCGACCGCACGCTCGGCGAGTACCTGGTGCACAACCGCGCGCGCCAGCTCGCCATCAGCGAGACGCAGAAGTTCGGGCACGTGACCTACTTCTGGAACGGCAACCGCAGCGGCTACATCGACGAGAGCCAGGAGCTCTACGTCGAGATCCCGTCCGACCGGCTGCCCTTCCAGGAGCGGCCGTGGATGAAGTGCGCCGAGATCACGGACCGCCTGATCGCGGAGCTCGCCGGCGGCGGCTACCGCCACGCGCGCCTCAACTACGCGAACGGCGACATGGTCGGCCACACGGGAGATTTCGAGGCGTCGGTCGTGGCCGTCGAGGCGGTCGATCTCCAGATCGGGCGCCTCGTGCGCGCGACGCAGAAGCTCGGCGGCGCGCTGATCGTCACCGCCGATCACGGCAACGCGGACGAGATGTACGAGCGCGACAAGCAGGGCCAGCGGCAGATCAAGACCAGCCACTCGCTCAACCGCGTGCCGTGTCACGTCTACGCGCCGGGCGCGGAGCTCTCGCTCGAGCGCGCGCTCGTGAAGCCCGGCCTCGCCAACCTCGCCGCTACGGTGCTGGAGCTGATGGGCTGGCAGGCACCCGACGACTACGCGCCGTCGCTGCTGTCCTGATGCGACGCGGCAGCGCGCGCAGCCAGATCACCGCGTCGTCGAGCGCCAGGTAGAAGACCGGCACGATCAGCAGGGTGAGCAGCACCGACGAGAACATGCCGGCCGCCGTCGCGACGGCCATCGGCGCGCGCGTCTCCGCGCCGGGCCCGACACCGATCGCCGCGGGCAGCACGCCGAAGATCATCGAGAGCGCCGTCATCAGCACGGGCCGCATGCGCACGGGCGCCGCGGTGCGCATCGCCTCGACCTTCTCCATGCCCTCGGCGCGCAGCTGGTTCGCGTAGTCCACCAGCAGGATCGAGTTCTTGGTGACGAGGCCGATCAGCAGGATGATGCCGATCATCGAGAAGAGATTGAGCGTCATGCCGGCGAGGTAGAGGCCGCCGAGCGCGCCGACCATCGAGAAGGGCAGCGCGAGCATGACCGAAAGGGGCTGGAGGAAGCTCTCGAACTGCGCGGCCAGCACCATGTAGATGACGAGCACGGCGAGGCCGAGCATCAGCGCGAACTGCCGCCCCGCCTCCTCCATCTCCTTGGCGTCGCCGGCGACGCGCAGGGTGACGCCCTGCGGCAGGATCTCGGCCGCGAACGAGCGCGCGCGCGCCACCGCGTCCGCGAGCACGATGCCGTCGAGGTTGCCGCTGATGGTGACGGCGCGCTGGCGGTCGACACGCGTGATCGCCGAGGGCGCCGCACCCGTCTCCAGGGTCACGAGGTTGCGCAGCAGGTTGAGCGTGCCGTCGGGGCTGCGCACGGTGAGATCCTCGATCGCCGTCGGGGTGTCGCGCTCGGCGCGGTCGAGGCGCATGCGGATGTCGTAGCGGCTGCCCGACTCCTTGAACGTGCCGACGTCGAGGCCGCCGATCATCACCTGCACGACCTGCGCGAGCGTCGACGCGTCGATACCGAGCGCCGCGGCCTTCTCGCGGTCGGGTCGCACGCGGATCTCGGGCAGGCCGAGCTGGAGGCTGCGGTCGAGGTCCACGAAGCCGCCGCTCGCGGCCAGCCGGTCCTGGATCTCCGACGCGTAGCGATCGAGGTCGGCCAGCGGCAGGTGCCCCAGGATCTGCACCTGGAACCCCTCCTGGCCGGTGAACGCGCCCGAGGGATCCATCACGCGCACCTTCTGCCCGGGGATCTCCTCCATGTGCGCGCGCGCGAGCCGCACGATCTCCTGCGTCGTGCGCTTGCGCTCGTGCGCAGAGACGAGGCGCGCGGTCAGGACGCCGGCGTTCGTGCGCCCGATGTCCATGGCCGACGCGCCGCCGATGTTCGCGAACGTGCCGGCGAGCTCGGGCAGCTCGAGGAAGAACTCCTGGTCGCGCGCGAGCACGTCGGCGGTGGCCTCGAGCGAGGTGCCGGCCGGCGTCTCGAAGCGCGTGAAGATGATGCCGCTGTCGGCGGGCGGGAAGAACTCGGCGCCGAGGTTCGAGCCGAAGAACCACGCCGCCAGCAGCGACGCGATCGCGATGGCGAAGGTGGCGAGCCGATGCGAGAGCGCCCATCCGAGCGCGCGGCGGTACGCGGCCTCGGTGACGGCGAAGCCGCGCTCGAGCCAGTGGTAGACGCTTCCGTGCTTGCGCTCCGCCGGCGGGGGCATGCGCGCCGCCAGCATCGGCGTGAGCGTCAGCGCGACGAAGAGCGAGATCACCACGGAGCCCGCGACGGTGAGGCCGAACTCGCGCAGGAACGAGCCGAGCAGCCCCTCGGCGAAGGCGACCGGCACGAACACGGCGGCGACGGAGAAGGTGGCCGCGCTCGCCGCCAGCGTGATCTGGCGCGTGCCGTCGATGGCGGCGTCGCGCGCGTTCTTCCCCTGCTCGCGGTGCCGCTCGATGTTCTCCAGCACGATGATGGCGTCGTCGATGACGACGCCGATCGCGAGCGTGAGGCCGAGAAGCGTCATCGTGTTGAGCGTGAAGCCGCAGAGCCAGACCAGGCCGAAGGTCGCGATCACCGACATCGGGATCGCCGCGGCGACGATCAGGGTGGGGCGCACGCGGCGCAGGAAGGCCCACACGACGAGCACCGCGAGCACGGCGCCGAACCAGAGCGCGAAGAGCGTCTCGTCGACCGCCTCGCGGATCGAGAGCGAGAAGTCGATGAAGCGGCTCTTGTCGACGATCTCGAGGCCGGGGGGGAGCAGCGGCCGGATCGCGTCGAGCCGGCGGTACGCCTCGTTCGTCACCGCGACGGTGTTGGCGTCCGACTGCTTCGAGATGCCGATCACGACGGCCGGCTTGCCGTTGAACTGCGTCAGCGAGCGGACGTCCTCGGTACCGTCCTCGACGCGCGCGACGTCGCGCAGCAGCACGTTCGCGCCGTCCTGCTGCGCGATCACCATCCGCTCGAGCGTCTCGAGCGAGCGGAACTCGGCATCCGTCTTGACCGACCACTCGATGCGATCGCCCTCGACCATGCCGCCGGGCACGTCCACGTGCTCGCGGCGGAAGGCGCGCAGCACGTCGGTGGCCGAGAGGTTGCGCGCGCGCAGCGCGTTGCCGTCGATCCAGATGCGCAGGTTGCGCTCGCGGCCGCCGAAGGTCTGCACCGCGGCGACGCCGGGGATCGTCTCGAGCACCGGCTTCACGTGGTTCTTGATGTACTCGGTCACCTCGACGATCGGGCGGTCGGTGAATACCGGCGCGTAGACCACCGCGTAGGAGCTGTTGTCCTGGCGCGTGACCGTCGTCTCGGTGTGCTCGGGCAGGCGCGCCTGCGCGACGGCGACCTGATCGCGCACGTCCTGGATGGCGACGTCGAGGTCGGTGCCGAGCTGGAATTCGACCTGGATGCGACCGACGCCCTGGTACGAGGTCGAGCGCAGGGTGCGCAGGTTGCCGATCGTGTTGAGGCGCTCCTCGAGGATGTCGGTGACGTCCTCCTCGATGCCCTCGGGCGAGGCGCCCTCGAGGCGCGCGTCGACGGTGACGACGGGGAACTCGAGGTCGGGGTACTGGTCGACGCCGAGGCGCAGGTAGCCGAGCACGCCGAAGACCAGCAGCGCCAGGGTCATCATCCAGGTGAGGACCGGGCGGCGGACCGAGATTTCGGAGAGCGTCACAAGGTCGGGGTCGGGGCGCCCGGCTCTCGCGCGTTCGCCACGCCTTCTGCAGTGGGCGCATCCGCCGGACCGGAGCCCGCGGGCCCGGTCGTCTCGGTCACGTTCACGAGCGCGCCGTCCACGAGACCCGTCTGCCCGCGCGTCACGACGAGATCGCCGGACGCGAGCCCCTCCGTCACCTCGACGCCGTCGCGGCGGAACTCGCCGACCTTCACGTCGCGGCGCGTGACGCGGCCGTCCGCGCCGACCACGAAGACCGTCGGGCCGCTGGCGCGCTGGAGCACGGCCTCCGTCGGCACCACCAGCGCGCCGCGGCGCAGCGCGACGCCGAGGTCTGCGCGCGCGAACAGGCCCGGCCGCAGCAGGCCGTCGGGGTTCGGCAGGTTCGCCTTCACGCGCAGGGTGCGCGTGGCGGGATCGATGGTCGGCGAGACGACGTCGACGGTCGCCTCGAACTCGCGGTCCGGATACGGCGCGACGTGCACCAGGACCTTCTGCCCGAGCGCGACGCGCGAGGAGTCGATCTCGGCGAGGTGGAAGACGACGTCGATCGGGTCGAGCGAGACGAGGTCGAAGAGCGGCGCGCCCGGCTGCACGAACTCGCCGACGTTGACGTGGCGGCGCGCGAGCAGGCCCGCGAAGGGCGCCGTGACGCTGGCGTCGCCGAAGGCGCGCTTGGCGACGCCGAGCTGCGCGCGGCCCGCGGCGGCGTCGGCGTCGGCGAGCTTCAGGGCCGTCTCGGCGGCCTCGAGCTGCGACTCGGAGGCGACGCCCTGCTGGTGGAGCGTGATGACGCGCTGGGTCTCGCGGCGCTGCGTATCGAGACGCGCCTCGTTCTGCGCGGCGCGCGCGCGCGCCTCGTCGAGCGCGAGGCCGTGCCGCTCCGGATCGATCTCGACGATGACGCTGCCCGCGACGACAGGATCGCCCTCCTCGAGCACGACCTTCGTGATGCGGCCCGCGACCTCTGCGGCGAGCGTGGTGCGGAGCTGCGCCTCGAGCTCGCCGCTCGCGCCGATGCGCTCCTCGAGATCGCGCGCGGAGACGCGCGCAGCCGCGACGGGCGGCGCCTGCGCCTCCGGCTCCGCGGCCTTGCGGCCGCACGCGACGTTCGTCGCGAGCGCCGCGCACAGCAGCGGGGCGCTCCAGCGAAGGATGTTCCCTCGACTCACGCGCGCATCCTCCCGCGGCGCGTCTCGGCGCCGACGTCCGCCTTCTCGCGGACCAGGCCGCGCAGCATCGCCTCCACGGCGATCTCGGTGAGATCCGGCGCCCACTCGTGATCGGGGCGCGCGACACGCAGAGCGGTCAGGCCGTGGATCAGCGCCCACAGCGATTGCGATGCCGCTTCGGTGTCGACGCCTTCGAGGCGTCCCGCTGCGCGCAGGTCCTCCCACGGCTGCATCATCAGCTCGACCGTCGCCTCGACCGAGGGCGGCGAGCGGTCGGGCTCGTCGCGGCCGGCGAGGATGACGCGATAGAAGGTCGGGTTGCGCTCGGCGAAGCCGAGATAGGTGCGCAGCATGCCGCGCAGGTTCTCGAGCGGGTCGTCGCCCTGCGGAACGGTGCGGACCTCGGCCAGCAGGCGCGCGAAGTGCTCTTCGAGCAGCGCGTCGATCAGGCCGTCCTTGTCGCCGAAGTAGTGATAGATGGTCGGCGCCGTGTAGCCGCAGCGCGCAGCCAGGGCGCGCACGCCGAAGGCCTCGCCTCCGGCCTCGAGCAGCAGCGCCTCGGTCGCGTCCAGGATCGCGCGGCGGGCGTCCTCGCGTTGGCGCGCGCGGCGGAGCTCGGAGGGCGACAGCCCGGACGGAACCTTCTCATCAGGGTTTAACGGTGTTAAAGACATCGCTCAGCGTTATAGCGACCGAACGCGGGGCGTGCCATTCGTTGTTCTAGAGCCCGAGAGGTGGGCCACCGAGGCGTCAGCTAGAAAACCGAGCTTCAGCGGATGAGTGGCACACGTCGTTGCTTGAAGACGACGAGACCGACCAGGAGAAGAACGGCCGTCGCGGGCTCGGGCACAGGAACAGGGACTACGGCCACGGCCGTCGCACCGGGGATGCTCGCGAACACGGTCCAGTCGCCGTTCGAAGGATCGACGCGTAGGACGCGACCGCGCTGATCGGCGAGAAAGAGATGGCCATCGGCAGCCAGGGCGAGACCAAACGGAGCCCCCGCAATGGTCGCTATCAGCCCCTTGGTTCCCGACATCGAATCGATGTGGAACACGGTGTCTGATTGAAAATCAGCCGCGAAGAGATCGCCCATCGGATCGACCGCGATTCCGAACGTGCTGATGGCAGTCGCAACGATCGACTGCGAACCCGAGGCAGCATCGATCCGAACGACGTGCCGTGCGCTGCGAGAACTAACGAACACATCGCCATTCTGTGCGACTGCGATGCCACCGGGTGCAAACAGATTCGAACCCGACGCGAACTGTGAGCTCGCTCCCGTCAACGGATCGATTCGCTTGATAGGACTTCTAATGGGCTCCGAGTAGTCATCGTCGGACACGAGAATCGAGCCGTCCGGGTGGATGGCCACACCAACAGGGTTGACAGGCGCCTCCGAAACCAGCGACTGGATCCCAGTGTCCGGGTCGATTCGAATGACTGCGTTGACACCATTGTCGACGACGATCAAATCGCCGCTCCCATCCACCGCGACGCCAATCGGCCGAGACAATAAGCCGCCCGAAGCGATCACGGTCACCTCACCCGAGGTGGCATCTACGCGGAGCACCTGCCCGCCAGAAAGGTTCCCGACGACCAGATCACCCGGCGCAAGGCTTGCTGCATGACCGGCGTGGACGGCAGCACACAGCACGAAGAGCAGAATCAGCAACGACCACTGCGACAGCATTCCCCTACCCGTGGCCGGCCATCCTACGCTTCCCGGGAACGGGGGTCTATCAGTACCTTGCCTTCCGCTCTCCAAAGAAGAGCCGTTCTGCGTTTCCGTACAGGTACTTGTCCAGCACACCGGGGCGCAGGTCGAGGCCCTGGGCCTCCGTCACGACCCGCTTCATGGGCAGCACCGGATGGTCCGACGCGCACAGGATCTTGTCCTGCCCGCGCGTGTTCATGAAGTGGACCAGCTCGGCGGGCAGGTACTTCGGCGCGTAGGCCGACGTCATCAGGTGGAGGTTCCGGTACTTGATCATCAGGCGGATGGCGACGCCCCACCAAGGATCGGCCCCGTGCGCCATGCACAGCTTGAGCTGCGGGAAGTCGAGGCAGACGCGGTCGAGGTACATCGGGTTCTGGCACTCGCCCGGCATCGGCGGGCCGGGAATGCCCGTGTTGAGCGAGAGCGGCAGGTCGAGCTCGACGCACTTCGCATAGAGCGGGTAGTAGACCGGGTGCGTCGGCGGCAGGTCGATCAGGAAGGGCACGACCCGCGCCATCACCACGGGCTGGCTCTTCACCAGCGCCTCGAGGCGCCACAGCTCGCGCAAGAGCTTGCGCGGATCGAGCGAGACGGCGTAGGCGAAGCGCTTCGGGTGATGGGCGGCGAAGGCGAGCGAGCGCGCGTCGGGATCCTTGGCGCCGATGCTGAGGATCGCCCTCTCGACACCCGCCTCGTCCATGTCGGCGAG
>DASUFZ010000307.1:0-34459 GCA_036274295.1 Myxococcota bacterium
CGTCCGCGTCGGCGAGCGCGATTTCACCGTGCTGCCGCAGTTCCAGAACGGCGCGCTCGCGCGCCTCACCGTGTTCGGACCGCGCCGCCCGCGCGCCGCATGGCGGACCAAGGTGAAGGACGACTGGGAGGCGCTCGTCACCGAGGTCACCCGCGAGACGGCGGCCGCGGACGCGCCCTACCCGTCCGCCACGTCGCTGGCCGCCGTGCCCGAGACGGAGGGCGTCTTCTTCGCGGAGACGCATCACCCGCAGCGCGACGGCGCGAAGGCGACGATCGGCCTCTTCCGCAACGAGACCGGCAACACGCGCGGCTTCGGCGCGATCGCCGTGATCACGCCGCCTGCGATCGCGGTGATCACGCCGCCGTCGGCGCCGACGGCCGTTCCCGCCGCGGCAGCGGAGTAGCCAGATCCTCGGCGCCGCCGAGCAGCACCCGCCAGCCGAGGCCGGCCAGGATCGCGAGATACGGCAGCGAGCCGAAGTTGTACATGCTGTGCGCGATGAAGGTCAGGAATGGCAGATACGGCCCCACGAAGACGACCAGCGCCGCCACGATCAGCGCGAGCTCCAGGCCCCGGCCCTTCGGGGGTCGCAGCAGGGCGACCAGCGCGAGGACCCACCAGGCGAGGTAGAACGCCGAGCGCAGCAGCCTCATCGGTGACCCGAGCACGCGCTCCAGCGCAGTCGGCTGCGAGCCCCGCACCAGCGGGAACACGATCGGAAAGTAGTTCTCGAGTCCGTTCAACGCGATCTTGGTAAACAGGCGCGGGAGATCCTCGCGCGCGTGCGCCAGCGCGAGCCTGCCGAGGCGCGCATCGAGCTCGATGTCGCGCAGCCCGTAGTAGTGACTGGCCTCCTCGTAGGTCTCCGCGACGCCGGCCATGTACAGACCCTCGGCTCCCGCCGGCGCTCCCCAGATGTCTTCGGGCGGCGACTTGCCGGAGAGCGCACCCTGCCCCCAGTGCGCGCTTCCGGCGAAGTAGGCGAAGCCCGCGTTGCTGGCGACGGGAATGAGCCGATGGAAGACCACCCAGTTGCGCGCGGTCCAGGGCGCGACGCACGCGACGATCAGCAGGGACGCGAGCGCCAGCTTTCGCAGCGCGGCCGGATCGCGCCGAAGCGCGACCACGCCGGCGACACCGAAGAGCACCGGGATCGTGACGAGCATCGAGCCGTGCGTGAGCGCGAGCGCGCCAGCGGCGAGCCCCGCCAGCAGCGAGGGCGACGTGACGCGCGAGCCGGGGCCCCACGCGAACAGCAGGCGCACCAGCCAGAGATAGAGCGCCGTCTGCAGCAGCGGCACCATCGGAACCGTCGTCATCCAGTAGAGCCACGGATCGATCAGCAGCAGGCGCGTCGCGACGCGAGCCGTCCCCTCGCCGAACCAGCGCGCCGCGAGGCGGAAGGTCGAGGCGCAGATGGCGCCGAGCAGCAGCGACTGCAGCACCACCAGCGCCGGGCGCTGCCACGCCTCGGGCAGCAGGACGACGGGAACCAGCAGCAGCGGATACAGCGGAGGCCGATGGGATACCGCGTCGCCGCCCGGCTCGAACACGTAGCCGTCGCCGCGGACGAGGCTCCGCGCCAGCTCGAGGTAGCCATCCTGCGCCACTCCGCCGAACGGGCCGTCCATCACGCTGTGGTCTCCGAGGACGAACGCGACGAGGAACAGGCCGATCGCCGAGCCGGCGCCGGCAGCGAGCAGGAAGCCATCGCGCCCGTCCCGCGGAAACCGCCCGAGCCACGCGAGAGCGGCTCGCGCTCGCGACCCGGCCGGCGTCACGGAATCGCGTTGGGGTCGGTCGGCGCCGTCGGTGCGAACCATGGCCCGAGGAAGGACGCGTCCACGAACATGCAGAAACCGAGGGCCAGCGCGCAGGCCGCCGTGACCGCCACGAAGAGCCGCTCGCGATAGAGCTGCTCCGGATGCTGCACGGGGCTGTCCTCGCGCAGGCCGATCCGCATGTACAGTGCCATCACCAGCGCGACCAGCGGCGTGGCGAGGATCAGGGCGAGGCGGTAGCGCATGATGAAGGCGCCGAGGAAGAGCATCGAGCTCGACGCGTAGAACATCACCGTCACGAGCAGGCTCGACTCGTCGTAGTGGGCGAACGAGCGCCGGTACGCCGCCGCGCGCTCCGCCCCGATGTGGCGCATCTCCGCCAGGCGCTTCATCGCCATGAAGTAGCCGCCGATCATCCAGTAGCTGAGCAGCAGCGACGCGGGCGGAAAGGCGTGGGGCGCGACGATGAACCAGCCCGCCAGCATGCGCAGCGGGTTGTTCAACGATTCGGAGAGCACGTCCACGTAGGGGAGATCCTTGGTGCGCAGCGGGCGCAGGTTGTACGCGCAGCCCGCCAGCCAGAGCGCGAGCATCGTCAGCGCGAATCCGGTGTTGATCAGCGCGCCGAGGCCGATGCCCAGGATCGCGAGCGCGATCCACTGCATGTACGCGAGCGGGATGTGGACGCGTCCGGAGGGCACCGGGCGCCGACACTTATCGGGGTGATTGCGATCGAAGGGCGCGTCGAGCACCTCGTTGATCACGTAGTTGCTGGACGCGACGATGCCGATCGCGAGCAGACCGAGCAGGAGGCACGGCACCAGCGCGAGGGTGAGGCGCTCGGGCTCCATGCCGAGGGCGACGACCACGCCGGGCAGCACGAAGACGTTCTTGAACCAGTGATCGAAGCGGCAGATCGCCAGGTGTCCGCGCAGGCTCGGTCCGGTCTCCGCGGCGCGAGGCTCCAGGGCTTGCTCCACGGCCGACCGCTCAGGCGCTCCCGACGCGGCGCACCAGCACGGCGTAGGAATCGAAGAGGTTCACGGGGATGACGCTGCGGTAGATGCGGCGCAGGCCGGGCATGCGCGCGGCGAAGCGATTGAACCATCCGACCGGCAGGTACGACTCGAGCCGCGAGGCGAGATAGGCCACGTCGAAGAACCAGCGCGCGCGCATCCAACGCTCGGCGCGCAGGCCCGCACGCTCGAGCGCGATGCCCAGGGAGTGGCGATCGAAGTAGCCGACGTGCGCGATGCGGAAGTGCCACCAGCGCCGCCCGAGCGTCCGCGCCGCGACGCTCGCCACGTCGGGCGTGACGACCAGCATGAGCCCGTCTGGCGCGAGACGCTCGGCGCAGCGCCGCAGCATCTCGAGCGGGTCGTCGACGTGCTCGATCACGTCGACCAGGAACACGACGTCGAAGTGCCTTCCCGCGAGCTCCGGGTGGGGAAGGACGCCGGTCAGCACGGGCACGTGGTTGCGCTCGCGCGCCGTCTCGGAGAGCGCGCGGCTCGGCTCGATCCCGATCGCATCGAACCCCTCGCGGCGCGCGGCGGCGACGAGCAGGCCGGTCGCGGCACCCACGTCGAGCGCCGTCTTCGCGTTCGGGTGGTGCTGGCGCATCATGCGCGCGAGCCACTCCATCTGCAGCAGGCGCGGCGTCTGCGTCTCCTCGTAGCCGGGATCGTCGAGATCCGCGTAGAGCTGATCGAGGCGCGCGATCTCTTCGCAGTCGGCGAAGCCGAATCCGCAGGACCGGCAGCGCGCGAGCGCGAGCGTCAGGCCGTAGCGGGCATCCGTGATGCGCAGATCGTCGGCGGAGACGCCGCTCGCGATCCCGCCCCCACGCCACGGGTGCGTATCCGCAGACCCGCAGATCGGGCAGTGCGGTGCGCGCTCTTCGCCGTGCACGGCGGCGACGTCCGGATGGTGAGGGTTCATCCGCCAGCCCCTTATATCACGGAGGCGCCGAGCAGCCCAGGCAGCTCGCGCACGCTCGCGAGCACCCAATCGGCGCCCGCCCGCCGCAGCTCGGGCTCCGTGCAGAAGCCCGAGGCCACGCCGACGGCCAGCGCGCCGCCGCGGCGCGCGGCGCGCATGTCGACCGGCATGTCGCCACACAGCAGCGTCCGCTCGACCGGCAGCGCAAGTGCAGAAGCCGCCTCGCGCAGCGGCGCCGGATGGGGTTTGAGCCGCCACACGTCATCGCGCGTCACGACGACGCGAAGATGCGTGGCGAGGCCCGTTCGTTCCAGGAAGCCGACGGCGTCGCGGCGTCCCCGGTTCGTGACGACCGCCAGCGCGTAGCGCCGCGCCAGGCTTTCGACCGCGCCCATGACGCCGTCGATCGCGACGAGCTCTTCGTGCCGCGCGATGCCCTTGAGGCGCCTGCCCCGATCGATCCACGCGCGCAGCGGAGGCTCGAGCCGCGCGCGCGTGAGCAGCAGCATCGCGTAGTTCACGGGCGTCTCCGTCAGCACCCACGCGCGCCGCGCCAGCTCGTCCGGGCGCGAGACGCCGGGCAGCCGTCCGAGCCAGCGCGCGAGGCCGGCGCCGGGAGCGGCGCCCAGCGCGAGCAACGTGCCGTCCAGGTCGAAGACGATCCCCTCGATGGCGGAGAGCCGCGGGTCCGCGGGCTTCAAGCCCGCTCCGGGTACAAGGTCAGCAGCCCCTCACGCGACGCGGCGCAGCGACCCCGTTCGGTGACGAGCCCGCTGACCAGGCGCGCGGGCGTCACGTCGAAGGCCGGGTTGGCGACGCCGCTGCCGCGCGGCAGCACCTCGACCGTCACGAGCTTCCCGTCGGCGTCGCGGCCGGACACGTGGCGCAGCTCGTCGCCGCTGCGCTCCTCGATCGGGATCTCCGCGCCGTCCTCGAGCGTCCAGTCGATCGTCGAGGCCGGCAGCGCGACGTGGAAGGGCACGCCGTATTCGCGCGCCGCCAGCGCCTTCAGCAGCGTGCCGACCTTGTTGCAGACGTCGCCGCGCGCGGTCGTGCGATCGCTGCCGACGATCACGAGGTCGACCTGCCCGCGCTGCATCAGGTGGCCGCCGGCGTTGTCCGCCACCACGGTGTGCGGGACGCCGTGGGCGAGCAGCTCCCACGCGGTCAGCGACGCGCCTTGATTGCGCGGGCGCGTCTCGTCCACCCACACGTGCAGCGGCACGCCGCGCTCGTGCGCGACGTAGACCGGCGCGAGCGCCGTGCCCCAGTCGACGGTCGCGAGCCAGCCCGCGTTGCAGTGCGTGAGCATCTGCACGGGACGCCCCGTGCGCGCGTGCACGGACTCGAGCAGCGGCGCCCCGTGCGCGCCGATCGCGCGGCACATGGCGACGTCCTCCTCGGCCAGCGCGTCGGCGCGCTCGCGCGCGCGCGCCGCCCGCGCGCCGACGTCCACGCCGCGCAGCGCCGCGTCCATGGCGTCGAGCGCGAAGCGCAGGTTCACGGCGGTCGGGCGCGTCGCCAGCAGCAGCGCGCGCGCGGCGTCGAGCGCCGGATCGCGCGGGTCCTCCAGGGTCTGGAGCCACATGCCGTAGGCCGCGGTGACGCCGATCAGTGGCGCGCCGCGCACCTGCATGCTGCGGATCGCGCGGGCGGCGTCGTCGACGCGCGCCAGCCGCTGCGTGGCGAAGGCATGCGGCAGCCGCGTCTGGTCGATCACGTGGACCGAGCGGCCGTCGTCGCCCGGCCAGATCGTGCGCATGGGCCGGCCGTCGACGCGCACCGATCAGTCCCCTTCGAACTCGCAGAGCGCGTGCACGCGCGCGCCCCGCTCGCGCAGGCGCCGGCTGCCGCCGAGATCCGGCAGGTCGACGATGAAGCCGCAGCCGATCACCTTGCCGCCGGTCTGCTCGATCAGGTCGAGCGCGGCGATGGCCGTGCCGCCCGTCGCGATCAGGTCGTCGACGAGCAGGATCTGCTCGCCCGGCGCAACGGCGTCGGTGTGGATCTCGACGCGGTCCGTGCCGTACTCGAGCGCGTAGTCCTGGCCGAAGGTGTTCCAGGGCAGCTTGCCGCGCTTGCGCACGGGCACGAAGCCGGCCTGGAGCTGGTACGCGATGGCGCCGCCGAGGATGAATCCGCGCGCCTCGACGCCGGCCACCTTGTCGATGCGGGTGCCGGTGAAGGCGGCGAGCAGCCCGTCGACGGCGGCGCGCAGCGCGTCCGGATCGAGCAGCAGGGTGGTGATGTCGCGGAACATCACGCCCGGCTTCGGGTGGTTCGGGATGGTGCGGATGCGCGACTTGATCGACTCGGACATCGGACTCCTCGACTAGCGCAGCACGCGGCCCGCGACGGCGTCGAGACGCCGCATCTGCTCCGGGTCGCGCGCCGACGCATCCGTGATGATGGCGCCCTCGAGCGCGCGGTCGCAGCCTGCCGGGCACGGCAGCGGGCGGCCCGCGAGCCGCGGCGCGAGGCCGGCGACCAGGCCGCGCCCCTGCTCCGCGTTGCGCAGGAGCAGCGCGACGATGTCGGCGACCGCCACGTCCTCCTCGTGCGGGTGCCAGCAGTCGTAGTCGGTGACCATGGCGACGCTCGCGTAGCAGAGCTCCGCTTCCCGGGCGAGCTTCGCCTCGGGCATGTTGGTCATGCCGATCACGTCGCAGCGCCAGCTGCGGTAGAGGTGCGATTCGGCGCGGCTCGAGAACTGCGGGCCCTCCATCGCGAGGTAGGTGCCGCCGCGGTGGAACGCGATCCCCTGCGCGCGCGCCGTCGCCACGACGAGATCGCCGAGCCGCGCGCACACGGGATCGGCCATGCTGACGTGCGCCGCGAGGCCCTTCTCGAAGAAGGAGCTGCGGCGCGCGACGGTGCGGTCGATGAACTGGTCGACGATGACGAACGTGCCGGGCGACAGCTCCTCGCGCAGCGAGCCGCACGCGCTGATCGAGACGAGATCGGTCACGCCGCAGCGCTTGAGCGCGTCGATGTTCGCGCGGTAGTCGATGTGCGACGGCGGAATGCGATGGCCGCGTCCATGGCGCGGCAGGAAGACCGTCTCGACGCCGTGGAGACGGCCCCGCAGCAGCGCGTCCGACGGCGTGCCGAAGGGCGACTCGACCTTCTCCCAGCGCGCGTCCTCGAGCGCGTCGAGCGCGTAGACGCCCGAGCCGCCGATGACACCGAGCACGCTCACGTCCGCCTCCCCCGAGAGGCGGGCAACCTAGCTCGCAGGGCACTCGCGCGCGCTAGGGTGTGACCCCTCCCGGTCCCGCGGAGACCGCCGTGAGCGATCGCCGCATCGCGCTCGGCGCCGCGGGTGAAGCGCTCGCCGCCGAACACCTCGCGCGCGCCGGCTACCGGATCGTCGCGCGCAACGCGCGCGCAGGGGGCGTCGAGATCGATCTCGTCGCCGTGCGCGGCGATCTCGTGATCTTCGTCGAGGTGAAGACGCGCACGAGCGACGCCTTCGGCGGCGGCGCGGCGGCGGTCGACGCGCGCAAGCAGGCGCGCCTCGCGCGCGGCGCGGCCGCCTGGCTGCGCGAGCACCGCCCGCATGCGCGGCGCGCGCGCCTCGACGTGATCGCGTGCACCTGGGAGGCGGGCTTCGGCTGGCGGCTCACGCACTACGAGAATGCGTTCGACGCGGGCGGAACCTGAGGAGCTACTGCTCCGCGCTCGCCTCGGCCGCCTCTTCGGCCATCGGCTGCGCGACCTCGACGGAGGGATCGGCGAGCGCCTCGGCGGCGGTGCCCGCGTCGGCGGCGGCCACCAGGCCCGAGACGTCGCGCACCTTCGAGCGCAGCCGCGCCTTCTTGCCGACGAGCTCGCGCAGGTAGTAGAGCCGCGCGCGCCGCACGTGGCCACGCGCCTTGATCTCCACCTTCTTCACCTGCGGCGACTCGATCGGGAAGACGCGCTCGACGCCGACGCCGTAGGAGATCTTGCGCACGGTGAAGGTGGCCGAGGGGCCGCGGCCGCGGCGCCGCGTCACCACGCCCTCGAAGACCTGCACGCGCTCCTTGTCACCCTCGCGGATGTTGACGTGGACGCGCACGGTGTCGCCCGGACGGAACGGCGGCAGGTCGCGACGCGCGGGGTCGGGCAAATAGCGATCGATCTTCTGCATGGGCCGACCCTTTTCGAAGGAGGCTCGAAATGGAGCCTGGGGGGCATCGCGAGGGGCGGCAGAGTAGCAGGGCTCGTGCCCCGTGCACCGTGGGCCGTCCCCCCTTTGCCGGACCTTCGCGCTCGCTATTCGCTCGCGCTCGGGCATTCCGGCCTCCGCTCGGCTTCGCCTCGCTGCGCGTCGGCCGACTGCTGTCAGTCGGCCTCCTTGCGATCGTCCGGCGGACGGACCTTTTCCAGCAGGTCCGGCCGGCGCGCGCGCGTGACCTCGCCGGCCCGCTCGGCGCGCCAGCGCGCCACCGCTCCGTGATCGCCGGAGCGCAGCACCTCGGGGACGGCGAGCCCGCGGAAGACGGCCGGGCGGGTGTAGTGGGGCCCCTCCAGCAGGCCGGCCTCGAAGGAATCGGTCACGGCCGACTCCGGGTTGCCGAGCACGCCGGGCAGCAGCCGCACCACGCCCTCGATGATCGCCATGGCCGGGACCTCGCCCCCCGAGAGCACGTAGTCCCCGAGCGAGATCTCCTCGTCGATGGCGAGCTCGATGGCGCGCTGGTCCACCCCCTCGTAGCGGCCGCAGACGAGCACGAGATGCGGATGCTGCGCGAGCGCCCGCAGCCGCGACTGGTCGAGCGGGACGCCCTGCGGCGTCATCAGCGCGACGTGAGCGCGCCGCGCCGGCCCCTTCGCTCCGGCGAGCGCCTCGATGCCCGCGACGAGCGGCTCGGGCCGCATGACCATCCCGGGGCCGCCGCCGTAGGGCGAATCGTCGACGCTCCGGTGCGGACCCTCGGCGAAGTCGCGCAGATCGCGCACCGAGAGCTCGAGCTGTCCGCCGCGCGCCGCGATCCCGACCATCGACTCCGACGCGAAGGCCTCGAAGAGCCGCGGGAAGATGGTGAGCACGTCGATGCGCATCACGCACCGTTCCCGAACAGGCCCGGCGGAGGGTCGAGCACGATGCGGCGCGCGCCGACGTCGACCGAGCGCAGCAGCGCGCGCACGAGCGGCACCAGGTGCTCGCGTCCTTCGGCGTCCTCGACGATCAGCATGTCGGCGCCGCCGTTGCCGCAGAGCCCGCGCACCGCACCGAGCGCGCGGCCGGACGCATCCTCGACCCGGCAGCCGACCAGCTCGTAGACGTAGTACTCGCCCGGATCCGCGCGCCTGAGGTCCTCGGCGCGGACCACCAGCCAGCGCCCGCGCACACCCTCCGCGGCCGTGCGGTTCTCGATGCCTTCCAGCGCGACCCGACATTCGCCGTCGCGCCCCGACGCGACCCGGCGCAGCGCGTGCGCGACGGCGCCGTTGCCTTCGGCGTCGCGCGCGAGCCACAGGGCGTCCGCATGCTCGAAGCTCTCGGGGGCCGCGCCGGCGAGGTGCACGCGCAGCTCGCCCGTGAGGCCGTGCGCGCCGACTACGCGGCCGATCGGAACGAACTGCGAGGCCGAAGAACTCATCGCCCCGGCGAGCCGGGTCTTCTTCTCTGATGCTTCGCTCGCCTGCGGCTCGCTGCGCGCGCGTCCCTGCGGGCCGCGCTTGCTAGTCGACGATGTCGAGCCGGCACTGCGCGCCATGCGGAGACGCTCCGAGCAGTGCGCGCATCGCCTTGGCGACCCGGCCCTGGCGGCCGATCACGCGGCCGCGGTCGTCCGGGTGGGTCTCCAGCTCGAGCAGCCTGCCGCCGTCGGACTCGCGCACGCGGATCTCCTCCGGGTGCGAGACGATGCCGCGGGCGATGAAGGCGACCAGCTCTGCGGCGGTGGTCGCCATGCTAGGCGGTCTTCTGCGCGCGGGTCTGGCGGCGCAGCAGCGACTTCACGGTGGGAGAGAGATGGGCGCCCTTCTTGACCCAGCCGTCGATCGCGTCGGCCTGGAGCGCGATGCGCTCGGGATTCGTCTTCGGATCGAAGCTGCCGACGACGGCGAGCGGGCGGCCGTCGCGCTTCTTGCGCTGGTCCACCACGACGACGTGGTAGTAGGGGCGGTTCCTGGCGCCTGCGCGCGAGAGTCGAATGATCACCATCGGGGGCCCGGTCCTCCTGCGGATGGGCAAAATCGGCCGCGCAATCTAGGAGAGTGGACCCCGGGGGTCAACCTCGGCCTCGCAGCGGGGTTCAACCTCCGCCTCGGCGCGCGCTCTCCTTCCGCTCGGAGCACGCGGGGCAGGCATAGAGTGGGCGGTGCGGGGTGCGCAGGCGCTCGTAATCGCCGTCGAGAGCGATCCGCCGGACCCGCGGCACGGTCGCGCCGCAGAAATCGCAGCGCAGCCCTTCGGCGTCCTTCGCGGGATCGGTGCCGCGCGCGCTCGGATCGGGCTCGCCCATGACGCGCAGTCTACCGGCCGGCGCCGACGCGGAGCCAGAGCTCGCGCGGCGCGCGGCCGCCGAGCTCGCGGCGCAGGGCCGCCAGCATCTCGGGGCGGCGCATCTGGAGCACCTGGCACCAGGCGCTCGACTCGACCTCGAGCTCGAGCACCTCGCCGCGCAGCGCCGTCGGCCGGCACCTGCGCGCGACCTCCGGCCCGACCCAGCGCTCCCAGCGCTCGGCGATGTAGACGACCTTCGCCGAGGTCTCGAGGCCGAGATCGCGCAGCACGCGCGGCACCAGCGTCCCGACGTTCTCCGGATCCCCACCGATCTTGCCAGGCTTCATGCTTCGTCCAGTGCGCGAAAGACCACCCCGGTCGGCAGCTTCGGCGTGAAGAAGGTGCTCTTCTGCGGGAGCACCTCGCCCGCCGCGGTGACGCGGAAGACGTCGTCCGGCCGCAGCGGATTCAGGTAGAGCGCGACGACGCCGCGTCCCGCGCGCAGATCGCGCGCGGTCTGGGCGGCGGACTTCGGATAGGCGATGGCGCCGTCGCGCACCGCCGCCTCGTCGAGGCCGAAGACGCCCTCGATCACCTCGCGATGGAGCACGCGCACGGAGAGCTCGTCGCCCGCCGCCGCGCGCGAGAAGATGCGCAGGGTGCCCGACGCGTCGTCCACCGCGAAGGCATGGCGGGGCGCTTCCGGCGCGAGCTCGCGCGCGAGCACGGCATCGATGCGCGACGGGTCGTCGAGCGCGACCTCCCGCTGCGTCCAGCCGGGCAGGCCCTCGCGCCACGCGGCCGGCGTCGGAGCGCTGCCCTTGCACACCAGCCGGTGGATGGGGAGCAGCAGCGTGCCCGGCGCGAAGGCGTTCGCGAAGCAGGCGAGGATCCACTCGTGCGGCGCGTCGGGCGCGGCGTCGCCCGCGGCGCGGCGCTCGTCGCGGTAGGCGAGCGCCGTCTCGTAGCGGTGGTGGCCGTCGGCGATCACGACGGGCCGCGAGGCGAGGAACGCCTCGGCGGCGCGCACGGCCGACGCAGCGTCGATGCGCGCCAGCGCGCAGGTCGCGCCGCCCTCGTCACGCGCCGTTGCGAGCAGCTCCTGCGGGGCCGCGCGAAGAACCGGCGCGAGGCTCTCCTCGCGATCCTCGTAGAGCAGGAACACCGGCGAGAGATTGGCGCGCGCCGCGCGCAGCACCTTCAAGCGGTCGGCCTTGGGGCCGGCGAGCGTGCGCTCGTGCGGCCGCACGATGCGGCGCGCGTAGTCCTCGAGGTGGAGGAGCGCGAAAAAGCTCTCGCGTTCGTGGCGCTGGCCGTCCGCCGTGGTGAAGCCCTGGCGAAGCGCGTAGAGCGCGGGCGCGTCCTCACGCAGCAGCACGCCGTCCTTACGCCACGACATCAAGGTCTCGCGGATCTCCGCATAGTCCGTGGCCGCTTCATCGGCGACGTCGCGGGTCAGCTCGAGGCGAATCGCATTGTGCGGATCGCGGTCGTAGAGCAAGGCGCGCTCCTCGGCGGCGATCACGTCGTAGGGCGGCGCGATCACCCGCGAGAAGTCGACGCGGGCGGGGTCGTAGCGCAGGGCGCGGAACGGACGGATACGCGTCACGCGGACTCCTCGAGCACCGGAAACAGCTCGTCGCGCTCGACGGCGCCCCAGCGCAGGACGTAAGGACGCGGGCCCGTGAGATCGAGCACGGTGCTCTCCGGCCCGGCAGAGGCGTCGGCGCCCAGGTCGAGCAGCAGCGGCGCGCCGGGCTGCGCATCGCAGAGGGCGCGCGCGTCGGCGAGCCCGCGCACGGACGGCTCCCCGCTGCGGTTCAGGCTGGTGGCGGTCACGGGACCGACACCCGCGCGCGCCAGCTCCCCGGCGAAGGCCGACGCGACGGGGTGCGACGAGCAGCGAAAGCCCACGGCGCCGTCCTTGCGCGCGACACCGGCCGCGAAGCGGCGGGGGCAGTGCACCACCAGGGTGAGCGGCCCCGGCCAGAAGGCGTCCGCCAGCCGGCTCGCGAGCGCGCGCGGCTCGCAGCCGAGCGCGCCGAGCGCGTCCGCCGCGTCGATGAGAACTGAAATGGGCGTGTCATCGGCGCGGCCCTTCCAGCGGCGCAGCGACGCCACCGCCGCGTCCGAGGAAGCGTCGGCGCCGAGCCCCCAGACGGTCTCGGTCGGATAGGCGACGAGCCCGCCTGCGCGGACCCGCTCGACGGCAGCGCGCAGGGCCCCGCTCATCGGGCCGCGGCGCGGGCGGCGATGTCCCGGCGGTAGTGCATGCCCTCGAAGCGGATCCGTGAGACGGCCGCATACGCCTGCGCGCGCGCCGCGGCGACGTCGGCGCCGCGCGCCGTCACGCCGAGCACGCGGCCGCCCGTGGTGACGAAGCGGCCGTCGGCGCCGCGCTTCGTGCCCGCGTGGAAGACGACCACGTCCGGCAGCGCGGCCGCATCGTCCAGTCCGTCGATCGGGCGCCCCGTCGCGAAGGCGCGCGGGTAGCCGCCCGAGCAGAGCACGACGCAGACCGCAGCGCCGCGGCCCTCCGGCGGCGCCACGCGCGAGAGATCGCCGCGCGCGGCGGCATCGAGCACGGGCAGCAGATCCGACTCCATCTGGAGCGCGATCGGCTGCGTCTCGGGATCGCCGAAGCGCACGTTGAACTCGACCACGCGCGGATTGCCCTCCGCATCGATCATGAGCCCGACGTAGAGCACGCCGCGATAGGGATTCCCTTCGGCCGCCATGCCGCGCAGGGTCGGATGCACGATCTCCTCGAGCACGCGCTTCTCGAGCGCCGCGTCGACCCGCGCGGCCGGCGCGTAGGAGCCCATGCCGCCGGTGTTCTCGCCGTGCTCGCCGTCTTGCACGCGCTTGAAGTCCTGCGCGGGCGCCAGGGTCAGCACGTGCTCGCCGTCGCTGACGGCGTAGAACGAGGCCTCCTCGCCGACCATGCGCTCCTCGACGACCACGCGATCGCCGGCCGCGCCGAAGCGCCGCGCGCCCATGATCTCGTCGAGCGCCGCCAGCGCCTGCTCCGGGCCGTCGCAGACGGCGACGCCCTTCCCCGCCGCGAGTCCGTCCGCCTTCACGACACAGCCGCTACGAAGCCCGCGCACGTAGGCGCGCGCGCGCTCCGCGTCGTCGAACACTTCGAAATCCGCCGTCGGCACCCGGTGCCGCGCCATGAAGCGCTTGGCGAAGGCCTTGCTCGCCTCGAGCTGCGCCGCGCCCGCCGAAGGGCCGAAGGTCGCGATGCCGGCATCGCGCAGGCGATCCGCGACGCCTGCCGCCAGCGGCGCCTCGGGCCCGACGACGACCAGGTCGATCGCCTCCGCGCGCGCGCGCGCGACGAGCGCCTCGGGCGGCGCGTCCGCGAGCTCGGGCAGACAGCGCGCGACGTCGGCCATGCCGTCGCTTCCGGGCGCCGCGAGGAGAGCCTCGAGCTTCGGGCTGCGCGAGAGCTTCCAGGCCAGCGCGTGCTCGCGGCCGCCGGAGCCGATCAGGAGGACGCGCACGGGGCGCCCTCCCTCATCAATGGCGGAAGTGGCGCACGCCCGTGAAGAGCATCGCCACCCCGAGCCGATCCGCCGCCGCCACGACGTCGTCGTCGCGCACCGAGCCGCCGGGCTGCACGATCGCGCGGGCGCCCGCGGCCGCGGCGACCTCGAGGCCGTCGGGGAACGGGAAGAACGCGTCGCTCGCGAGCGCAGAGCCGCGCAGGTCGATGCCGACGCGCGCCGCCTTGGCGACGGCCTGGTGGATGGCGTCCACGCGCGAGGTGGCGCCGCCGCCGATCGCCAGGGTCGCGTCGGCCGACGCGAACACCACGGCGTTGCTCTTCACGTGCTTGACGACGCGCCAGGCGAAGGCGAGCGCACGCCGCTCGGTGTCGTCGGGCTTGCGCTGCGTCGCGACGCGCGCCGTCGCCAGATCCTCCATGGCGACGTCGGGCTCCTGCACGAGCAGGCCGCCGTAGACGCGCCGCACGTCGAGCTCGTCGGCCGGCAGGCGCTCCGGGTGGAAGCGCAGCAGGCGCCGATTCTTCTTCTTCGTCAGCAGCGCGAGCGCATCGGCGTCGAAGCCCGGCGCGATCAGCACCTCGGAGAAGATCTCGTCCACCGCGCGCGCCAGCGCGAGATCGCACGGGCGGCTCGAGACGATGATGCCGCCGAAGGGCGAATCGGGATCGCCCTCGAACGCGCGGCGGTAGGCCTGCTCGGGGGTGGCGCCGAGCCCGACGCCGCAGGGCGTGTTGTGCTTCAAGATGGCGACCGCCGCCTGCTCGCTTCCCGAGAACTCGCGGATCAGCGAGAGCGCGGCCTGCGCGTCGACCAGGTTGTTGTACGAGAGCTCCTTGCCGTGCAGCGGCTCGGCGATCTCGAGGAAGCGCCCGTAGAGCGCAGCGCCCTGGTGCGGATTCTCGCCGTAACGGAGCGGAGCCGAGCGCGCGAGCTCGACCTCGAGGCGCGGCGGGAAGCGATCCTCGCCCTGGCCCTGGCGCGCGGCCAGCCAGGCGTGGATGGCGGTGTCGTAGCGGGCCGTGCGCGCGAAGGCCTCGAGCGCCAGCCGGCGGCGCGTCGCCTCGCAGAGCCCGCCCTTCTCGCGCAGCTCGGCGGCGACCGCGGCGTAGTCGGCGGGATCGACGACGACGCCGACGTACGCCTGGTTCTTCGCGGCCGAGCGGATCATCGACGGGCCGCCGATGTCGATGTTCTCGATCGCTTCCTCGAACGTGACGTCGGCGCGCGCGACGGTGGATTCGAACGGGTAGAGATTCACGATCACGAGGTCGATCGCCTTGAGCCCGTGCTCCGCGACGTCGGCCTCGTCGCCCGGATGATCGCGGCGCGCCAGCACACCGCCGTGTACGCGCGGGTGCAAGGTCTTCACGCGGCCGCCGAGCATCTCGGGGCTGTCGGTCAGCGTCTCGACGGGAACGACCTCGAGACCCGCGGCGCGCAGCGCCTTCGCGGTGCCGCCCGACGCAACCAGCTCCACGCCGAGCTCGGACAAGGTGCGGGCGAACTCGACCAGCCCCGTCTTGTCGGAAACGGAAAGCAGAGCGCGGCGCACCGGGCGCACCGGAGACTGGGGAGTCATCGGGGGGAACCTCGCCGACGGACGTGGCGTGAGGGGGCGGCGCAGTGTGTACCGAAGCGAGCCGCCTCCGTCGAGCGAAGGCCGCGCCGAAACGGCGTTTATTCCACGTACACCCGAGGCACACGGGCGCCGACGCGCACGAGCAGCTCGTAGCTGATCGTGCCGGCCGACGCGGCGGCGTCCTCGACCGGCAGCGCTCCCTCTGCGCACACGCCGAAGAGCAGCGCGGCGTCGCCGGGCACCACCGGCGCAGCGCCGACGTCGACGCCGACGTAGTCCATGGAGACGCGCCCGGCGATCGGGAAGCGCCGGCCGCGGATCAGCACCTCGCCGCGTCCCGACGTGGCCACGGGCACGCCGTCGGCGTAGCCGACCGCGAGCGTCGCGATGCGCGTGTCGTCCCCGGCGCGGAACCGCGCGTTGTAGCCGACCGCCTCGCCGCGCCGCACCGCGCGCACCTGCACGACCCGGGTGGCGAGCGTCATGGCGGGCCGCAGCGCGCCCGGGAGATGCGGCGCCGGTCGCGCGCCGTAGAGCAGCAGCCCCGGTCGCACGGCGGTGGCCTCGGGCAGCGCGTCGGCGAGCGGCGTGCCGGCGAGCAGACCCGCCGAGTTCGCGAAGTGGACGCGGCCCAGCGCGATCCCGCGTTCTCGCGCGCGCGCGAGCACGTCGCGGAAGACGCCGAGCTGCGCGAGCGAAGGCGCGAGCTGCGTCTCGTCGGCCTGCGCGAGGTGCGTGAAGGTGCCCTCGAGCGCGACGGCCGGCTCGGCCGCCACCGCGGTGAGCAGATCGAGCGCGGCATCCGCGGGGATGCCCATGCGTCGCATGCCGGTGTCGATCTCGATCTCCACCGGCGCGCGCACGCCCGCGGCGCGTGCGGCCGCCGCCACCTGCGCGAGCCCGGCCGCGTCGTGCAGCACCGGCACGAAGCGGCGCCGGACCGCCTCCGCCGCCTCGCCGGCATCGTGCACGCCGCCGAGCACGAGCAGGCGCGCGCGCACGCCGGCGTCGTCGAGGCTCGCGGCCTCGTGCACGTCGAGGACGGCGAAGCGCTCGCAGCCGGAGGCTTCGAGCGCGCGCGCGACGCGCACCGCGCCGTGCCCGTACGCGTCCGCCTTGATCACGGCGTAGAGCGCGAGCCCGCCGCAGGCGCGGCGCGCCTCGGCGTAGTTGGCGCGGATGGCGCCGAGATCGACGCGGGCTTCGGTCGGCCGTCGGCCGGACGCGCAGGCTTCCACCCCGGTCACCCTCTCCCCTCGGTGGGGCGCATAACGTATCGGAAGATCAGGACAAAGTGTTTTGGCGCCCGGCGGGGGCCTCGGGTAGTTTGGGCGCGTGTCCCCCGAGCTGCCCGAGAGCGCCGAGCTCTCCGTGTTCGTGAACGGCGAGGGGCGCCGCGTCCCGGCGCCCTGCACCGTCGCTGCCCTGCTCGGGAGCCTGACGCTCGAGCCGCGCCGCGTCGCGGTGGCGGTCAACCGCGACGTGGTGCCGCGCTCCGCCTTCGCCGGACACCAGCTCGCGAGCGGAGACCGCGTCGAGATCCTCGAGGCGGTGGGAGGTGGCTGAGATGACCTACCAGCTCGGCAAGCGCTCGTTCACGTCGCGGCTCATCATCGGCAGCGGCAAGTACGCCTCGTTCGAGCAGAACCTCGCCTGCGCGGAGGCGTCGGGCGCCGAGATGGTGACGGTGGCGCTGCGCCGCACGAAGCTCGATGCGCCGAAGGGCCAGGGCCTGCTCGACTTCATCAGCCCCTCGCGCTTCGCGATCCTGCCGAACACGGCCGGCTGCTACACGGCCGAGGACGCCATCACCACGGCGCGTCTCGGCCGCGAGCTGCTCGGCACCGATCTCGTCAAGCTCGAGGTGATCGGCGACGAGCGCACCCTCTTCCCGGACGTGCCCGCCACGCTCGAGGCCGCGCGCATCCTCGTCGCCGAGGGCTTCACGGTGCTGCCCTACGTGAACGACGATCCCGTCGCCTGCCAGCGCCTCGCGGCGCTCGGCTGCGCGGCCGTGATGCCGCTCGCGGCGCCGATCGGCTCCGGGCTCGGCATCCGCAATCCGGCGAACCTGCGCATCATCCTCGAGACGGTCGAGGTCCCCGTGATCGTCGACGCCGGCGTCGGCACGGCGAGCGACGCAGCCGTCGCCATGGAGCTCGGCGCGACCGCCGTGCTGATGAACACCGGCATCGCCGCCGCGAAGGAGCCGGTGAAGATGGCGCGCGCCATGAAGCTCGCGATCGAGGCGGGCCGGCTCGCCTACGAAGCGGGCCGCATGCCGCGGCGCCTGTACGCGTCGGCGTCGAGCCCGCTCGACGGGCTCGCGTCCTTCTGAGCGCGGCGCGCCCCATCCTCGCTCTGGTGCTCGACTCCGCCGCGTCGCGCGTCCCGTTGCCCGCGCTGGTCGAGGCTTGCGTCGCGGCCGGCGCCAACTGGGTGCAGGTGCGCGAGCGCGCGCTCTCCGGCGCGGCGCTCGTCGCGCTGACGGACGGCGTCCGCGCGGCCGCGACGCGCGGCGCGCGCACCCGCGGCGGCTCCGCACGCGTGCTCGTGAACCGCCGGCTCGACGTCGCGCTCGCCGCCGCCGCCGACGGCGTGCATCTCGGCGGCGACGCCGTCTCGCCGGCCGACGCGCGCGCGCTGCTCGGCGACTCGGCCTGGATCGGCGTGTCGGCGCACGCGCCGGAGGAGATCGACCCGCAGAGCGGCGCCTCCTACGCGCACCTCGCGCCGGTCTTCGCGCCGCTCTCGAAGACGAGCGCGCGACCTCCGCTCGGCCTCGAAGCGCTCCGGCGCGCGGCCGTGCGCGGGCTGCCGGTGCTGGCACAGGGCGGCGTCACGCCCGAGCGCACGCGCGCGCTCCTCGACGCCGGCGCCGCGGGCGTCGCGGTGACGGGATCCGTGCTGGCCGCGGAGGACCCCGCCGCCGCCGTGCGCGCGCTGCGCGAGGCGCTCGATGGGTAGGTGGATCGGGCTCGCGCTGCTGCTCTTCGCCTGCGCGGCCGGCGCCGGCTCGCCGCACGGCGAGCTCGAGCAGCGCGTCGTCGAGGTCGCCGAGCGCGTGCAACCGTCGGTCGTCCACATCGAGTCGATCGTCAAGTTCGGCGACCGACGCAATCAGGTGACGGGCTCCGGCGTGATCGTGACGCCGCAGGGGAGCATCCTCACCAACGAGCACCTGGTCGACAAGGCCGAGAAGGTGACCGTCACGGTGCCGGGCATCCGGCGCAAGTTCAGCGCCGAGGTGGTCGGCTCCGACCGCCAGACGGACATCGCGCTGATCCGCATCTCGCATCCCGAGCCGCTGCCGGCCGCGTCGATCGGCAACGCGGACGGCGTGCGCGTCGGCCAGTGGGTGCTCGCGATCGGCAATCCCTACGGACTCGACGGCACGGTCTCGCTCGGGATCGTCTCGGCCAAGGGCCGCAACCTCGACGTGCCCCACCTGCTGAACGACTTCATCCAGACCGACGCCATGATCGACCAGGGCTCGTCGGGCGGGCCGCTCGTCGACCTCGACGCGCGCGTGATCGGCATCAACTCGCGCGGACAGGGCCGCGGCATCGGCTTCACCATCCCGATCGACACCGCGAAGATCGTGATGGCGCAGCTCGAGCGGGGCGGCGTCGAGCGCGGCTACCTCGGCATCACCTTCCAGGCGCTCGACCGCGAGCTCGCCGATTACTTCGGCGTGCCCGACGCCACGGGCGTGGTCGTGAACAGCATCGTGCCGGGCTCGCCGGCGGCGGGCGCCGGCATCGCGCCGCGCGACATCATCACGCGCGTCGACGGCGTCGCCGTGGAGGCCGAGAAGGAAGAGGACCTCAACAACTTCCAGCGCCTCGTCGCCGGGCTGCCGCCCGGCCGCAAGGTCCGCATCGAGCTGCTGCGCGCCGGCGCGCCGCAGCGCGTGGATCTCGAGCTCGGCTCGCAGCCGAAGATCACGGCCGCGGAGGCCGACAGCGACCTCGGCTTCACCGTCCAGGAGATCACCGACGAGCTCGCGCGCGAGCACCGGCTCGACTCGAGCCGCGGCGCCTTCGTGCTCTTCGTGGCCCGCGGCTCGCCCGCGCGCGAGGCCGGGCTCCAGGTCGGCGACGTGATCGTGCAGGTCGAGCAGGCGAGCGTCGGCACGCTCGACGAGTTCCGAAACGCGATGGCGAGCGTGGCGGGCGCGCCGCGCTTCCTGATCCAGGCGCGGCGCGGCGACGAGACCAAGTTCCTGCTGCTGCGGCCGGGCGCGCGTCCCGCGGAGTCGCCGCCCGAGGCGACCGGCGAGACGAGCGAACGGAATCCCTAGCCTCGGCTAGGGTCCGCTTCGGAGGACACATGACGACGACGCCGCGAGCCGGCCTGCTGCGCTCCCGGGAGCACCGCATCCTCGGAGGCGTGTGCGGCGGCATCGCCGAGTGGCTCGGCTGGAGCCCCACCACCGTGCGGGTTCTCTTCGTGCTGGTGTCGGTCCTGTCGGCGGCGTTCCCGGGCATCCTCGTGTACCTGCTGCTCTGGCTCTTCATGCCGGAGCGCGAGGAGATCTGAGCTGCGCGTGCGCGCGCTCCTGGCTGCCGTCGCGCTGGCGGCGGCGGTCGCCGCGCCGAACCCGAGCCGCGGCGAGAGCGGCACGCTCGCGCTCACGCCCGACGAGACGCAGGTCCACTTCGAGCTCGACGCCACGCTCCACACGGTCGAGGGCAGCCTGCGCATGCTGCGCGCCGCAACGCTCGAATTCGACGCGGCCTCCGGCAAGGCCACGGGGGAAGTCGCGCTCGACGCGCGCAGCGCGGAGACCGGCAACGACCGCCGCGATCGCACCCTGAAGGACGAGGTGCTCGAGTGCGAGCGCTATCCGGAGATCGTGTTCACGGCGGAACGCATCGAGCTCACGCGCACGGCGCCGGACCGCGGCGACGTCGTGCTGACGGGCCGCGTGCGCATCCACGGCGACGAGCATCCGCTGCGCATCCCCGCGCACCTCGAGCGCGACGGCGACGCCGTCCACGTCACCGCCCTCTTCCGCGTCCCCTACGTCGAGTGGGGGATGAAGGACGTGAGCAACCTGGTGTTACGGGTCGGCAAGGACGTGGCGGTGCGCCTGGACGCGATCACCCGCTACGAGCCCGGGCCCTAGCCTGCTAGCTGCCAGGTCAGAGCGCGAGCGCCGTCGCGCCGGGCCCGGCCTGCACGGCGTAGATCGGCGGCCGGCGCCCGAAGCGGCGCTCGAAGCCCTGCGCCAGCGCGCGCTCGGTCGCGCCGGCCGCGTCCACGTCGACCAGGTGGATGGTGCAGCCGCCGAAGCCCGCACCGCAGAGGCGCGAGCCGTACACGCCCGGCAGCGCATCCGCGATCTCGCAGAGGGCGTCGAGCTCGGGGATGCTCACCTCGAAGTCGTCGCGCAGGCTGGCCATGCCGGCGCGGAGCTGCATGCCGACCTCCCGCAGGTCACGCCGCGTCAGCGCGGCGACCGTCACCTGCACGCGCGCGTTCTCGCGCACGACGTGGCGCGCGCGCCGGAAGAGCGTCGCCGGCAGGGCGCGCTCCAGCGCGGGCAGATCGCGGACCTCGAAGTCGCGCAGCGCGCGCGCGTCCGCTGGACCGATGCCCGCCTCGCGCGCGAGGCGCAGCGCCCGCTCGCACTCGGCGCGCCGATCGCCGTAGGCGCCCGCGGCGAGCCGGCGCTTCACCCCGGAATCCGCGACCAGGATGCGCAGCGCGTCCGGCAGCGCGACGAGCGCGCAACGGGCGTCGCGGCAGTCGATGAAGAGCGCGCGGGCCTGGCGTCCTCCGGCGGAGGCGAGCGAATCCATGATCCCCACCGGGATGCCCGCGTAGACGCTCTCGGCGCGGTGGGCGATCGCGGCGCGCGCCTCCCAGTCGAGCCGGAGCTCGAAGAGCGCGTCGAGCGCGGTCACGAGCGCGACGCAGAGCGCCGCGGAGCTCGAGAGGCCGGCGCCGACGGGGACCTCGCTCGCGACGGCGAGGTCCGCGCCGGGCAGCCGATGTCCCCGGTCCGCCAGCGCGCGCACGACGCCGTACACGTAGGCGCCCCAGCCGCCCGGCCGCTCGGCTCGCTCGCCGTCGATGCGCACGGCGGCGGGATCCTCGCGCGACACGCCCGTGAAGACGCCGTCGGCGCGCGCCGCCGCGACGGCGAAGGTGTCGCGGTCGATCGCGCAGGGGAGCACGAAGCCCTCGTTGTAGTCCGTGTGCTCGCCGATCAGGTTGATGCGGCCGGGAGCGCGGGCGGCGGCGGTCGGCAAGCGCCCGGTCTGCTCGCGAAAGCGCGCGGCGAGGGCCGGGAGCACGGGAGAAGACGACCGTACGCGCAAGGGTCGTAGGCTAACCTGCGCGGCCCATGCTGCGCGGTTGCCTCCTGCTCGGCGCACTCGTCGTCGCGAACGCCGCCCTCGCGGACGATCCCTTCCTGCGCCGCACCGCCGCCGTCGAGGCGGTGCAGAGCGCCGGCCCCGCGGTCGTCAACGTCACGACCGAGCAGATCGTGCGCCAGGAGAGCCCGTTCCGCGGCCGCTTCGCGGATCCCTTCTTCGACCGCTTCTTCCAGGACTTCTTCGAGCCGCACGCGCAGGGCTCCGTCGAGAACCTCGGCTCGGGCGTGCTGATCGACGCCGCCGGACACGTACTCACCAACGAGCACGTGGTGGCGCGCGCGACGCGCATCAAGGTCAGCCTCGCGGACGGGCGCGAATTCGACGCCACCCTGCTCGGCGCCGATCCGAACAACGACATCGCCGTGCTCTCGGTCGATGCGCCGGAGAAGCTGCCCTGGATCAAGCCGGGGACGTCCTCCGACCTGATGGTCGGCGAGCCCGTCATCGCGATCGGCAACCCCTTCGGCCTCTCGCACACGGTCACCACGGGGGTCATCTCCGCGCTCGAGCGCTCGATCCGCGCGGAGGACCGCGTCTACCACGGCTTCATCCAGACCGACGCCTCGATCAACCCGGGCAACTCCGGCGGGCCGCTGCTGAACGCGGAGGGCAAGCTGATCGGCATCAACACGGCGGTGTACAACGGGGCGCAGGGGATCGGCTTCGCCATCCCCATCGACGCCGCGCGGCGCATCGTCGCGGAGCTGATCGAGCACGGCGAGGTGTCGCCGGTCTGGCTCGGACTCGAGTTCCAGGACCTCACGCCGGAGCTGCGCTCCGCGCTCGGGCTGCCGGCGGGCCTGCACGGCGCGCTCGTGAACCGCATCCGCGATCCGAGCCCCGCGTCGCGCTCCGGCGTCGCGCAGGGCGACATCCTGACGAAGGTGGACGGCCAGGTCATCGACTCCGCGCGCGACTTCTTCGAGCGGCTCGGCAGCGTCACGGACGGCCAGCAGCTCGCGCTGACCCTGTATCGCGACGGCAAGGAGCGCGTCGTCACGGCGCGCGCCGAGGAGATCCCGCCGGGCATGGTCGACGCGCTGGTGGAGCAGCTCACCGGCATGCGGCTCACGCGCTCCACGCAGGGCGTCTACACGGTGGAGTCGGTGCGCGCCGGCAGCGGCGCGGCGAGCATCGGCATCCGGCAGGGAGACCTGCTGCTGGCGATCAACGGCCGCGCGCTCGCGGACCCCGCGGCGCTGCGGCGCTCGGTGGTGGCGCTTCGCGGGGAGGCGCGCGCCCTGCTCGTGGTGCAGCGGGGCAACGGCCGCTATCAGGTAGCCATTCCGCTCGGTTAGCGGAGGGTGCAAGATGGGCACCCAAGGGGCCGGGAACCTCCGGCCTCCACGGGACGTCGAAACGCCCGCTGGTGGGGGGTTCGGCGGCCTTTCGATCTGCCGACGAGGAGTCCTTCGATGAAGAGCTTTTCCAGGGTTCTGCTGGTGCTCTGCGCCGCATTGATCGCGCTCGTGGTGACAGGAGCGGTCGACGTGGACGTGCACTGGCGCGACGGCGTTGCGCGCGCCATCGACCTGTTCGGCAGCGACGAGCCGGCGAAGACCCCGTCGGGCGGCGGCGAGGCGGCCGGCACCTTCTGGAAGGACGGCAGCGGCGCACAGCCGGTCACGCCGGTGGGCGTGCCGAACACCTTCGCGGATCTCGCGGAGCGGGTGTCCCCCGGCGTCGTGAACATCAGCACGAAGAAGACGGTCGCCGCCCACTCGCTCGAGGATTTCTTCCCCTTCCCGTTCCAGGATCCCTTCGGCGGGCAAGGCGGTGGCATGCCCCCTTCGGAGCGCAAGCAGCAGGTGCCGAGCCTCGGCACCGGCTTCGTGATCTCGCAGGACGGCTACATCGTCACCAACAACCACGTGATCGAGGACGTCGACAGCATCACCGTGCGCTTCGTGGACGGGAACGAGCTGCCGGCGGAGGTCGTCGGGCGCGACCCGAAGACCGACATCGCGCTGATCCGCGTGAAGACGGACAAGCCGCTCTACGCCCTGCCCCTCGGCGATTCCGAGTCCGTGCGCCCCGGCGAGTGGGTCGTCGCGATCGGCAATCCCTTCGGGCTCGAGCACACGGTCACGGCGGGCATCGTCAGCGCCAAGCACCGCAACATCGAGCAGGGTCTCTACGACGACTACATCCAGACCGACGCGGCGATCAACCCCGGCAACTCGGGCGGCCCGCTGCTCGACCTCTCGGGCGCGGTGATCGGCATCAACACCGCGATCAACCCGCGCGCGAACACGATCGGCTTCGCGGTGCCGATCAACATGGCGAAGGACATCCTGCCGGCCCTCCGCGCCGACGGGCACGTGACCCGCGGCTGGCTCGGCGTCGTGATCCAGAAGATCACCCCCGAGATCGCCGAGGAGTTCGACCTCAAGGAGGCCAAGGGCGCGCTCGTCTCGAAGGTGGTGCCGGGCGGACCGGCCGCCGACGCCGGGATCGAGCAGCGCGACGTGATCCGCCAGTTCGACGGCCAGCCGATCGACGACTTCGACGATCTGCCGCGGCTCGTCGCGCGCACGCCCGTCGACAAGAAGGTCCAGATCGTCGTGATCCGCGACGGCAAGGAGAAGGAGCTCAAGACGAAGGTCGGCGCGCTCGAGGAGCCGGAGATCGCCAAGGCGGCCGCTACGGGGTCGCCCGGCGGCTCGACCGCCTTCGGCCTGCGCGTCCAGGACCTGACGCCGGAGCTGGCCGAGCAGCTCGGCCTCGAGGACGCCGCCAGCGGCGTCGTCGTCTCGGCGGTGGAGCCGGGCGGCCCGGCCGGCGAGGCCGGCCTGCGCCGCGGCGACGTCATCGTCGAGGTCGACCGCCACGAGGTGCAGAACTCGAGCGCGCTCGAAAAGCGGCTCGAGGAGACGGACGATCGCGCGCTGCTGCTCGTGCGGCGGGGCGACTCGCAGCTCTACGTGCCCCTCAAGCGAAGGGCCTCCTGAAAAATTTCTGAGGGCCCCGCGGGAGGCGGCTTGTCGCCGCGGGGGACGTGCCTAGCGTTCGCCGCCTATGCGAACCGACAAGCTCACCATCAAGAGTCAGGAAGCCCTCGCCGAGGCGCAGTCGCAGACCTCCTCGCGCGGACACAGTGAGATCCAGCCTGCGCACCTGTTGCGCGCGCTGCTGAACCAGCCCGAGGGCAGCACCGTCCCGGTGCTCCAGAAGCTGGGGATCTCGATCGACGCGCTCGGCAGCGCGCTCGAGCAGGTGCTGGCGCGGCTTCCGAAGGTGAGCGGCGGCGCGCAGCCGCAGATCTCCCGGAATCTCTCGCGCGTGCTCGAGAAGGCCTTCGCCGAAGCCGAGGCGCTGAAGGACGAGTACGTCTCGACGGAGCACCTGCTGCTCGCGATCGCGGGCGAGAAGGGCGAGCCGGCGGCCGAGGTGCTGGCGAAGCTCGGCGCGAACCGCGAGTCGATCCTCAAGGCGCTCGCCAGCGTGCGCGGCGGCGCGCGCGTCACCGATCAGGATCCCGAGTCGAAGTACCAGGCGCTCCAGAAGTTCGGCCGCGACCTCACCGAGATCGCGCGCAAGGGCAAGATCGATCCCGTCGTCGGCCGCGACGAGGAGATCCGCCGCGTCGTGCAGGTGCTCTCGCGGCGCACCAAGAACAATCCGGTGTTGATCGGCGAGCCGGGCGTCGGCAAGACGGCCATCGCCGAGGGGCTCGCGCAGCGCATCGTCGCCGGCGACGTGCCGGAGAGCTTGAAGGACCGGCGCCTGATCGCGCTCGACCTCGGCGCGCTGATCGCCGGCACGAAGTACCGCGGCGAGTTCGAGGACCGCCTGAAGGCCGTGCTGCGCGAGGTCCAGGAGGCCGAGGGCCAGGTCATCCTGTTCATCGACGAGCTGCACACGATCGTGGGCGCGGGCGCCGCCGAGGGCGCGGCCGACGCCGCGAACATGCTGAAGCCCGCGCTCGCGCGCGGCGAGCTGCGCTGCATCGGCGCGACGACGCTCGACGAGTACCGCAAGCACGTCGAGAAGGACGCCGCGCTCGAGCGTCGCTTCCAGCCGGTGCTCGTCGGCGAGCCGTCCGTGCAGGACACCATCTCGATCCTGCGCGGCCTGAAGGAGCGCTACGAGGTCCACCACGGCGTGCGCATCCAGGATGCGGCGCTCGTGCAGGCCGCCGTCCTCAGCAACCGCTACATCACCGACCGCTTCCTGCCGGACAAGGCGATCGATCTCGTCGACGAGGCCGCCAGCCGCGTGCGCGTGCAGATCGACTCGATGCCCGAGGAGCTCGACCAGGTCGAGCGCAAGCGCATGCAGCTCGAGATCGAGCGCGAGGCGCTGAAGAAGGAGAGCGACGCCGCCAGCAAGCGCCGGCTCGGCGCGGTGGAGAAGGAGATCGCCGACCTGCGCGAGTCGGGCGACGCCATGAAGGCGCGCTGGCAGACGGAGAAGGCGGCGATCCAGCGCGTGCGCGAGCTGAAGGAGAAGCGCGAGGAGCTGAACGCCGAGCTCGAGCGCGTGCAGCGCCAGGGCAACCTCGAGCGCGCCGCCGAGATCCGCTACGGCGCGCTGGTGCAGCTCGAGAAGGACATGACCGCCGAGCAGGCGAAGCTCGACGCCATCCAGAAGGAAGGGGCGCTGGTGTCGGAGGAGGTCACGGCGGAGGAGATCGCCGAGATCGTCTCCAAGTGGACCGGCATTCCCGTCTCGAAGATGCTCGAGGGCGAACAGCAGAAGCTGCTGCGCATGGAGGACGAGCTGCGGCTGCGCGTGGTCGGCCAGGACGACGCGCTGCGCGCCGTCTCGTCTGCGGTGCGCCGCGCGCGCGCGGGGCTCCAGGACCCGAACCGCCCGATCGGCTCGTTCATCTTCCTCGGGCCCACCGGCGTCGGCAAGACGGAGACGGCACGCGCGCTCGCGCGCTTCCTCTTCGACGACGAGCACGCGATGGTGCGCATCGACATGGGCGAGTACGGCGAGAAGCACTCCGTCGCCCGGCTGATCGGCGCGCCGCCCGGCTACGTCGGCTACGAGGAGGGCGGCCAGCTCACCGAGGCCGTCCGCCGGCGCCCCTACAGCGTGATCCTCTTCGACGAGATCGAGAAGGCGCACGCCGACGTCTTCAACGTGTTCCTCCAAATCCTCGACGACGGGCGCCTCACCGACGGCCAGGGCCGCACGGTCGACTTCCGCAACACCGTCCTGATCATGACGTCGAACATCGGCAGCCATGCGATCGCGCAGCTCGGCGAGTCGCAGCGCGAGGAGATGCTGCGCCAGGTCGAGGAGGCGCTGCGCGCGCACTTCAAGCCGGAGTTCCTGAACCGGGTAGACGAGACGATCGTCTTCCACCAGCTCGGCCGCGAGCACATCACGCGCATCGTCGACATCCAGCTCGAGCGCGTGAAGCAGCTGCTCGCCGAGAAGCGCATCGAGATCGAGGTCACCGACGAGGCGAAGAAGCTGCTGGCCGACAAGGGCTACGACCCGCACTACGGCGCGCGGCCGCTCAAGCGCGTGATCCAGCGCATGCTCCAGGACCCGCTCGCCATGAAGATCCTCGAGGGCGAGTTCCCGGAAGGCTCGAAGGTGCGGATCGACGCGCGGGTATCGGGCGACGCGCTCGAATTCCGGAAGGCGTAGAGCCCTCTACGCCTGACGCCTAACGAAGCTCGAGGCTCTGGTACAGCTCGCCGTCCGCGAAGCCGCGCGCCCGGTAGTACGCGCGCGTGCCGACCGCCGAGATGACGGCGAGGCGGCCGAAGCCCGCGGCGCGGGCGCGCTCCGCAGCTTCTGCGAGCAGGCGCTGTCCGAGACCCGCGTGCTGCGCGCTGCCGGCAGCGCGCTCGGCCAGCGGGAGCGACGGCCCGTAGACGTGGAGCTCGCGCACGATCGCGTGGCCCGCGAGCTCGGCGAGCGGCGCGGCGCCGCGCGGGAGCGACAGGCGCACGAAGGCCGCGATGCGATCGTCCGGCGTGCACCACTCGAGGAAGCGCTCCTCGCCGTCCGACGTTGCATAGCTGGATTCGCGCAGCGCGAGCGCCGCTTCGTCGACGGCGGCGCCGCGCACCTCGCGGCTGCGGATGTCGAGGCGCGGCAGGCCCTGCGCGTCGAGGCGCCGCTCCACGACCTCGCGCAGGTTCGCGACGCGCGTGCCCGCGGCGATGTCCTGCGACGCGAAGTCGCGCACCACGCGGGTCAGCCGGCACCAGCGCGGCGTGTGCGCGAGGCAGTGCGCCAGCAGGTCGGCCAGCACGTCGTCGGCGTAGGGTTGCCAGGCGCCGCGCGCGTGCTCGGCGGCGAGCGGCGCGCTCGCGACGAGCAGGCAGGGGTAGATCTTCAGCTCGTCCGGCCGCAGGCCTAGGTCGGAGAAGAGGCGCAGGAAGTCCGCCGCGTCGCTCTCCGGTGTGGCGCCGAGCAGGTTCGGCATCCAGTGCGCGTGGATCTTCATGCCGGCGCCGCGAAGCCACGAGAAGGCGGCGCGGGTGGCGGCCAGATCGTGGCCGCGCCCGTTGCGCGCGAGCAGCGCGTCGTCGGTGCTCTGGACGCCGAGCTGGACCTTGGTCGCGCCGAGCCGGCGCAGCTGCAGCACCTCCGCCGCGTCGACGTGATCGGGGCGCGTCTCGAAGCAGAGCCCGACGGCGCGGCAGCGCGCGCTCTCGTTGCGCCGCTGCGCCAGGGCCAGCTCGTCCCAGCTCGCCTGCTCGCTCGCGTGGAGCTGCGCGGGGCCGAGCGCGCGACGCAGCAGCGGCGCGACCGCCGCGTTGTAGCGATCGTCGTCCCGGCGCCCGTCGAGCGCGCGCAGCTCGCGATACGGCGCCGGCGCCGCTCCGGCGTCCGCACGCGCGTCGACGCCCGCGCCGAAGTCCGAGAGCGCCTCGAAGCAGCGCAGGGTGAACCAGATCTGGTAGGGCACCGGGTAGGACGACCACGTCCCGCCGAGCACGATCAGCTCGACCTTGTCGACGGGGTGACCGATCTGGCTGTAGGCCTGGAGGCGGTGCCACACCTGGAGATAGGGATCGAAGCGGTGCTGCTCGGCGCGCTGCGCCCCGGGCTCGTCGGCCAGGTAGCTCTTCGGCATGCGCACGTCGGACGGGCAGAAGATGCAGGTGCCCGGACACGGATGCGGGCGCGTCAGCACCGCGACGGGCGTGACGCCGGAGAGCGTGCGCACGGGCCGCATGCGCAGCCGCGCGGCCAGCTCCGGCTCGGAGCCCGGCGCGAACGCGCGCAGGCCCGCCAGGATCTCGCTCTTCGAGAAGAGCGACGCGCCGCCCTTCGGATGGCGCTTGACGATGCGATCGAGCGCGCGCGCGTCGAGCACGGCCTCGCGCGCGATCTCGTCGAGGATGGCCGAGAGCGCCGCGCGATGCGCGTGCGGATCGAAGGGCTCTCGCAGGGTCTTCGTGTGCACGGTGCAGCTCGCGAGCGGCTACTGTACACGCACCTTGGATGACGCGACCGCTCTCGCGCTCAACGCGCTCAATCTGGCGCTCTACCGCGACCGCGCCGCCGAGTGGGACGCCGTGCGAACGCGACCCTGGCGCGGCTTCGCGCGCGTCGCGGCGGAGCTGGCGAGGCTGCCCTTCGAACGCCTGCGCGTCCTCGACGTCGGCTGCGGCAACGGACGCCTCGGGCGCGCGCTCGACGAGGCGCTCGGCGCGCGCCGCGACGCGCTCGCGTACACGGGGATCGACGCCAGCGCGCCGCTGCTCGAGCGAGCGCGCATCGGCGCGCCGCCGCACGCGCACTTCGTCCAGGCCGATTTCGTCCAGACGACGCCGGGCCACGCGCTGCCCGCGGGCCCCTTCGAGCTGGTGGCGCTCTTCGGTGTGCTGCACGTCGTGCCCGGCCACGCGCGGCGGCGCGCGATGCTCGAATCCGCGGCCGCGCGCACGCTGACGGGCGGGCTGCTGGCGCTCTCCCGCTGGCGCTTCGACGCGTGCGAGACACGCAGGACGCGCATCGTTCCCTGGGAGCGCTACGACGCGCAGGCCGTCACACCGATCGACCCGCGCCAGCTCGAGCCGGGCGACCACCTGCTCTCGTTCGGCGCGCACGGGGCGCTCCGCTACGGCCACGCGATCGACGCGATCGAGCTGAAGGCGCTGCTCGCCGGGCTGCCGTTCGAGCCGCTCGCCGACTGGTGCGACGACGGCCGGGACGCGCGCGAGAACCACTACGTGCTGCTGCGCTGCACCCGAGGCCGGCTGCCGTAGCCGCAGGGTTGCGGTTACAATCCGCGGCCGTCACTCCCCCCCGAGGAGGCGCCCGCGCGACGCGCGGACGTACGCCAGGATTGGGACCGGGAGCCGCCGAGAGGAGCGCACAGGGGCGACGGCGCGTGATCGGCGTCGGCGACGTCGCGGCCGCGCTCGCGCGCGAAGAGCTCCGCTGCGTGGTGATCCCGGCCGAGTCGCCGGCGCGCGACGCGGAGCTGCTGGCGGAGCGCGCCGAGCGCGCTGGCGTCGCCGTACACCGTGTGGCGGCGCGCCGCTACGACCGCCTGCGCGGCGCGCACAGCGACGCGCAGATCCTCGCGCTCGCCGGGCCCGATCCGCGCGCCGGAATCGACGAGGTGATGGCGCGCGGCGGCGCCGTCTGGCTGCTGGCTCGGCCCGTCTACCCCGGCAACATCGGCTTCGCGATCCGCACGGCCGAGGTGTCCGGCGCGGACGGCATCTACGTCGACTGCGATTTCGACCACGCCGGGCGCCGCGAGGCGACGCGCGCGGGCATGCGCGCGGATCGCTACATGCCGGTCGGCTGGGAGACGTCCGCCACGGTGCTCGACGCCGCGCGGCGCGCGGGCAAGCGCGTGGTCGCGATCGAGGACGTGGGCGCGCGGACGCCCTGGCAGACCGATCTCACGGGACCGCTGCTGCTGGTCGTCGGAGCGGAGGCGGAGGGCGTGCCCGCGGCCCTGCTCGCGGCCGCGGACGACACGGTGCGCATCCCGATGGCCGGCTTCATCGCGTCGTACAACCTCCAGGCGGCCGTCGCCGCCGTCGCGGCGGAGCGCTTCCGCCAGCAAGGAGCGAACCAGCCATGAACGAGCACGAGAGCCTGCTATGAACGAGCACGAGAGCCTGCTGCCGCCCTACGTGCCGACGCGCCGCAGCGTGCGCGCACTCGGCATCCTGTTCGTGCTGTCCGCCGCGATCTCCTGGATCGCCGTGGGCTACGACTTCTCCGCGCTGCGGCTCTCCACCTCGGGACACCCGGTGGTGCCGGAGGAGCGCATCGCGCACAGCATCTTCGGCGAGTGGATCGGCATCGCCCAGCTCGTGTGCCTGGCGGTCACCGGGGTCACGTTCCTGACCTGGCTCCACCGCGTGCGCGTCAACGTGCGCGCGTTCGGCGTGCGCCGGCTCGCCTACGGCCGCGAGTGGACCGTGCTCGGCTTCCTGGTGCCGGCGCTGAACGCGCTGCGCCCCTACCAGGTGATCCGCGAAATCTGGCAGGCGAGCGACCCGTCGACGGGCGATCCGCTCGGCTGGAAGACGGTCGCCACGCCGCCGCTGCTCGCGCTCTGGTGGGGTCTGTTCGTCGCCTACTTCGCGCTCGAGGGGCTCTCGGTCTTCACCCTGGGCGTGGCCGTCAGCCTGGAGCGCATCCAGATGGGGCACGCCTTCGGCCTGGCCGCCGACGTGTGCGGCGCCGTCAGCGCCAGCTTCGCCTACTTCGTCGTCGTGCGGATCAGCGAGGCGCAGGAGGCGAAGCGCGTCGCATGGGGACGCGGCGAGCGCCGCGCCCTTCCCTTCGACCCGCGCGACGCTGTAGCCTGACCCGCCGCGCATGACCCGCTTCGACCGCGACACCGCGGTGCGCCCCCTCGGCGACGGCCGCTACGAGGCGCGCATCGACCCCGGCTGGTTCGTCGTGCGCGGGCCGAACGGCGGCTACATCGCCGCGCTGCTGCTGCGCGCGCTGGCCGCTCGCGTGGACGATCCCGCGCGCGCGCCGCGCTCGCTGACGGTCCACTACACCGCGCCGCCCGTCGAAGGGCCGGCCTGGATCGACACGACGATCGAGCGCAGCGGACGCTCGCTGACCAGCGTCTCCGCGCGGCTCCTCCAGGGCGACCGGCTGCTCGCGCTCGCGCTCGCCGCCTTCTCGCTGCCGCGCGAGGCCGAGAGCTTTCGCGACGTCTCGCCGCCGCAGGTCGCGCCGCCCGAGGAATGCCTCGTGCTCCCGCGGCGCATCCCCATCCACGAGCGCTTCGATCAGCGCTGGGGGATCGGCGCGCTGCCCTTCTCCGGCGGCGAGATCGCGCAGAGCGGCGGCTGGATCCGACTGGCCGAGGGCACGCGCCCGCTCGACGCGCCGCTCGCGGCGGCCTTCAGCGACGCCTGGCCGCCGGCGGTCTTCGGGCGCCTGTCCGAGCGGCAGATGACCGGCGGCGTGCCGACCATCGATCTCACCATCCACTTCCGCAGCGCGCTGCCGCCGGCCGACGTCGCGCCCGGCGACTTCGCCCTGTGCGTCTTCCGCTCGCGCTATGCGCGCGACGGCTTCCTCGAGGAAGACGGCGAGATCTGGAGCGCGAGCGGTGAGCTGCTCGCGCACTCGCGCCAGCTCGCGCTGCTGCTCTAGGAAGGAGCGCCTCGTCGCGCCTCCAGACCCAAGGTATTTCGAGTAGCGGACGTTGACCTTCGAGCGGCGGTGCGGGCTCCTGCACGGGGTGGACCGCGGAGAAGGGGTTCGCGCCGGCGTCGGCCTCGACGCGGCCGAGCATGACATAGGCATCAGGCGGGATCCGGCGACGGCGGCCGCACGCGCAGCACCAGCACGGCGCCGACACCGGCGAGCGCCACGAACGGCAGGATCCCGCGCGCATAGCTGCCGAAGGCATCGTGCAGCAGGCCGAGCGCGAACGGCCCGAGCCCGCTCGCCGTCTGCGTGAGGAGCTGCATCAGGCCGAGCACGGTGGCGAACGAGCGCATGCCGAAGCACTCGCCGACGAGCAGCGCCTGGAGCATGAAGACGTTGCCGATCGTCACGCCGAAGACGAGCGAGGCGGCGAAGAGCGGCAGCGCGTGCGTGCCTGACGCGAAGCCGGCGATGGCGGCGCCCTGCACGCACATGAGCAGCGCGGCGAGGTGCCGCTTGCTGACGCGGTCGGCGAAGCTGCCGACGGCGAGGCGCGCGGCGAAGCTGCCCGCCGCCGTGGTCGAGAGCGCGAGCGACGCGGTGCGCGCGTCGAGGTGCACGCGCAGCAGCGAGAGCTGGTGCATGGCCGTGCCGACCTGGCACAAGAGGATCGCGGAGAAGCTGCCGACGAGGAACCAGAAGGCGGGCGTGCGCAGCGCCTCGCGCGCGGTCCAGACGCGCTGCTGCGCCGCCAGCAGCGCCGCCGGCGGCGCCGCGGCGCCCGTCGCGTGGCCGTCCGGCGCGAGCCCGTGGTCGGCCGGATCGCCGCGCAGCACGAACGTCGCGACCGGCCAGCCGATGCCGACGACGAGCACGGCCAGCGCCGCGGTGGCGTCGGCGAGGCCGTGGTCGCGCGCCAGCCAGACCATCCACGGCACCAGCACGACACCGCCGAGCGACACGCCGGTCTGCGAGATGCTGAGCGCGCGGGCGCGCCGCACGACGAACCAGCGGGTCAGCACGGCGCTGGTAGGGACGTTGCCCGTCATGGCGAAGCCGCCCGCGAGCAGCAGGTACACGGGCACGAGTTCGCCCGGCCCGCGCACGCGCCCGAGCGCGAGCAAGGCCAGCGCCATCACCGCGGTGCCCGCCAGGATCCACGCGCGCGCGCCGTGCCGGTCCACGCTGCGGCCGATCAGCGAGCCGGCGACCCCCGTCCCGATGAAGTAGAGCGTGGTGGCGAAGGAGACCTGCGCGCGCGGGAACCCGCGCTCGGTCGTCAGAGCGTCGAGGAAGACGGCCACCCCGTAGAACCCGATGCCGACCACGACCGAGGAGAGGCAGGCCAGGCCGCCCGCGATGAACCAGCCGTAGAAGGCGCGCGGCGCCAGGCGGTGGAGCGCCGGCAGGGGCTTGGGGAGGGTCTCGTTCACGGAGGCGGCCACGCTAGCTCCGGGACCTGCCCGGCACGTCCACCCCCGCGAAATCTCGACGGGAATTCTCAATCGGGCGCGGCGGCAGGCCGATGTGCGGGGCGGAGTCATGCGGACGCGTGCGGCCAGAGGTCTGTTCGGGGGGGCGGTGACCACCGCGGCCCTCCTCGTCTGCCTGCTGACCGCCGCGGCCGAGGAGCCGGCCAGCGAGCCGGCCCTCGAGGTCCCGCAGCCGGCAGCGGAAGCGCCGCACGAGGTCCCGGTTTCGCCGGCTGCCGTCGTGACGCCGGCGCCGACCCCGGAGCCCGGGCCGGAACCAGCCGCGACGCCTGTGGAGACCGTGGCGGTCCCCGAGCCGCCGGCCGAGCCGGCGCCGGACGCAATGGCTGCCGATACCGCAGAGGCGGCCGAGGCCGACGCCTCCGCCCCCGACCCCGACCCGCGCCGCATGACGATCGAGCAGGCGGCGGACCTGCTGGCGCAGCGCGAGGCCGCCGCGAAGGCGAAGCCGGCGGCGGCGCCGCAGCGTCCCACGAGCCGCGTCGTCGCGGCCGCCGAGGCGCTCGACGCGGCCAACGACCGCTTCCAGGACTTCGCGCTCGGCGCCTTCGACGACCTCCAGCACCAGCGCATGACCCAGCCCGCGCAGATCCTGGTCGGCGCGGTCAGCAGCCTGCTCGTGCTGCTGCTCGGCTTCCTGATCCGCATCGCGCGCGGCCGCGGCGAGATCCAGGTCTGCGTCGCCTATCCGCTCGAGATGAAGGGCACGTTCTCGATCCGCCTCGCGCAGCGCAGGAGCGGCGCGCGGCCCTCGCGCATCAA
>DASUFZ010000308.1:0-7050 GCA_036274295.1 Myxococcota bacterium
CAGGAAGGCGGCGAACGCGACGACGGTGTAGAAGGCGAGCCCGACGCCGATCACGAGCAGCGCCATCGTGTACCAGCGGCCGGCGGGGGACAGCGGGATCGTCTCGCCGTAGCCGACCGTGGTGAGCGTGATCACCGTGAAATAGAGGGCGTCCGTGAAGTCGGCGCCCTCGATCTGCATGTAGCCGGCGGTGCCGAGCACGGTGAGCACGGCGAGAGCGATCAGCGCGCCGACGAGCCGTCGCTGCGGAGATCGGTCCGGCTTCGGGGTCACGCGGACCCGATGATATCGGCGCGAGCCCCGCGCTCCAGAGCGCCCAGAACGCCCCGCTGCGGGGGAATTGCGCCCTCTTTTCGGGGGTGAGGGGGCGCCCGGGGCTTCGGGGCCGGCGTTCGGCGCGGCACGTCCTTTGCGTAGTGCCCTCGTGTGTCCGGCGCGAAGTGCAAGCCCATTCTGAAGGACCTCGCGCGGCTGCCGGCCCCGCCGAACCTGCGCGACTACGCGCAGGCGTGTGCCCGCTTCACCTGGGCGGAGGCGCGGGCGCGGCTCGACGGACTGCCGGGAGGCCGCGGCCTCAACATCGGCCACGAGGCCGTGGACCGGCATGCGCAGGGCGCACGCGCCGCGCGCATCGCACTGCGCTTCGTCAGCCGGCGCGGCGCGCGCGAGCTCAGCTACGCGGCGCTGCGCGAGCAGACGAATCGCTTCGCGAACCTGCTCGGGAAGCTCGGTGTCGGGCCGGGCGAGCGCGTCTTCTCGCTGCTCGGCCGCGTGCCGGAGCTCTACGTCAGCGCGCTCGGCACCCTGAAGAGCCGCAGCGTCTTCTGTCCGCTCTTCTCCGCGTTCGGCCCCGAGCCGTTGCGCACCCGCCTCGACCGCGGCGACGCCCGCGTGCTCGTGACGACGCCGTCGCTCTACCGGCGCAAAGTGGCCGGCCTGCGCGAGGCCCTGCCGGGGCTGCGGCACGTGCTGCTGGTCGGCGACGAGCCGGGCCTCGCCGGGCCGGGGCTCGACTCGTTCGAGCGCCGCATGCAGGATGCGGCGCCGGACTTCGAGATCGGCCCGACCGACCCCATGGACCCCGCGCTGCTGCATTTCACGAGTGGCACCACCGGTGTGCCCAAAGGGGCGCTGCACGTGCACCAGGCGGCCGTCGCCCACTACGCCACAGGCCTCTACGCGCTCGACTTCCACGACGCCGACGTCTTCTGGTGCACGGCCGATCCGGGCTGGGTGACGGGCACCTCGTACGGAATCCTGGCGCCGCTGCTCCACGGGATCCGCAGCGTCGTGCTCGAGGAGGAGTTCGACGCGCCGCTCTGGTACGAGACCCTGCGCGCCGAGCGGGTCGGCGTCTGGTACACGGCCCCGACGGCGATCCGCATGCTGATGCGCGCCGGTGTCGACGTCGTGCCGGAGAGCGGCTTCCCCGACCTCCGCTTCGTCGCCAGCGTCGGCGAGCCGCTCGATCCCGAGGCCGTCGTGTGGGGGCTCGAGGCCTTCGGTCTCCCGATCCACGACAACTGGTGGCAGACGGAGACGGGCGGGATCATGATCGCGAACTACGCCGCCTGCGAGATCCGGCCCGGCTCGATGGGCCGTCCGCTGCCCGGTGTCGAGGCGGCGATCGTGCGCCGGCGCGAGGACGGCGGCGTCGAGCGCATCGACGCGCCCGAGGTGGAAGGCGAGCTGGCGCTGCTCGCGGGATGGCCGTCGATGTTCCGCGGCTATCTCGGCGACGACGCGCGCTACCGCAAATGCTTTCGCGATGGCTGGTATCTCTCGGGCGATCTCGCGCGCCGGGACGCCGACGGCTACTTCTGGTTCGTCGGCCGCGGCGACGACGTGATCAAGACCGCCGGCCACCTGATCGGACCGTTCGAAGTGGAGAGCGTGCTGCTCGAGCACCCGGCCGTCGCGGGCGCGGCGGCGATCGGCGTGCCCGATCCCGTGGCTGGCGAGGCGGTGAAGGCCTTCGTCGTGCTGCGCCGCGGCCACGAGCCGACGGATGCGCTGCGCCTCGACGTGCTCGCGCACGCGCGGCGTCGGCTCGGGCCGGCGACGGCCCCGCGCGCGATCGAGTTCCGCGACGCGCTGCCCCACACGCGCAGCGGCAAGATCATGCGACGGCTGCTGCGCGCGCGAGAGCTCGGCCTGCCCGAGGGCGACCTCTCGACGCTCGAGGAGGGCGCGTGAGCGGCGACGCGCCGCCCACCTCCGACGCGCGCTTGCTGCGCGAGATGCTGCGCATCCGGCGCTTCGAGGAGAAGTGCGCGGAGCTCTACTCGGCGGGATCCATCCGCGGGTTCCTGCACCTCTACGTCGGCGAGGAGGCCATCGCGGTGGGCGTGATGCAGGCGCTGACACCCGACGACGCCGTCGTCGCGACCTATCGCGAGCACGGCCACGCGCTGGCGCGCGGCATCGCGGCGGGTCCGATCCTGGCGGAGATGTTCGGCAAGCAGGAGGGCGTCTCGCGCGGACGCGGCGGCTCCATGCACCTCTTCGACGCGGCCACCCGCTTCTACGGCGGCAACGCCATCGTCGGCGGCGGGCTGCCGGTCGCCGTCGGGCTGGCTCTGGCCGACTCGCTGCGGCGACGCCGACGCGTGACCGCCTGCTTCTTCGGCGAGGGCGCGGTGGCCGAGGGCGAGTTCCACGAGTCGATGAACCTGGCGGCGCTCTGGCGCCTGCCCGTGCTCTTCTGCTGCGAGAACAATCTCTACGCGATGGGGACGGCGCTGGCGCGCTCCGAGTCTCAGACAGACCTGTGTGTCAAAGCGGCGAGCTACGGGATCGCTGCGTGGCCCGTCGACGGCATGGACGTGCGCGCCGTCGCGCGTGCGGCGCGCGACGCGACGCTGGCCGTGCGCGAGGGCGGTGGCCCCGTCTTCCTCGAGCTGCGCACCTACCGCTTTCGCGCCCACTCGATGTTCGATCCGGAGCTCTACCGCGACGCGGCGGAGGTAGAGCAGTGGAAGCAGCGCGACCCGATTCCGCGCCTCGCGGCGGAGCTGCGCAACGCGGGAGCGCTCGACGACGCGAGCCTGGCGCAGCTCGAGACGGAGATCGCGCAGGAGATCGATTCTGCGGTGGCCTTCGCCGAGGCGGGGACCTGGGAGCCCGTCTCCGACCTGCTGCGCTTCGTCACCTCCGAGAGGGCCCCGCAGTGAGCGCGCGCAAGCTCACCTATCGCGAGGCCCTGCGCGAGGCGCACCGCGAGGCCCTGCTGCGCGACGAGCGCGTCTTCCTGATGGGCGAGGACGTGGGCCGCTACGGCGGGAGCTACGCCGTGTCGAAGGGCCTGCTCGCGGAGTTCGGGCCCGAGCGCATCCGCGACGCGCCGCTCTCGGAATCGGCATTCGTCGGCGCCGGCATCGGCGCGGCGCTCGGCGGCATGCGCCCGATCGTCGAGATCATGACGGTCAACTTCTCGCTGCTCGCGCTCGACCAGATCCTCAACAACGCGGCGACCTTGCTGCACATGTCGGGCGGGCAGCTCAGCGTGCCGCTCGTGATCCGCATGGCGACCGGCGCCGGACGGCAGCTCGCCGCGCAGCACTCGCACAGCCTCGAGGGCTGGTACGCGCACATCCCCGGCCTCCGCGTGCTCGCGCCCGCCAGCGTCGCCGACGCGCGCGGCATGCTGTGGACCGCGCTCGAGGATCCCGACCCGGTGCTGCTCTTCGAGCACGCGGCGCTCTACGCGCTGGAGGGCGAGCTCCCGGAGGACGCGGGCGCCGTGGAGATCGAGCGCGCGGCGCTGCGCCGCGCCGGCCGCGATCTCTCGATCGTCACCTACGGCGGCTCGCTGCCGAAGGCGCTGGCCGCCGCCGAGGTGCTGGCGGCGGAGGGCGTCCTTGCGGAGGTCCTGGACCTGCGCTCGCTGCGCCCGCTCGACGAGACGGCGATCCTCGGGTCGGTCGCGCGCACGCACCGCGCGCTGATCGTCGACGAAGGCTGGCGCAGCGGCAGCCTCTCGGCGGAGATCGCCGCGCGCATCCAGGAGCGCGCCTTCTTCGAGCTCGACGCGCCCGTCTCGCGATTGTGTAGCGCGGAGGTGCCGATCCCGTACGCGCGCCACCTGGAGCAGGCCGCGCTGCCGCAGTGCGAGAGCATCGTCGCCGCGGCGCGGGCGTTGGTGGGTGCCCATGGCTGATTTCCGCATGCCGTCGCTCGGCGCCGACATGGAGCGCGGCACCTTGCTCGAGTGGCGCGTCGCACCCGGCGACCGCGTCGCGCGCGGGCAGATCGTCGCGCTCGTCGACACCGAGAAGGCCGAGATCGAGGTCGAGTGCTGGCAGAGCGGCGTGGTGGAGGCGCTCTACGCCGAAGTCGGTCAGACCCTGCCGGTCGGGGCGCCGCTCGCGCGCTTGCGCGAGGAGGGCGAGGCGCCGCGTGCACCTACCGTGGCGCCGGCTCCTCCGCCGGTGCCGCCTCGCGAGCGGATCGCGGCAGCGCCCCTGCGCGCGGCCGCAGCTGCGCCTGCACTCGCACCCGCACCCGCACCCGCACCTGCGCCCGCACCTGCGCCCGCAACCGCACTCGAGCCCGTGCCGGCGGGCCGCATCCACGCCTCACCGCTCGCGCGCCGCCTCGCGCGGGAGCGGGGACTCGATCTCGCCGCGCTCGCGGGCAGCGGACCCGGCGGCGCGATCGTTGCCGAGGACGTGCGCCGCGGGGCGCCGGTAGCCGCGGTCGAAGCGGCCAGCGTCCCGCGCGACCGCCGCGAGGGCATGCGGCGCGCCATCGCCGCGGCCATGGCGCGCAGCAAGCGCGAGATCCCCCACTACTACCTCGCGACGAGCTTCGACTGCGCGCGCGCGCTCGCGTGGCTGCGCGAGCGCAACCAGACGCGCTCCGTGGCGGAGCGCGCGCTGCCGATCGCGCTGCTGCTGGCGGCCACCGCGAAGGCGTTGCGCAAGGCGCCCGAGCTCTCGGGCGCCTACGTGGACGGCGGCTTCCGGGCGGCGCAGGGCATCCACGTCGGCGTGGTCGTGTCCCTGCGCGGTGGCGGTCTGGCCGCGCCGGTGCTGCGCGATGCGGATCGACTCTCGCTGGACGAGCTGATGCGGGCGCTCGCCGAACAGACGCAGCGCGCGCGCGAGGGACGCCTGCGCAGCGGTGACGTGTCCGAGGCCAGCATCACCGTCACCTCGCTCGGTGACCTCGGCGTCGAGACGGTCTTCCCCGTGATCCACCCGCCACAGGTCGCGATCGTCGGCTTCGGCCGCATCGCCGACGCGCCGGTCGCCGTCGACGGCATGCTCGCGGTGCGGCCGGTTGTCCACTGTACGCTGGCGGCCGACCACCGCGTGAGCGACGGCATGCGCGGCGCGCGCTTCCTGGCGGAGGTGGGACGCCTGCTCGGCCGGCCGGAGGAGCTATGAGCCGCGAGGAGATCCGCGCGCTGGTCCTGACGCAGCTCGGCCGCATCGCGCCCGAGGCCGATCTCGCCGCGCTGCCGGACTCGGCGCTGCTGCGCGAGGAGCTCGAGCTCGACTCGATGGACTTCCTCCACTTCGCGACGGCCCTGCACGACGCGCTCGGAGTCGACATCCCGGAGTCCGACTACGAGCACATCGCGAGCCTCCGGGGGTGCGTGGACTACCTCTCGGCGCGCAAAGCGCGTTAGACCGGGCGTCGGGGCCTGATGCGCCGCGCCCCACGCAGATCCCGGGGTGCCACAGACGTCGGTGTCGACCCGGGACTGCGCCGGCGCGTCGCGTTCGCGGCGTTCGAACCGCCGACGGCACGGTCGTTGCACGCCCAGCATCCCCGACGATCGAAGCGCCCCGAAGGCGAGGAGGAAGCCATGAAGGTCCGACAGCTCATGACGAAGGCGGCTTCGTGCTGCCTTCCCGACGACACCGCCAACGCGGCGGCCCGCATCATGTGGGAGCGGGATTGCGGCTTCGTGCCCGTGGTCGAGAGCGGTGAGAGCCCGCGCGTGGTCGGTGTCGTGACGGATCGCGACATCTGCATCGCCGCCTACACGAAGAATCGGCCGCTCGACCAGATCCGGCTGCGCGAGCTCATGTCCACCGACCTGCGCACCTGCCGCGCGACGGACGACGTCAGCGACGCGGAGCAGACGATGCAGAACGCGCAGGTGCACCGGCTGCCGGTGGTCGAAGACGCCGGCCAGCTACTCGGCGTGTTCTCGCTGGCCGACGTCGCGCAGGAGGCGGCGCGCGAGTTCGGCGCGAAGCGCCAGGAGGTGACCGCGCGCGAGATCGGCGAGACGATCGCCGCCATCTCGCGGCCGCGGGAGATTGCGGCGGTTTCTGCGTAGGAGGCTGCTATGCGCAGGACCGCCGGGGCGGCCGCATTTCCCGGATGCGGCCGCCCCTCACTCTCGAAAGGAGAACGCATGAGCGCGGGGGCGATCTGCGTGCGTACGGTCCAGGTGGCCTTCGCCGAGGAGACCGTGCGCGCGGTGACGCGCCGCATGGCAAAAGCGGGCGTCGGCACGGTCGTCGTCGTGGGCGACGGCAAGCGGCCCGTCGGTGTCCTCACGGATCGCGACGTGACCTTGCGCTGCGTCGCGGAGGAGCGCGATCCCGACACCACCTCGGTGGGTGCGGTGATGAGCGCGCCGCTCGTGTGCATCGACGAGTCGATGTCGATCGAGGCGTCGCTCGCGCGCATGGCCGCGGAGAAGGTCCGGCGCCTGGTCGTGGTCGACTCGGCGCAGGCGCTCGTCGGCATCCTCGCGCTCGACGACGTGCTGGAGCTGCTGGCCGAAGAAGCCACGACGATCGGGCGGCTGCTCTCGCGGCGGGCCGCTGCGCGTCAGTCGGGTCCCGCGTGAGCGCGCACGCGGCGCGGCGCCAGCGCCAGTCCGTACGCCGAGTGGATGTACTGCGCGAGCATCCGCTCGGTGTTGAAGAAGGAGGCGTTGATCGCGATGGTGCTGCGCATCACGCGCTGGAAGCGCTCCGGCGTCCGGTAGAAGCACGGCACCACCACCTGCTCGAGCTTCTCGTAGAGCGCACGCGCGTCCGCCGCGTCGTCCTCCGGTCGATGCACCGCGCGCGCGCAGGGCTC
>DASUFZ010000309.1:0-3121 GCA_036274295.1 Myxococcota bacterium
CCGCCCGCGCACCCGCTGAACGTCGTGTGGCTGGTCGGCGAGTCGCTGCGCTGGGACGCGCTGGATCCCGAGATCATGCCGGCGGCCTATGGGCTTGCGCAGAAGTCCTGGCGTTTCGCGCATCACTACAGCGGCGGCAACGGCACGCGCATGGGCATGTTCAGCATGTTCTACGGCGTCCACGGGCCGTACTGGTTCGAGTTCCTCGCGGAGCGCCGCAGCCCCGTGCTGATGGACGTGCTCCAGCAGCAGGGCTACCAGCTCGGGCTCTTCACCAGCGCGCGCTTCTCGTACCCGGAATTCGACCGCACGATCTTCGCCAACGTGCCGGCGCGCGATCTCCACGAGAGCGCCGACAACTACCACACGGACGACTGGGAGCGCGGCTGGCAGAACGACCGCGCGCGCGTCTCCGATCTCCTCGGCTTCCTCGGCGCGCGCGATCGCACGCGCCCCTTCCTCGCCTTCATGTTCTTCGAGTCGACGCACTACCGGTACTACTTCCCGGACGAGAGCGTGATCCGCAGGCCCTACGCGACGGACGTCTCGCTCGACGAGCTTCGCAGCGAGGAGAACGCGTCGCTCTCACACGCGCGCTACCTCAACGCGGCCCACCACCTCGACAGCCAGATCGGGCGCATCCTCGACTACCTCGCCGCGGATCGTTCGATGGGCGACACGGTCGTCCTGATCACGGGCGACCACGGCGAGGAGTTCTACGAGAAGGGGCGCAAGGGACACAATTCGGAGTTCCACGAGGAGCAGATCCACGTGCCGCTCGTGCTCTGGATCCCCGGCGAGACCGGCCGCGAAGTGGAGCGCATGACCAGCCACGTCGACATCCCCGCGACCCTGCTGCCGCTGCTCGGGCTGCGGAATCCGGCATCGGACTACTCGCTCGGGGTCGACCTGCGCGCGGAGACGGAGCACAGCTTCGGCGTCGTCTCGGACTGGTCGCGCATCGGGATCCTCGAGCGCGGCTACAAGCTCACCTTGCCCGTGAACGGGGCAGGGCTGCTCGAGGAGAGCACGCTCACGACCCCGGACGACGGGCCGATCGCCGACCCGACCCCGGTCTACCGCGGCGCCCTGCCGGTCCTGCGCGGGGCCATCGACGAGCTGCACCGCTTCCAGAGCAGCTAAATACGACATCGTTGTTGATTTTCCGGGCGCGCCGGGCTACATCCCCGGCCATGCCCGGACCCGCCCCGCGCCGCGAGCGCCGCTCCGACTTCCAGCACACGCGGCGCCGCATCGTCGAGGCGGCGCGGCGCCTGATGGGCGAGAGCGGACCCGAGAGCCTGACGGTCTCCGCCGTCGCGCACGCGGCCGCGATCAACCGCACCACCGCCTACCAGCACTTCCGCACGCGCGACGAGCTGGTGCGCGCGGTCACCGAGGAGCTGATCGCCGAGGTCGCGGCCTATCTCGGTGGGAAGCAGCCGATCGTCGAGCACATCGATGCGATCGCCGGCTACTTCCTCGAGCACCCGGAGCTCGCGCGCCTCGCGCTCTACTGGCTGCTCTCCGAGACGCCGCCGCCGCGCGCCGCCATGGAGCTGCTCCTCCAGGAGACGCGCCGGCTGGTCGGCAGCGGAGGCGCGCGCCACGACGCCGACCCCGAGATGCTCGGCCATCTGATGACGAGCGTGGCGGTGCTGTGGCCGCTCCACGCGCGCATCGAGTTCGAGGACGTGGCCGCGCGGCGCGCTGCCACGGCGCGCTTCGCGCGCGAGCTGAAACGCCTGCTGCTCTACGGCCTGCTCCGCCCCGAGGACTGGCCGCAACTCGTCGACGAGGTAGGGAGCGCGCCCGCTCCCGCGCCGCGCCGCACCCGGAGGACTTCGTGAACGCCAGCGACTTCGATCCCTTCAGCGACGCGCAGCGCGAAAACCCCTATCCGGGCTACGCGGAGCTCCGGCGTCACAGCCCGGTGACGAAGCTCGCGAGCGCCAGCGGCTTCGCGAAGGATGCCTACTGCGTCGCCCGCTATGCCGACGTCGCCTACGTGCTGCGCCACCCCGAGCTCTTCTCGTCGACGGCGATGATCACCGCGATGTCGAGCGGCTTCGCGTCCGACCTCTCGAGCGGCAAGATCCCGCCGGAGGAGATGGGGCGCGTCCTGGAGCTGCTGAAGGCGATGCCGCTCACGTTCGAGCAGCAGATCTCGGCGCGGAACCTGATCGCCGTGGACCCGCCGGCGCACGGCCCGATGCGAAGTCTCGTGAACCGCGGCTTCACGCCGCGGCGCATGGCCGAGCTCGAGAAGCGCGTCCGCGAGATCGCCCGGGCCTCGCTGGCGCCGCTCGAGGACAAGCCCGATTTCGACATCGTGTCCGAGTACTTCGTGCCGTTGCCGGTGACCGTGATCGCCGATCTGCTCGGCGTCGAGCGCGAGCGCAGCGCCGACTTCAAGCGCTGGTCCGACTGCTCGGTCGCAGCCTCCACGGGCGGCGCCGGCGCGCTCGGCCCCGCGAAGGTGCTGGAGGGCATGGGGGAGCTCTCCACCTACATCATGGGTGTCGTCGAGCAGCGGCGGCAGCACCCGAAGGACGACCTGATCTCCACACTGATCCGCGCGGAGGCGGGAGAGACCGCACTGACGCCGGTGGAGGTCGTGATGTTCACCCTCGTGCTGCTGATCGCGGGCAACGAGACGACGACGAACCTGCTCGGCAACACGCTGCTCGCGCTGTTGGAGCATCCGGAAGAGCTCGCGCGCGTGCGGCGCGACCCGAGCCGCATTCCCGCGCTCGTGGAGGAGATGCTGCGCTACGACGGTCCGATCCAGTTCCTCTTCCGCCGCGCGCGGCAGGACGTCGAGCTCGCGGGCGTCACGATTCCCGAAGGCGCCCTCGTCCTCCCGCTCCTCGGCTCGGCCAACCGTGACGAGGCGCAGTTCCCGCATGCGGACCGCTTCGACCCGTCGCGCAACACGCAGGGGCACCTGGCCTTCGGCCTCGGCATCCACTTCTGCCTCGGCGCGTCGCTGGCGCGCCTCGAGGCGCGCATCGCGCTGGAGGAGCTGCTGCCGCGCTTCGCCGCGTTCGAGCGCACGGAGCCGCGCGTGCAGTACATCGACTCGTATCTGGTGCGCGGCCCGAAGCGGCTGCCGCTGCGC
>DASUFZ010000310.1:0-5813 GCA_036274295.1 Myxococcota bacterium
AGGCCGGGGCCGATCCAGAGGCGCGCGTCGGGGTAGGCGTCCCTGACCTTGCCCGCATACAGATGGTGGACGCGGTTCGGCGCGACGACGTAGCGCACGGGCCCGAGCGCATCGAGCTCCTTGCGGAGCTCCGGGTCGAGCTTCACCGCCGAGTGGAGGAGCAGGCTGCCGTCGTCGAGGCGGATCACCGTCATGCGCGTGCCGACCACGAGGCCGTAGAAGGATTGCGGCCGGTCGGCGACCCACAGGTCGGGAGCGAGCTGGCGCAGCGGAAGCGGCATCAGGCGCCTGTAAAGCGGGGCGCGCGCTTCTCGACGAAGGCGCGCACGCCCTCCTGGCCGTCCGGCGCGCCGGCCATCGCTGCGATGCCGCGCGCCTCGTGCTCGAGCTGCGCCTCGTAGGCGGTGGAGAAGGTCTCGGCCAGCAAGGACTTCACCACGCCGTAGGCGCGCGTCGGACCCTGCGCGAGCTCGACGGCGAGCGCCGCGGCCTCCGCCTGGAGATCCGCATCGGGCACCACGCGCGTGACGAGCCCCCACTCCGCGGCCTCGCGCGCCGAGAGCGTGCGATTCGTCAGCATCAGCTCCTGCGTGCGCCGGAGGCCGATCAGGCGCGGCATCAGCCACGACGAGCTGCCGTCCGGCGCCAGACCCGCCGCCGTGTAGGCCATGGTGAAGCTCGCCGACTCGGCCGCCAGCACGAGATCGCCGGAGATCGCGAGACTCATGCCGGCGCCGGCCGCCGTGCCGTTCACCGCGGTGACGAGCGGCGCGCGCATGCGCAGCAGGCGCGACGTCGCGGCGTGGAGATACGTCGTGAGCTCGAGCAGCGCCGCGGGGAGATCCTTGCCGAAGCCGACGAAGCTCTTGAGATCGCCGCCCGCGCAGAACATCGAGCCCGCGCCCGTCAGCACGACGGCGCGCACGTCCTTGTCCTCGTGGCAGCGGATGGCCGCGTGCATCAGCGCGCGGCCCATCTCCAGATCGATGCCGTTTGCCTTGGGGCGGTCGAGCGTCAGGGTGGCGACGCCGTCCTTCAGCTCGAAGCGAATGCGATCTGCGTTCATGGTCGTTTCTCCGAACTTCGCTCGGCTTCGCCTCGCTGCGCGGCGCCTTCGGCGCCTTGCGTGAAGACGATGACGCTGCGCGCGATCTCGCCGCCCTCGAGCCGCGCCAGCGCGCCGTTCACCTCCGCGAGCGGGATGCGCAGCGAGATCATCTCGTCGAGGCGCAGGCGGCCGTCGAGGTAGAAATCGACGTAGCGCGGCATGTCGATGCGGAAGCGGTTCCCGCCCATCATCGAGCCGAGGATCTTCTTCTCGTTGATGACGACGTCGAGCATCGGCAGCGGTACCTGCGCGCCGAGCGGCACGACGCCGACCATCACGGCGCTGCCGCCGCGGCGCGCCATCGCGACGGTCTGCTGCACCGTCTGCGGCAGCCCGATGCACTCGAAGGCGGTGTCGACGCCGCCGCCGGTCAGCGCCTGCACCGCGGCGACGGGATCGCCCGCGCCGGGATCCACCGTGTCCGTCGCGCCGAGCTTGCGCGCGAGCTCGAGCTTCCACGGCACGCGGTCCACCGCGACGATGCGGCCGGCGCCCGCGATGCGCGCGCCCTGGAGCGCGGCGAGACCGATGCCGCCGCAGCCGATCACGGCCACGCTACTGCCGGGCTCGATGCGCGCGGTGCGGAGCGCCGCGCCCATGCCCGTCGTGACGCCGCAGCCGATCAGCGCGGCGCGGTCGAGCGGCATGTCCTCGCGGATCTTCACCACCGCGTGCTCGTGCAGCAGCATCTGCTCCGCGAAGCCGGCCAGGTGCGCGAACTGCACGAGCGGCTCGCCGTCGCAGGAGAGCCGCGGCGCCTCGTCCGGACGCCGCGCCGTCTCCATGCCGCCGCAGAGATTCGGGCGCCCCGAGAGGCAGTACTCGCAGTGGCCGCAGAAGATCGACACGCACGCGATCACGCGATCGCCCGGCTGCACGTGCGTGACCTCGGCGCCCACCTCCTCCACGATGCCGGCGGCCTCGTGGCCGAGCACGGTCGGCAGCGGCGCCGGCAAGGTGCCCTTCTGCACGTGCAGGTCGCTGTGGCAGATGCCGCAGGCGACGGTGCGCACGCGCAGCTCGCGCGGACCGGGCGGCGCGAGCTCGACCTCTTCGATCGCGAGCGGCGATCCATAGGCGCGCAGCACGGCAGCTCGCATCGATCTTCCCTTCCGCGACGGCGAGGCGTGCGAGTATAGTGCGAGGCCCGCATGCGCTACGGCGTCACCATCCCGTTCGACGGCATCCCGCTCGGCCAGCAGCGCGCGGCCATCGAGGAGCTCGAGGCGCGCGGCTACACGGACCTCTGGTCCGCCGAGTCCAGCGGCACGGACGGCTTCACGCCGCTCGTGCTCGCCTCGCAGTGGGCGCCGTCCCTGCGGCTCGGCTGCGCGATCTTCCCGGTCTACACGCGCGGGCCCGCGCTGCTCGCGATGAGCGTGGCCTCACTCTGTCAGGCAGCGCCCGGCCGCGTCGTCGTCGGGCTCGGCTCGTCGTCGAACGTGATCGTCGAGCAGTGGAACGGCATCCCCTTCGAGAAGCCGTACCAGCGGACGCGCGACACCGCGCTCTTCCTGCGCGAGGCGCTGCGCGGCGAGAAGGTCACGCACGCGTACGAGACGTTCAGCGTGAAGAGCTTCCGGCTCGGCGTCGCGGTGCCCGAGCAGCCGAAGATCCTGATCGCGGCGCTGCGCCAGGGCATGCTCGGCCTCGCCGGCAAGGTCGGCGACGGCGCCATCCTCAACTGGCTCTCGGCCGGCGACGTGAAGAAGGTCGTCCCGCACGTGAAGAAGCACGGGGCGGAGAAGGAGATCGTCGCGCGGCTGTTCGTCTGCCCGAACCCCGACAGCGAGAAGGTGCGCGCGATGGGCCGCATGGCGGTCAGCGCCTACCTCAACGTGCCGGTGTACCGCGCGTTCCACGAATGGCTCGGACGCCAGCCGGAGCTCCACGGCATGTGGGAGCGCTGGGGCGCGGGCGACCGCAAGGGCGCCGTCGCCGCCATCCCCGACCGGGTCGTCGACGACCTCATCATCCACGGCTCGCCGGAGGCGTGCCGCGAGCACATCGCGCGCTACGTGGAGGCCGGTGTCGACACACCGGTGCTGGCGCTGCTGCCCCTCGGCATGGATCCCCTGCGCGCCGCGCGGGAGCTTGCGCCGCGATAGGAGGGCGCCAGCTCGCCACCCAATGGATATGGCTCGAAGCGCTCGAAGGGCGACTTCGGGTGGCAATCCGCGCCCGCGTCGCAGCGCCTCGACTTCTTCGGCGTCACGAGTAGCCCGGGCGTCACGTACACCATCGATCACTGGGACACCGTCCCCGAGCCCTCGACCGCCGCGCTGCTCGGGGCCGGAGTGTTCGGCGTCGCGCTCGCCGAGCGCCGCCGCAGCTAGCCCGACGGCGCTTGCCCGCACCACGCGCGCCTGCGATCGTCCGGCGCCGAGGAGAACGGTATGCGTCGCTTCGAGGGCAAGGTGGTGCTGGTGACGGGCGCGGCGTCGGGCATCGGCCGCGCGACGGTGGAGCGGGTGGCCAGCGAAGGCGCGAAGGTCTTCTGCTGCGACGTGCAGGCCGACGCGCTCCAGGAGACGGTGAAGCGCGCCGTCGAGCTCGGCGCCGAGGCCGACGCGCGCGTGTGCGACGTCTCGAGCGAGTCCGACGTCGAGGCTACCGTGGCGGCGTGCGTCGCGCGCTTCGGCCGTCTCGATTCGCTCTGTCACGTGGCTGGCATCCTGCGCTTCTACCACACGCACGAGATGCCCTTCGCCGATTGGAAGAAGATCCAGGCCGTCAACCTCGACGGCACCTTCCTCGCGTGCCGCGCGGCGCTGCCGCACCTGCTGGCGACGCAGGGCAACATCGTGACGACGTCGTCGGTGGCCGCGCTGGCGGGCCTCGCGTACGGCGCGGCCTACGGCGCGTCGAAGGGCGGCGTGCTCGCCTTCACGCGCGCGCTCGCCGTCGAGTACGGCAAGCAGGGCGTGCGCGTGAACACCGTCTGCCCCGGCTCGATCAAGACGCCCATGACGGCCGGCGGCGCGGGATTGCCGAAGGATGCGGACATGAAGCTGGTGATGCGCCAGATGGCGCTCGACAAGGCGCGCGGCCCGGAGACGGTCGCGAGCCTGATCGCCTTCCTCGCCTCGGAGGACGCCGCGCACATCAACGGCACGGAGATCCGGGTCGAGGGCGGCACGCTCGCCTAGCCCACCTCGCCGCATGGCTTCTCCGCGCGCGCGCCGCGCGTGGGCGCCCGTCGCGCTCGCGCTGGTCTCGACGGGGCTCTGCCTCCTCGCCCTCGAGGCCGGCCTGCGCATCCGGCGCGGCGCCGGCTTCTTCGCCGATCCCGACCCGACGCGCGCGGTGCGCATGCTCGGCGCGATGTATCCCGCGCAGTACGACGCGGAGCTCGGCTACGCGCCGGCGCCGGGCGTGCACCAGGTCTCGGGCGCGCGCGCGACGATCGACCTGCGCGGCCTGCGCGAGAACGGCGGCCCTGCCCTCCCCGGCCCGGCGATCCTGGCCCTCGGCGATTCCTTCACTTTCGGCGACGAGGTGGACGACCGCTCGACGTGGCCCGCCGCGCTCGAGCGCAGGCTCGGCCGCCGCGTCTGGAACGGCGGCGTGTTCGGCTACGGCCTCGACCAGATCGCGCTGCGCGCGCAGAAGCTCGGCGCCGAGCTCGCCCCTGCCGCGCTCGTCGTGAAGGTGATCCCGGACGACGTCGCGCGCTGCGAGTACGCGTACCGCTTCTCGCACAAGCCGTGGTTCGCGCTCGACGGCGGCGTGCTCGCGCTGAGAAACGTGCCGGTGCCCAGGCCCGAGTCGCCTCCGCCCGGCGACAGCGCATGGCGTCGCGCGCTCTCGCACAGCTTCCTCGCCGACTTCGCCCTGCGCCGCCTCGACCCGCTCGGCTGGCCGGTGCGCGGCGCGGTGCGCGTACAGCGCGACGGCGGAGCCGTCGCCGCCGCGCTCGTCGAGAGGCTCGCGGAGACGAGCGCGCGCCGGTCGCAACGCCTGCTGCTGGTCGCGGGATGGCATCCCGGCGCACGCAGCGAGCTGCTCGAGCCGCTGCGCGTGCGCGCGCGCGCGCTCGAGCTGGAGCTGGTCGAGCTCGAGCCCGTGCTGGTGCGCGAGATCGAGGCGCACGGCGGCGACTGGACGCACCTGTTCAACGAGGCGACCGCCTTTGGCGGCGTCGCCGGCCACATGACGCCGCTCGGGAACGACCGCGTGGCGGCAGTAATCGCCGAGCGACTCCGCGGGCTCTAGCGCCTCTGCTCCGCGAACAGCGCAAGCAGCGCATCCAGCGCGCGCAGCAGCTCGTCGCGGCGGCGCTTGCCGGCCGGCGCGAGCACGTCTGCCTGCACAGCCAGCAACGCGCCGAACGACTGCTCGGCCAGCTCGCGCCCGCGCGCGCCGAGGATGACATCGCGGCGGCGTCCGTCGCCGCGGCCGGGCGCGCGGCGCACCCAGCCCTCGTCCTCGAGCTTGGCGAGGATGCGGGTCATGCCGGCCGACGACTGGCCGACGAGACGGCGCAGCTCCGTCGGTGAGCGCCGGAAAGCCGGCGGCGACGTGCGCAGCATGCCGATCGTGGTGAACTCCGCGTAGTTGAGGCCGTAGGGCGCGAGCGCGTCGCGCTGGAGCTCGGCGAGGAAGCGCGCGAGCGCCTCGAGCCGGCCGAAGAGCCCGAGCGCCGCGCCGTCGACCTCGCCGGCGATGTCCTGCCACGCGGACGCGTTCTCCTCGAGATGGAGCG
>DASUFZ010000311.1:0-5341 GCA_036274295.1 Myxococcota bacterium
TTTCCATGCTCACTCCGCGCGGCGAATGTCGATCACGAGGCCGGCGACCTTCACGACCTCGACGCGGTCTCCATCGTGGAGCACGCCGGTGCCGACGTTGCGCGCCGTCCAGTTCGAGCCGCGCAGCTCCGCGCGGCCGAGGACGCCCGGTCCGATGTCGGAGCGCGCGATTGCGATCTCACCGACGATGTCCTCGTAGCCGGGAGCCGCGCTGCCGCCGGTCCCGCGCAGCCGTCCGTACACGCGCGCGCGGAAGCCGAGCAGCATCACGATGGCGAGGACGCCGAAGATCGCCCACTGCATGGCGACGCCGCCGGAGAGACCCGTGAAGCCGAGCAGGCCCACGATCACGGCGGCCGCGCCGAGGAAGACGAGGTAGAACTGCGCGTCGGCGATCATCTCGCCGATGAGCAGCACGACACCGCAGACGATCCACCCCCACCAGGGCATGGGCGCCGATCATACCCGAGGCGGGCGGTGTCGGAAGCCGGCGAGCAGCAGCAGGTCGTAGACGATCTTCAGCGCGCCGCCGACCACGAGCGGCCAGCCGAACGAGCTCGCGCCGAGCAGCGCGCCGGCAGGCGTCGGGCTGAGCGCCGAGGCGAGGCTGCGCGGCACGTTGGTGAAGCTCGCGGCCGCGGCGCGCTCCTCGGGCTTCACCACCGACATCACGTAGGCCTGACGCGCGGGGACGTCCATCTGCGAGAGCGCAGCGCGCGCCAGCAGACACGCGATGGCGGCACCCGCGCTCGGCGCGAAGGCGGCGCCGATCAGGAACGCGTTGGCCGGCAGGTGCGTGAACACCATCGTGCGGATCAGCCCGATGCGGCGCGCGAGCGGCGCCGACAGGAGCTGCGAGAGCGCGGAGAGCAGCGCCGCGGCCGACATCACGACGCCGGCGGTCTCGAGCGAGAGCGCGTGCCGCTCGCGCAGCCAGAGCACGAGGATCGAGTTGATCGCGAAGCCGCCGCCGAAGGAATCGAGGCTGAAGAGCGCGGTGAGGCGGAGGACGATGCCGCGGGATTCCTCGAGCGCGCGGCGCGGCGCCGACGAGACGGAGGCGGGCTCGCGCTGCGCGCGGGCCAGCCTGCGGTAACACCCCGCCGCCGCGACGCCGAGGAGTCCGTACCCCGCGAAGGCGAAGCGCGCCGCGTGCGCGAGATCCGTGCCCGTGCGCGCCGCGAGCCAGGCGGGCAGCCCCGCGGACAAGGCGCCGAGCGAGACGGCAAGCGCCGCGCACACGTTGTAGCGGGCGAAGAGCGCGGTGCGCTCGGATGCGACGACCGTCTCGGTGAGCAGCGCCTGCTCGGTCGGCAGGAAGACCGAGACGTCGCCGCCGGACGGGTTGAGCGTGCCGACGAATGCGATGACGAGGAGCAGCACGAAGGCGGACGCCGCCGCGAAGCCGAGACCGGTGGCGAGCATCAGCGCGCTGGCCGCGAGCAGCACGCCGCGCGGCGCGATCCGGTGCGAGACCAGGCCGACGCCGAGGGTCAGCACGGCGGACCCGAGCAGCGCGGCCGTCGCGAGCACCCCGACCTCGAGCTGGGAGTGCCCGAGCGCCAGCAAGTAGAAGGGCAGCAGCACGCTCGTCAGGCCGTCGCCGAAGCTCCGCAGCGAGCGGGCGGCCACCAGCAGGCGCGCGTCGCGCGTCGCCGAGGAAGGGAGGATCGAGAGAGGGCTGCGCCGCACGCAATGCCCACGATAGAAGCGCGCGCTGCCGTTTTCCCGGTCAGCTCGACGCCGGCCAGCGCGCGTCACCGCACGCGGATCGGGGCGGACCGCGGCACAGAACTTGCTCTCCTTTCTGCAATCGCCCGAGGAGGCGGGCAGTGCCCTGCTTCGACGAAATGCGCGAGTCGGATGGGGTGCGCCCGCCCTACCGGCTCGTCCACGAATGGCTGGCCAAGGCGCCGCAGGCCGAGCTCGAGCTGCGTCGCCGCGAGGCCGAGCTGCTCTTCCGGCGCATCGGCATCACCTTCGCGGTGTACACGGAGGGCGGCGATCCCGAGCGCCTGATCCCCTTCGACGTCGTGCCGCGCGTCATCGGCCGCGCCGACTGGGACCGCCTCGCGCAGGGGCTCGAGCAGCGCGTGCGCGCGCTCAACGCGTTCCTGCACGACGTCTACCACGAGCAGGAGATCCTGCGCGCCGGCCGCATCCCGGAGGCGATCGTGCTCGGCAATCCGCTGCTGCGGCCCGAGATGTTCGGCTTCGACCCGCCCGGCGGCGTCTACAACCACGTCTCCGGCATCGACCTGGTGCGCGTCGGCGCCGACACCTTCTACGTGCTCGAGGACAACTGCCGCACGCCGTCCGGTGTCTCCTACATGCTGGAGAACCGCGAGGCGATGCTGCGCATCGTGCCGGAGCTGGTGTCGAGCCATCGCATCGCGCCGATCTCGCACTACCCGGAGGAGCTCTTCGAGACCTTGCGCTCGGTGGCGCCGCCGGACTGCCGCGGCGCGCCCTGCATCGCGCTGCTGACGCCCGGCTCCTACAACAGCGCCTACTACGAGCACTCCTTCCTTGCCGACGAGATGGGCGTCGAGCTGGTCGAGGGCGCGGATCTCTTCGTCGACGACGCGCGCGTCTACATGCGCACGACCGAGGGCCCGAAGCGCGTCGACGTGATCTACCGGCGCATCGACGACGAGTACCTGGACCCGCTGTCCTTCCGCGAGGACTCGATGCTCGGCGTGCCCGGGCTCTTCGCCGCCTACCGCGCGGGCAACGTCGCGCTCGCCAACGCCGTCGGCACGGGCATCGCCGACGACAAGGGCATCTACCCCTACGTGCCGGAGATGATCCGCTTCTACCTCGGCGAGGAGGCGCGCCTGCCGAACGTCGAGACGTGGCGCTGCGCCGAGCCGCAGGCTCTCGCCTACGTGCTCGAGCGGCTGCCCGAGCTCGTCGTGAAGCAGACGCGAGGCTCGGGCGGCTACGGCATGCTGATCGGCCCCACCGCCACGCGCGCGGAGCTGGAAGAGTTCCGGGCGCGGCTGCGCGCGCAGCCGGCCGACTACATCGCGCAGCCGACGCTCGCGCTCTCCACGTGTCCCACGCTCGTCGACGCGGGCATCGCGCCGCGCCACGTGGATCTGCGGCCCTTCGTGCTCCAGGGCGGCCGCGAGATCCGCATCGTGCCGGGCGGGCTCACGCGCGTCGCGCTCCGCGAGGGCTCGCTGGTGGTCAACTCGAGCCAGGGCGGCGGCACCAAGGACACCTGGGTCCTCGAGGGCTAGAGCGATGCTCTCGCGCACGGCCGACGGGCTCTACTGGCTCGCGCGCTACATGGAGCGCGCCGAGAACGTCGCGCGCATCCTCTCGGCGGGTCAGCGCATCGCCAGCCTGACCCGCTCCGTCGGCAGCGAGAGCAACGAGTGGGAGTCGACGCTCGTCGCCGCCGGCTGCGCCGAGGGCTACCGCGACAAGCTCGGCGAGGTGACGCCCGGCGGCGTCGTCGATTTCCTGGTGCGCGATCCCGACAACCCCTCGAGCGTGCTCTCCTGCCTCGAGACGGCGCGCCGCAACGCGCGCGCGGTCCGCACGGCGCTGACCGCCGACATGTGGGAGACGCTCAACGACACCTGGCTCGAGCTCCGCACCTTCGAGAGCTTCGAGGGCGCTTCGAGCGAGCGGATCCTGCGGCTGCTCGAGTGGGTGAAGCACCGCTCGCTGCTCTTCAACGGCGCCTACGCCAACACCATGCTGCGGAACGACGCCTACTACTTCACGCAGCTCGGCACCTTCCTCGAACGCGCCGACAACACCGCTCGCATCCTCGACGTGAAGTACCACGTGCTGCTGCCGAAGAGCGAGGCGGTCGGCGGGCCGCTCGACTACTGCCACTGGGAGTCGATCCTGCGCGCGGTCTCGGCGCTGCGCGCCTACCACTGGGTCTACCACGCGCGGCTCGCGCCCTGGATGATCGCCGAGCTGCTGATCCTGCGGCCCGAGATGCCGCGCTCGCTGTGCGCCTGCTACGCGCAGATCACGCGCCACCTCGACCTGCTGACGGAGGCCTACGGCGGCCGCCGCGGCGAGTGCCACCGGCGCGCGGGCGAGATCCACGCGCGGCTCCGCTACGGCCGCATCGACGCGATCCTGCAAGCGGGCCTGCACGAGTTCCTGACCGAGATCGTCGACGACGGCATCGCGCTCGGCAGGGACGTCGGCGAGCTCTACCTGCTCGGCTGAGCGGCGCGCCCTACTCCATTCCTTCGACCCAGCTCTTGTCCTCGAACCAGAACGCGCGCGCGCGCTGGAGCGTGCCCTGCATCTCGAGCGCGCCGAGGTAGTTCTCGATCAGGTTCGTGAGCTGCGGGTCGCTCGGCGGCAGCGCGATGCCGATCGGCTCGACGGTGAAGGTGTCGGCGCGCACGGCGAGCCCGGAGTCGGCGTGGCGCAGCATCGCGAAGTAGCAGATCTCCTGGTCGGCCACGAGCGCGTTCACCTTGCCGTCCATCACGAGCCGGATGCCCTCGTCGAGGGTCTGCGTCGTCGTGAGCGTCGCCAGCGGCACGGCGCGCTTCGCCCATGCCTCGCTCGTCGACGACGCGAGCGCCGCCAGCTTGACGTCGGGGCGGTTCAGCTCGGCGAGCGACGCGGCCAGCAGCTCGGTCGATTTCGAGAGCAGCGACTGGCCCGAGAGGAAGTACGGACCCACGAAGACGACGCGCAGGTTGCGCCGCGCGGTGATCGTCATGCCGGACATGATCAGGTCGATCTGGCCGGCCTCGAGCGAATCGAGGAGCTGCGGGAACGGGATGCGCACCAGCTCGAGCTCGACGCCGATCGTCGCGGCCAGCACGCGCGCCAGCGCGACCTCGAGCCCGACGAGCTCGCCGGTGCGCGACGTCATGTTGAGCGGCGGCTGCTCGCCGCTCATGCCGACGCGCAGCTTGCCCGAATCGAGGATGCGCTGGAGATGCGTGGGCTGCGTCTTCGGGGCGGCGTTGCCGCCGCCCCAGCCGGCGCAGCCGGCGCAGAGGACGAGGGCGACGCACGCGGCGAGCGCGCGCACGAGGCGAGGCATGGCGGACTCCTTCTCCGAGAGGCGCGCATTCTAACCGGTCGCGCGCCTCCCGAAGAATGAGCGCCAGGTCTACGGACTCGGGATCAGATCCTGGACGATGTCGGTCCACGCCGGCTTCTGGTCGACGAAGGCGCCGACCCAGTCGGACAGGCGCGTCCCGTTCACCACCGTCGTGTAGTAACGCGCATCGCCGAGCATGGTGTGCGCCGACGAGCCGCTGCGGATGTAGCGCTTGTGGCGGAACGGGAACGCCGCGTGGATCGGATCGTGCGTGGAGAGCAGCAGCGAGCGGTACGCGGCCTG
>DASUFZ010000312.1:0-5780 GCA_036274295.1 Myxococcota bacterium
GCGCAACCACGAGAAGATGATCCTGCTGCGGCAGGAGAAGGTCGCGCGCATCGCGCAGGAGATCCCCGCCGTCGAGGTCTTCGGCCCCGACCGCGGCGACCTGCTGGTGGTCGGCTGGGGCGGCACGCACGGCGCGATCACCTCGGCCGTCGAGCAGGCGCGCGCCGACGGCCTCGCGGTGTCGAGCATCCACCTGCGCCACCTGAATCCCTTCCCGTCGAATCTCGGCGAGGTGCTCGCGCGCTTCGAGCGCATCCTCGTACCCGAGCTCAACATGGGTCAGCTGACGCAGCTGCTGCGCGCCGAGTTCCTCCTGCCGGCGCAGCGTCTCTCGAAGCAGCAGGGACAGCCGTTCAAGGTGACGGAGATCCGCAAGGGCATCGATTCGATGCTGCGCGGGGAGAAGATCTGAATGGCGCAGGCAGCCGGAAAGGTCACGAGCCAGAACTTCCAATCCGACCAGGACGTGCGCTGGTGCCCCGGCTGCGGCGATTACTCGATCCTCGCGAACGTCCAGCGCGTGATGCCCGAGCTCGGCGTGCCGCGCGAGAACTTCGTCTTCGTCTCGGGCATCGGCTGCTCGTCGCGCTTCCCGTACTACATGAACACGTACGGCATGCACACGATCCACGGGCGCGCGCCGGCCTTCGCCACCGGCATCAAGGCGAGCCGCCCCGAGCTCTCCGTGTGGGTCGTGACGGGCGACGGCGACGGCCTCTCGATCGGCGGCAATCACCTGCTCCACACCATCCGCCGCAACATCGACGTCAAGATCCTGCTCTTCAACAACCGCGTGTACGGCCTGACCAAGGGCCAGTACTCGCCGACCTCGCGGGTCGGCATGAAGACGAAGAGCACGCCGGACGGCTCGATCGACCATCCGGTCGACCCGCTGGCCTTCGCGCTCGGCGCCGGCGCCACCTTCGTCGCGCGCTCGGTCGACGTGCACGCGCCGCACCTCCAGGAGATGCTGCGGCGCGCCTACGCCCACAAGGGCACGGCCTTCATCGAGATCCTCCAGAACTGCCCCGTCTACAACGACAACGAGTTCCTGGAGATCGAGGACCGCAAGCAGCGCGTCGAGGCCGCGCTCTCGCTGGAAGATGGCCAGCCGCTCGTGTGGGGCGCCGACGACCAGCGCAAGGGCATCCGCATCGAGAACGGCATCCCCTCGGTCGTGCACCTCGGCCACGAGGACGATCCGGTCTCGAAGGGCGTCGCAGTCCACCACGAGCGCCACGAGACCCCCGCCTACGCCTTCGCGCTCGCGAGCCTGCAGCGCCCCGCCTTCCCGCTGCCGATCGGCGTCTTCCGCGCCGTCGAGCAGCCGACCTACGACGACATGCTCACCGCGCAGGTCGCGCAGGCCGTCGAGAAGCGCGGCAAGGGCGACCTCACGAAGCTGCTGCGCTCCGGCGACACCTGGACCGTCGAGAGCTAGTGCAAGCGCCGCTCCGCGGCGCGCGCAGCGAGCCGAAGGCGAGCGAAGTTCAGAGGTAGCGTCGCGTTAGCGCGCGTAGCCGAGCGCGCGCAGGCGCTCCGCGTCGAGGCCTTCGACCGCGTCCTCTGCGGGCGCCGCCGGCACGCTCGCGCCCTGCTCGAGCTGCTTCACCAGCTCGCGCGCGCGCTCGGGCTGCGCGGCAGCGAGGTCGCGCGTCTCGCCGGGATCCGACGCGAGGTCGTAGAGCTCGACGGCGCCACGCGCGCCGTCGTAGCGCTCCTCCGTGGCGACGAGCTTCTGCGTCCCGGAGAGCACGCCGCGCGCGACGAGCCGCGGCGAGAACTCGGCCGAGAGGAAGAGATCGCGCGGGTGCGGATCCCCCTGGCCGAGGGTCCAAGGGACGAGGCTCCGGCCGTCGACCGGCTGCCTGAGCTCCGCGCCGACGGCCTCGGCGATCGTCGGGTAGACGTCCTGCAGCGACACGCGGGCGTCGACCTCGCGCGCCGCGCGCTGCCCCGGCAGCTTCACCAGGAGCGGCACGCGCACGACCTCCTCGTGCAGCGTGTAGCCGTGCGAGAAGCCGCCGTGCTCGAAGAACTCGTCGCCGTGGTCGGCCGTGACGACGACGAGGGCGTCGTCGAGGCGGCCCGCGGCGTCGAGCTCGTCGAGGAAGGCGCCGAGCGCGTCCGTGGCGTAGCGGATCGCCGTGTCGTAGCGCTCGATGCCGCTTCGCACGTACTGCGGCGTCACCTCGCGGCGGCGCGCGACGTCGCCGGCGAGGATCGCGGCCATCAGCGGGTCGTAGTAGCGGAAGGTCGGATCGGGCGCGCGGCCGAGCAGGGTCACGCGCGCCGCCGGCGGCACGATATACGGGCCGTGCGTGTTCATCGGCTGGAAGTAGACGAAGAGGGGCTCGCGCGCGTCGTCGACCCAGCGCCGGATCACGCGGAGGCCGTCGCCGATGTCGGGGTAGAGATTGAAGGGAGATCCCTTCTCGCGCTCGGCGAACTCCTCGAAGCCCTGCGTGAAGCCCGTGACGTCGGCGACCACGGGGTTGAAGCTCACGCCGCGGGCGCGGTAGCCGCGCGCGCGCATCAGCTCGGCCAGGGTGACGACGTCGCCCGCGAGGCGCGCGCCTTGCTTCCGCGCGCCGTGGCGGAGCGGCGACAGGCCGGTCAGCAGGCTCGCCGTACTCGCCGTCGTGTAGGAGGCCGGCGCGTAGACGTTGCGGAACAAGGTGGCGCGCGCGGCGAGCTTCGCGAGACCCGGGCTGGTCGGCAGCGCATAGCCGTACTGGGAGAGGTGGTCGGCGCGCAGCGCGTCGAACACCACGAGCAGCACCAGCGGCGGCGGCGCCGCGGCGAGGCGGACCCAGAGCGGCAGCGCGACGACGAGCAGCGCGGCGAGACCCGCGAGCAGCCAGCGCCGCCGCGCAAGACGTCTCCCGCTGACCGGCGCGGCGCATTCGGTGCAGCTCTCGTCCACGCCCTGCTTCTCGGCCGGCGCGGATCCTTCATGAAGCCCAGCCGGTGCGGGCGCGCGGCGTTCAGTCGCGCAGATGCGCCAGCTCGTTGAGGCTCGCCACCATGCGTTCGCCGCTCGACGCCGCCAGGAAGCGCTGGATGCTGGTGTAGCCGGGGTCGAAGAAGATCGGCGCCTCGATGCCGAGCACGTGCGCGGCCCAGGCGTTGATCACGCCCGAGTGGCAGACGACGGCGACCCGTTGCCGCGGGTGCGCCGCGATGATGCGCTCGAAGCTCTCCACGACGCCGCGGCGGAAGGCGACGACGTCGATGTTCGCGTAGAGGCCGCCGCGCACGAGCGCCTGCCAGGCGCCGTAGTCCTGCGCCTTCAGCTCCTCCATCGGCACGTAGGCGTTCGCGCGGTGATCGAGCTCGACGAGCCCCGGCTCGCGCGCGATCACCAGCGCGCGCGCCGCCGCGAGCGGCTCGGCCGTCTCGAGCGCGCGCCGCATCGGACTCGCGTAGAGCGCGTCGAAGCGCTCCTTCGAGAGCCACGCGGCGAGCCGCGCGGCCTGCTGGCGGCCCGTCTCGGAGAGCGGCGGATCGGCGGGGCTGCCGTCGGCGTTCTCGATCCGCACCGGCAGCGCGTGCCGGATGACGATCAGGTCCACGTGGATCCTCCGAGTCGAGTCCGCGCGGATCTTCGCTCGGATGGACGCCGAGTGCCCGGCATCCGCCGTAGCTAGCTGCGCGCGGGTGCGTCGCTTTTTCGCGTTCGCGCGCGACGGCGGACGCGCCGGACGAAACGCCGTCTCGACGCGATCGGAGGTCACTCGCGCGCCGAATCCTCCCCGGCGCGCCCCCGTTGCGTGTAGAGTGCTCACGGCGCGATGGGCGGCCGAGGACGCTGATGCGGACCCGTCGAGACCTCCGCGAAGAAGACCCGCAGAGCCTGCTGCGCCGCTGCGAGCGCGCGCTCCGCGAGGCGGGTCGCGCAGCGGGGTCGGGATCGCGCCAGCAGGTGCGCGCCGCAGCGCGGAGCTTCGTGCGCCGGCACCGCCGCAACGGCTCCTACCTCGCGTTCGTGCTGCGCAGCGTGCTCGCGAACTCCGCGCTGGCCGCGGTCCTGCTCGGCTTCGCGCCGGCGCCCGCGCAGGCCCGGTCGACGCTCTTCCTCGAGAACACGGGCACCGCCAACCCGATGAACGGCCAGGACGTCGGCATCCTCAGCACTCCCGCCGCCACGGACCTCGATCACGATGGCGATCTCGACATCGTCTCGGGCGAGCGGTACGGCACCTTCGTCTACTACACGAACATCGGATCGGCGACCGCTCCGTCGTACATCATCGTCCCGACCATCATCGTGGACGTCGGCGACGCCTCCGCGCCCGCCTTCGGCGATCTCGACCACGACGGCACCGACGACGAGCTCGTGGGCACCGCTGCGGGCACCTTCGCCTACTTCGGGAGCAACATCTTCGCCCTCAATCCCATGAACGGCGTGGATGTGGGTTCCTACGCCACGCCGGCCTTCGGCGATCTCGACGCCGACGGCGATCTCGATCTCGTCGTGGGCGAGCAAGACGGCGTCCTCAACTACTTCGAGAACGTGGGCAGCGCGACCGTTCCGACCTTCGTACAGCGAACCGGCACCGCCAACCCGTTCGGCGCCCTCCCGAGCGTCGGGCTGTTCTCCGCGCCCGCGATCGCCGATCTCGACGGCGACGGCGACGTCGATGTGGTGTCCGGAGCGGGCGACGGCACGTACTTCTACTTCGAGAACACCGGGCTGCCGCTCGCACCCGAGTTCGTCCTGCGCTCCGGCGCCGACAATCCGCTCGCCGGCTTCGACGTGGGCGGGCGCTCCACGCCCGTGCTCGGCGATTTCGACGGCGACGGCGACGCCGACGTCCTCGCGGGCGAGACGTACGGCACCTTCAAGTTCTACGCGAACCAGGCGGGTCACTTCGTGCTGCGCAGCGGCGCGGCGAACCCGCTCTCGGCGATCGACGTCGGCGACGATTCCGCTCCGGCGTTCGGCGATCTCGACGCCGACGGCGACCTCGACATCGTCAGCGGCGACTTCCTCGGCCAGTTCCACTACCTGAAGAACATCGGCAGCGTGATCGCTGCGGTGTTCTCCGAGCAGACGGGCTTGCAGAATCCCCTCGGTGGCTTCGACGTAGGGTCGCGCTCGAAGCCCGCGATCGCCGACATCGGCTTCTTCACCCCCGACGGCAAGCTGGATGTGAGCAGCGGCGCGAACGACGGCACCTTCCACTTCTACAAGAACACCGGCACCGCGAGCGTTGCTGCATTCCTCGAGCAGACCGGCAGCCAGACCAATCCCTTCTACAATGAAGACGTCGGCGCCAACTCTGCGCCCGCGCTCGGCGACCTCGACGGCTTCATCCCCGAGAACGTCACGGGGGAGAACTTCGGCACCTTCCTGGTGTCGGAGCCGTTCAGCACCTTCATCGCGCTGCCCCCCGGGTTGACCGGCGAGGACGTGGGCACCTATTCGACGCCCTCGCTCGGCGACACCGACGGCGACGGCGACCTCGATCTCGTCGCGGGCGAGCAATCCGGCGTCTTCAACTACTACGAGAACATCGGCGATCCCCTGGCTCCCGAGTTTCTGCTGCACAGCGACGCCAGGAACCCGGTGGCAGGGCAGGACATCGGATTCGACTCTGCGCCCGCGCTCGGCGACCTCGACGGCGACGGCGCTCGCGATCTCGTCTCGGGTCAGCTCGATGGCCAGTTCAGCTTCTTCAAGAACGTGCTGATACGGCCCTGGCCGCGCTACGCCGGTCCGAGCCCCATTCCGTTCCGCAACGCGGACGTCGGCTACTTCTCCACGCCGGCGTCGG
>DASUFZ010000313.1:0-4212 GCA_036274295.1 Myxococcota bacterium
TGGAGCGCGCCGGAGGCGCTGGTGGAGCTGATCGCGCCCTTCGTCGACAACCTGCGGCGCTTCCGCGCGGGCGAGCCGCTCGAGGGCATCGTCGATCTCGAGCAGGGGTACTAGGAGGGAAGATGGCGGAAGAGAAGCGCGCGCTAGGTCCGATCGCGGACCGCGTGATCTTCGAGAACGAGCGCGTGCGCATCTGGGAGCTCCGCATGGAGCCGGGTCACCAGGGACCGGTCCACCGCCACGCGCTCGACCACATCCTCGTGCAGATCGACGGCGACCGCATGGCCGTGCTGCCCGAGCCCGACTCGCAGGGTCCCTACCGCGAGTACCTCGAGGCCGACGTCGTGCCGGGCCAGTTCTTCTACGTGACGCGCGGCGGCGTCGAGATCGCGCGCAACGTCGGCCGCCGCACGTACCACGAGATCATCATCGAGCTGAAGGACCAGGCGCGCGAGCCCTAGCGGGCTGCGGACGCACCCCGCGAATTCGTCCGAGCACGGCGGAGCGAGCGAAGCGAGCGGGTCGCCGCAAGCGGCGGCGAAGACCCGCTTGGTTTTACCTCCGACGCCGCCGCGCGCAGCGAGGCGCAGCCGAGCGGAGCCCTGCTAGAGAGGCTGGGGCGTCGACTTCACCACCGGCGGCGGCGTCCAGCTGCCGTCGAGGATCGAGGGCGGCGTGTCCTTCGGCCAGTACATGCGCAGCATCAGGATGAACTCGCCCTCCGGCGCGGGCAGCCAGTTGTTCTCGCGCGCCTTGCCCGGCGACGCCTGCTGGAAGTGCAGGGTCATCGAGCCGTCCTTGTCGAGCTTCGGGTTGTTGCGCGGGCTGATCGTGAAGCGGTTGAGCTTGTTCGGCACGAACCACCAGCCCTGATCGACCTGGTACATCGTGATCGACCAGAAGCCGTTGACGGGCGGCGTGTGGCCCTTCGGGAAGGTCACCGTGTAGCTGTCCGCGCCGCTGAGCTTCGCCCCCTCGGCGTCGACGGCCGCGTAGGGATAGACGGCGTCCTTCTCGAGATTCGCGGGCCAGCCGAACGCGGCCACCACCGCGCGCTTCATGTAGTCGGTGCCGTAGACACCGAGCCCCTTGGAGATGACCCAGCCGTTGCGCATCTCGCCGATGCTGTCCCGGTTCGACTCGATCTTGTCGAGCGCCTTGCGCGGCAGATCGCGGAGCGCTGCCTGCACGTCCTCGTCGAGCGCGGCCATGTCGAAGGGCTTGCCCGGCTCGAGCCCGATCTTCGACATGCGCGCGAGGATCGGGACGTCGGCGTGCGCCGCCGGCGCCGCCTCGCCCATGAGCCTCGTCAGCATGTCGAAGTAGCCCTTCGTGCCGAGCGCGAGGATCACGTCCTGCGGCTTTTCGGTCATGCTGAAGCCGGGATCCGCGTTCACCGGCGGCGCCTGGAAGGTGAACTTCTTCCCCCACGCCGAGAGCGGCGTCAGCTTGAACTGCGCCTGCAACGCGTTGACGGCGCGGTAGTCGGCCTCGGTGCCGTTCGCGTAGGTGCGGCCGAGGATGACCATGTAGCGGGTCGACACCGGGATGTGGCTCAAGCCGGCCGGCACGATGCCCCTCCAGCCGGGGCCCGTGATCAGGTACTTCGCCGCCTTGCCGCCGGTCGTGCGCGTGCCGGGCGAATCGAAGACGTTCATCCACAGGTCGACCATCTCGAACAGGAAGAAGCGCTTGCCCATGTCGGGATGCGTGAAGACGATCGGCTCGGCGAGATCGAGCCAGGCGACCGAGTAGAGCGTGTCGGCGTTCGGCGCCGAGACGCCGCGGTAGTCGGCCGGCGGATAGCGCTTCACGTTGACGAAGGCGTTCATCGGCGCGCGCAGCGCCTCGACGGTCGCGACGTTGCTCATCTGCACGCGCGTGATCTCGGAGGTGATCAGCGAGTAGCCGTAGATGTAGGCCTGCATCGCGATCTCGCTCGCCTCGTGCACGCCGACGTCGCGCACCGGGACGACGCCCGGCTCGTGCGGCTCCGACGTCGCACAGGCGACGACCACGACCAGCGTGCAAAAGGCTCCGAACAGGGACCGACGCGACATCACGACCTCCTCGGGGAGAGGCACGTTACGCCGCCGCGCGCGCCAAGGCGACGGGGGGACGCACCCACGCGCGGGCTCAGCGCAGCGGCTCCGGGTAGAGGAACTCGCAGTCCTCGCGCTGCGGATCGCCGCGCCGCTGGCGGCAGTGGCACACGACCTTGCCCGCGCGGCGCAGCTCGTCGGCCTGGCGGAAGAGCGGCTCGGCCTGGTCGGTGGCGGCGAGCGCGCCGCGCTCGCCGTCCGCGATGTGCGCGCGCAGGATCTTCTTCGCCTCGGCGCGCGCCTTGCGCGCCCGCGCCGCGAGATCGTCCTCGGCGCGCGTGAGGGCTTCGAGCGCGCTCTGGTCCGGATGCGCCGCGATCGCCTCGCGACAGAGCGGCGGATCCACCGGTGCGGGCTCCGCGGCGCGCGCGGGCTCGGCGGCGAGCGCGTGCGCCGCGAGGAGCACGAGCAGGCCGCGCGCCGCGCGGCCCGCCTTGGCCGGACCTTCGCGCTCGCTGACCGCTCGCGCTCGGGCTGCCGGCCTTCGCTCGGCTTCGCCTCGCTGCGCGTCGGCCGACTCCGTCGGCCTCCTTGCACTCACGCGCGCTCCACGTGCAGGGTGAGGGCCTCCACCGCGACGACGCGCACCGCGCCGCCCGCCTCGACCGGCGCCTGCCCGTGCGCCAGCTCGGCGCGCCACAGCTCCGCGCCGACCCGCACCCAGCCCTCGGGATCGAGGCGCTCGCGCGCCGTGCCGAGCGCGCCGACGAGCGACGCGCTGCCGTCCGGCGCGGACGACTGGTAGCCGACGCGCAGCACCGGGTAGAGCGCGAAGTCCTTGGCGACGAAGAGCGCGAGCAGGATCCAGGCCGTGCGCGCGCGCAGCTCCTCGGCGTGCACGAGGATCGCGAGCACCACCGCCGCGACGATCCAGCCGGGGATCTCGAAGAGCAGGTAGCGCGCGAAGGTCGAGCGCGCGGCGCTCATGGCCGGTGGCGCCGCGCGGCGCTCATCTCCGGTAGCGAACCTCGAGGATCTCGAAGACCGCGTCGCCCTTCGGCCGCCGCACCGTCACCTCGTCGCCGGATTTTCTGCCGAGCAGCGCGCGGCCGACGGGCGAGTCCATGCTGATCTGTCCCGATTCGACGTCGAACTCGTCGGGCCCGACGATGCGGTAGAGCGTCTCCGCGCCGCTCTCCTGCTCGGAGATCAGCACCCAGGCGCCGAACACGACCCGCCCGTCGCCGGTGCCGGGGCTATCGACGATGACGAGCTGCTCGAGGCGCTTGTTCAGGAACTCGAGGCGGCTGTCGATCTCGCGCAGGCGCCGCTTGCCGTAGATGTACTCGGCGTTCTCGGAGCGATCGCCGAGCGCGGCGGCCTCGGAGACCTCGCGCGTCACGCGCGGACGCTCGACGGTCCAGAGGCGGTCGTACTCCTCGCGCAGCTTCTGCACGCCCTCCGGTGTGATGTAGCGGGAGCGCGGCGATTCGGGTGCGGGACGTCGAGCCATGCGCGCCTAGCGTGCCGTATGCTCCGCCGCCTCGCCCCTCCCCACGAGGTCACTCGATGCTCAAGCTCTACGACTACCTGGAGTCCGGCAACGGCTACAAGGTGAGGTTGCTGATGCACCAGCTCGCGGTCGAGTACGAGCGCATCGAGCTCGACATCACGCGCGGCGCCACGCGCACGCCGGAATTCCTGCGCATGAATCGCAACGGGCGTATCCCGCTGCTCGTGCTCGACGACGGCACCTGCCTGCCCGAATCGAACGCGATCCAGTTCTATCTCGCCGAGGGCACGCCGCTGCTCCCGGCCGATCGCCTCGGCCGCGCGCAGGTGCTCCAGTGGATGTTCTTCGAGCAGTACAGCCACGAGCCGTACATCGCCGTCGTGCGCTTCTGGATGCACACGGGCGTCGCGGCGCAGCGGCCGCAGGAGGTGGAGATGCGCCGCGCGCGCGGCTACGAGGCGCTCGCGGTGATGGAGGACCACCTCTCGGGGCGCGACTTCTTCGTCGCCGACACCTACACGATCGCCGACATCGCGCTCTACGCGTACACGCACGTCGCGAACGAGGGCGGCTTCGATCTGGAGCCGTATCCGGCGGTGCGCGCGTGGCTCGGCCGCGTGCGCTCGCAGCCGCGCCACATTCCGATCACAGAGGGCT
>DASUFZ010000314.1:0-10682 GCA_036274295.1 Myxococcota bacterium
GACGCGACCGTGCTGCTCGGCGCAGCGCGCGTCGCCGGTCTCGCCGCCGCGGCCCGCGAGCTCGAACGCGAGGGCGCGCAGGTGATCGCCGTGCGCGTGACCGCGCACGCGACGGAGATGGCCCGCTAGCCCCGATCCGACGCTCCCGTCACTGCGCCTCGAGGACCAGAACCCAGTCGGAGGCGCCGTCGGAATGCGTCCTCGCCGGAGGGGTGAAGACGTGTGTGCCGACGTTCGGCACGGGCGAGGCGGGGTCGGATGTCGAGGCGCCGCTGGTGGGGTCGTACCACGAAGCCTTTGCGGGTCCGGCGAGCCGGGTCATGTCCACCACCAGGTCGTGCGGGACGGGGAAGTAGGCCATCACGAGGCTCCCGTCCGGCACGCGCGCCGTCGTCACGTAGTCGTTGCCCTGGGCGTTGCCGGCGGAGGACAAGGTCCCGTAGCCCGACGTCGCAACCGTGTTGTCGATGTCCGGCACCAGCCGGTCCCAACGCCGGGGCGACAGGATCGCGCGCACGTGCGTCACCTGGGTGGCGCCCGGATCGTGCATGTGCGCCATCCAGTCGTTCATCGGGTGGATCCAGTGGTTCCCATAGAAGACGCCGGCCGCGCCCGACAGCATCGACCACCACAGCTCGTTGCGGCAGTCGACCGCCTCGGTCACGTGGGGCGCGTCGGCAAGCTGCTCGCCTTCGTAGTTGCCCTCGATCATCACGTTCGGCAGGTGGGGAGACCGCTGCCAGTCAACGTAGAGCTGCGCGTAGGTCGGCGAGTAGGTGTAGGTGCTGTTGATCCCCAGCAGGTCGGACCATGCCGGGTCGTCGAGCGAGCTCGACACCGTGGGCTGGAGCTCCACGGTCTGGAGGTGGCTCGGGGCCTCGTCGCGGATGCCGCGCGCGACCTCGAGCACCGCCGCGTCGTACGCCGGAGTGGTCCACCCGTAGAAGTCGTTTCCGCTCATCCATACGATGTTCCTCGCGTCGCGGTAGCGACGGCCGAGGAAGCGGCCGTACTCGCGGTTGTTGGCCAATCCGTTCGCGAGCAAGGTCGGGAGGAATCCTCCGGTCTCGATCGGATCGAGCCAGAGCCAGATGCCGTGCGCGGCGGCCGAGGCCACCACCGCGTCCACGCGCGCAAAGTACGCCTCGTTGGGCGTGCTGAGGTCGAGTTCTCCGGTCGGCAGCCTGGAGAGAAAGGGCGGCACGCCGTCGAAGGTCGTCGCGTCGGGACGCCCGCCGGTGTAGGTCGTGCAGAGAAGGTTCACCCAGGCGGCGTTGAACCCCTGCGCGGCGCGCGTCGCGAAGTACGCGTCGGCGTCCGCGACCGAGACGTCCACCATCAGAGACTGCGGCGCATCGCCGAGGATCAGCACGGGATCCCCAGAGGCGTCCACCAGCCTGCGACCGTCGGCGCTCGGAGCGAGCGACGTCACTCCGCCGTCCCCGCCGCCGCCGCCGTCCCCGCCTCCGGAGCCCCCGCCTCCGCAGCCTCCGCCGCAGGCGGCCGCCAGCGCGGCCGCTGCGAGGGTGGGCGCGATCCAGGTCGTCAGGCGTTGCGGGACTCGCATCCTGGAGCCGGATTCTAGGTGCCGCCCGTCGCCGGCGCGCACCGCCCGGGTCGGTCTCCTAGTCGCGCGGCACCTTCCCCGACGGTCCGGGCGGCAGCCCGAGGAACAGCCCCGCGCGCTCCGAGTCCATGTCGTCCACCTTCTGGTCGCCGTCGAGATCGCAGTCCGGCACGTAGAGCCCCGTCACCTTGGAGCGCGCGATCAGCGCGAGATCCGAGCGCTGGTTGCCCTCCTCGGCGCTGACGACGCCGTCGCCGTCGAGATCCGCATCGCACACGTTGCCGAAGCCGTCGCGATCGGTGTCGCGCTGATCCGGGTTCGGCAGATCGCGGCAATTGTCGAGCGCGTCGGGGATGCCGTCGCCGTCGCGGTCCGCCGCGGCGGGCCGCGGCTTCGCGATCTGCATGAGCGGATCGCCGATCCAGGCATTCATCCAGCCGAGATACGGAATGCTGCGCAGGAAGGCCTCACCGGCGGGCACGCCGCGCGCGTAGGCGCCGAGCAGCAGGGCAGGGCGCGCGACCGCCCCGAGTGTCGGCTCATCGGTGTGGCCGGCGGCGCCGGCGGCGCCGAGATGGATGAGGTCGGCGACGAGCGATTGCCCGTACGCCGGCGGCTCGGAGAAGGAACGCGCATTGGTGCTCACCATGTCCACCACCACGGCGCGCGCCGTGAAGCGGCCCGGGATGAGGCGCTCCTTCACGAGCCCGTAGTAGGGCGAGGGGCCGGCCGCGCCGTCGTTGCTGCCCCAGCCGGTGTAGCCCGCGATGTTCTCGACGTCGGCGACGCGCTCGGGCGCCGTGTCGTGGACGACGCGCACGCCGAGCGCCTTCAGCGCCGCGGCCGCGGGCTCGAGCATGACGGGGTTGGCGGCGCCGCGTCCGAGGTACACCTGGCGCGGGTCCTCGTCGACGACGAAGACTCCCTCGGGTCCGTCGGCCTGCGCGTTGTCGATCAGCGCCTTCACGTCGACGGGCACGCCGGTCGCCGGGTCGAGCGGCGTCGGGTAGCCAGCGAGCCGCCCGACGACGTAGCTCGGCGCGTCGTGCGGGTGGCGCTTGCGCCATTCGGCGAAGGGCGCGTCGCTGCCGAAGTAGGGATTCGGCGTCGCGAGGAAGCCCGCGCTCCCGATCTGATCCGTACCGAGCAGCGCGAGCTCCGCATCGACGGCGGCCGCGCGCTGCGCGTCGTAGCCGAGGCCCGGGACGTCGTCGAGCACGCGCAGCGGGACGCCCTGGCAGGTGACGATCACGCGGATCTCCGCGCCGTGGCCGTCCTCGGCGAGCCAGTCCGTCACCTTCCCCAGCACCTCGCGCTCGAACAGCGCGCGCGAGACGCTCTCGGAGCCCGGCGTGATGAGGTTCGCGTCCGTGAGCGGGAGAGCGAGGGCGAGCACGTTCTCCGCGGGGACGCCACGGCGCTCCGCGTAGTAGCGCGCGATCGACATCGAGACGGGGCTCGCCGCGTTCGCGACGACGAGCACCTCGGGATGCGCCTCGGCCGGGGGCGTCTCGGCGCCGCCGCATCCGGCCGCCGCGCACGAGAGCAGGAGCAAGCCCTGCGCGACGAGGCGCCGCCGGATAGACTCCGCGCCCGTCGGTCGGACGTGTCGCGCTCCTCGGGCAACGCGGCGCATGCGCGGCCCACCGTAACGGCTTGCGCAGGCCCGGCCAAGCGCCGGCGGCCGCGCAGCAGGAGGCAAGGTTGGCTCACGAGTTCGTCTACACGATGCAGGACCTGCGGAAGGTCGTGTCCGGGGATCGCATCATCCTCGAGGACATCACGCTCGCGTTCCTGCCCGGCGCGAAGATCGGCGTGCTCGGCCCGAACGGCGCCGGCAAGAGCTCGCTGCTGCGCATCATGGCGGGCGTCGACACCGATTTCGTGGGCGAGGCGCGGCCGACGCCCGGCGTGCGCGTCGGCTTCCTGCCCCAGGAGCCGCAGCTCGACCCGTCGCTCGACGTGCTCGGCAACGTCGAGAAGGGCGTCGCGCAGGTCCGCTCGCTGCTGCACCGCTTCGAGGAGATCAGCGCGAAGTTCGCCGAGCCCATGGACGACGACGCGATGAACAAGCTGATGGAGGAGCAGGCGAAGCTCCAGGACCAGATCGACGCCTCGGGCGCGTGGGAGCTCGACCGCACCCTCGAGGTGGCGATGGACGCGCTGCGCTGCCCGCCCGCCGACGCGAAGGTCGAGACGCTCTCGGGCGGCGAGCGGCGCCGCGTCGCGCTCTGCCAGCTCCTGCTCCAGAAACCGGATCTGCTGCTGCTCGACGAGCCCACCAACCACCTCGACGCCGATTCGGTCGCGTGGCTCGAGCGCTTCCTGCTCGACTACCCGGGCACGGTCGTGGCCGTCACGCACGACCGCTACTTCCTCGACAACGCGGCGCAGTGGATCCTCGAGCTCGACCGCGGCCGCGGCATCCCGTGGAAGGGCAACTACTCCTCGTGGCTCGAGCAGAAGGAGAAGCGCCTCGAGATCGAGCAGAAGCAGGCGTCGGCGCGCTCGCGCACCTTGCAGCGCGAGCTCGAGTGGATCCGCATGTCGCCGCGCGCGCGCCAGGCCAAGGGCAAGGCGCGCATCAACGCCTTCGAGGCGCTGCGCGCGGAAGAGGAGCAGCGGGCGCCCGACACCATCGAGATCTCGATCCCGCCGGGCCCGCGCCTCGGCGACGTCGTCGTCGTCGCGAAGGGACTCTCGAAGGGCTACGGCGACAAGCTGCTGATCGACGACCTCAGCTTCTCGCTGCCGCCCGGCGGCATCGTCGGCGTGATCGGCGGCAACGGCGCCGGCAAGACCACGCTCTTCCGCATGATCATGGGACAGGAGAAGCCGGACGCCGGCACGCTCACGATCGGCGAGACGGCGCAGCTCGCGTACGTCGACCAGTCGCGCGACGCGCTCGATCCGGAGAAGACGGTCTACGCGGAGATCTCGGGCGGCAACGACCGCATGCAGGTCGGGCGCCGCGAGATCAACGCGCGCTCGTACGTGGCGTCGTTCAACTTCAAGGGCTCGGACCAGCAGAAGCGCGTCGGCATGCTCTCGGGCGGCGAGCGCAACCGCGTCCACCTCGCGAAGGTGCTCCAGCGCGGCGGCAACGTGCTGCTGCTCGACGAGCCGACCAACGACCTCGACGTCGACACCTTGCGCGCGCTCGAGGATGCGCTGCTCGGCTTCGCCGGCTGCGTCGTCGTCATCTCGCACGACCGCTGGTTCCTCGACCGCATCGCCACGCACATCCTCGCCTTCGAGGGCGACAGCCATGTCGAATGGTTCGAGGGCAACTACCAGGACTACGAGAAGGACCGCAAGCGCCGCCTCGGCGACGACGCCGACACGCCGCACCGGCTGAAGTACCGGAAGTTCGAGCGCTAGGCAGCGCGCGGGCACAGCTAGCGCTCGTGCGCTGTGAACTAGTTCACACGCGCGGAGATCGAGCGGAAGAGCTGGCCGCGCGTGTCGCCAGGGCCGCCCACGACAACCCAGGAGCTAGGAGAGACCAGACCCCTCTCTGGCGGGCGAGGGCGACCCTGGACGACGATCTTGCGCACCACTCTGTGTAGAGCAGCCGCGTGTCGTCCTCAATGTGGCAGAAGGACCCCGCCTGACTGCGCTTCTACTCCGGCGCGGGCGCCGCGGGCACCGAGTCGCTCGAGCGGGTCGGCTGCTTGCGCGGAGAGCTCGCCAGCTTCTGCACCTGCTCGTAGCTCTTGCGCGCGCTGGCGATCAGCGGATCGCCGGCCGCGAGCTTGCGCTCGGCCGTGTCGAGCGCGCGGCGCAGCGCCGCCTCCGCCTGGTCGTAGCGACCCGACGCCGCGTAGGCCTGGCCCAGGTGATGCAGCGAAACCGCCAGCTCGACCGGCGCGGTCTCGCCGCGCTCGTGGATCGCCACGGCGCGCTCGAGCACGTTCGCCGCCTCGACGGACTGGTTGCTGGCGAGGAGCACCGCGCCGAGGCCGTCGAGCGTGCGCGCGACTTCCGGATCGGTCGGGCCTCGCGCCTTCTCGTGCATCGCCAGCGCGGCCTGGTAGCGGCCGCGCGCCTCTTCCAGCTTGCCGGCCTGCGCCTGCGCCGCCGCGGACGCCTGGAGCAGCTGTGCGACGGCCTCGTGCTCCTCTCCGTAGCCGCTGCGCAGCAGCGGGAGCGCCTCGTCGTAGAGGGGCAGCGCCGCCGCGGGACGCCCCTGCGCCGCGTACACCGCCGCGAGGTTCGCGAGCAGGGAGCCGCGCAGCTTCGCGTCGTCGCGCGTCACACCCTTGATGTGGCTGATGGCCTCACGGTAGAGCGGCTCGGCCTCCGCGAGGCGTCCGTCGCGCACGGCGACGTCGGCGAGCGAGCCCTGCGCGTAGGCGAGGGCACGCGGCTCGGGCGGAGTCGCGCGCTCGAGCAGCGCGACCGCGCGCCGCAGGTGCGCGTCGGCGCGCTGCGTCTGGTCGAGCTCGAGCTCGACCGACGCGAGGGAGAGCAGGCTGCGCGCGAGACCCGGATCCTGCGGACCGAGGCGCGCCTCCTCGTCGGCGAGGAGCTGCTCGAAGTGCACGAGCGCCGCGCGCGGATTGCCCTCGCCGGCCATCGCCCAGGCGCGGTTCTCTCTCGCGCGCGTGATCAGCGGATCGTCGGGCGACAGCTCCGCCTCGAAGCCCTGGATCGCCTGGTCGTAGAGCGCCGCGGCCTCCTGCTGGCGCCGCTGCGCGTGGCGCACCAGCGCAAGGTTGGCCTGCGCCTCCGCGATCGGCAGCCGCGTCGGCGGCGGGCTCTGGCGCCAGAGGTCGAGCGCGTGCAGCAGGTACTGCTCCGCGTCGTCGTAGCGCTGCGCGGACGCCGAGATGAGCCCCAGCAGCGCGAGCGTGTCGGCCGCGCGCGGGTGCTCCGGTCCGAACGCGCGCTGCTTGGCCTGGAGCGCCTGCGAGGCGAACTGCGCCGCCTCCTCGCTCTTCCCTTCCTTCACCAGGAGCTCGGCCAGGTTGTGGAGCGCCATCGCCGTCTCGGGGTGATCCGGGCCGGCCGTCTCCTTCAGCATGTCGGCCGCGAAGCGCAGCTCGCGCTCGGCGTCGACCAGCTGTCCGCGGTGGCGGTAGAGGACGCCGAGGTTGTTGTGGATGGCGGCGACCTTGCGGTGCTTCGGGCCGAGGTTCTTCTCGCGCACGCGCAGCGCGCGCTGGAAGAGCTCGCTGGCCTGCTGGTATTCGCGGCGCGCCTGGTGCACGAGCGCCAGGTTGTTGATCGTCGACGCGACGGCGAGCGAGTCGTCGCCGAAGGCCTCGCGGCGGATCTCGAGCACGTCGAGGTGGAGCGACTCCGCCTCGTCGAGGCGCCCCTGGTCCGTGTAGACCGCGGCGATCTCGTTCAGGGTCGCGGAGAGCGGCACGCGGTTCTGCTGCTCGTTGACCAGCAGGATCGCGCGCGCCTTCTCGAGCGCCTGGAGCGCCTGGACGGGCCGGCCCGTGGTGCGGAGCAGGCTGCCGTAGTTGGTCAGCACCGTGGAGGTGAAGAGGTCCTTGCGGCCCTCGGCGTCGAGGATCTTCAGCGCGCGCAGGTAGAAGTTCTCGGCCTGCTGGTAGTTGCCGTGATCGTGCTGCGTCGCGGCGACGCCGTGCAGGCTCTCCGGCAGGTTCTGGTCGTAGGCGCCCTGCACGTGCGAGCGGATCTCGACGGCGCGCTCGTAGAGCGGCCGCGCATTCTCGCCCCAGCCCTTGGCGTCGTAGCAGGAGGCCAGGCGCTCGAGCGTCTCGGCCAGCGCGACGTCGTTGCGCTCCTCGTCGCCCTGGCGGATCTCGAGCGCGCGCTCGTAGAAGGAGATCGCCTGGTCGAGGTTGCCCTCCACCAGGTGGATGCCGGCGATCGACTCGAGGCCCTGCGCGACGTCGGCGTCCGGGATCTCACCGGTGCCCTGCTCCGCGATGCCGAGCCAGCGCTCGAGCAGCGGCTGCGCCTCGTCGAAACGGCCCGTCTTGATGTAGAGGTTCGCGAGCATGCGCAGGCTCTGCGCCAGGCGCGGATCGTCTTCGCCCGCGGCCTCGGCCTCGGCGAGCGCCTCGAGCCAGATCAGCTCGGCGTCGCCGTAACGCGCTTCCTTGTACGCCTCGAGCGCGGCGCTCGCCTGATCTCCGCGCGTCGCGCAGCCCTGCGCCGCGCAGAGCGCGAGCAGCAGGAAGGCCGTCCACGCACCGCACTTGCCGAAGTCGAGCCGAGCCATGTTTCCCCCGCGGTATGCCACGAGGACTCATCGGCCGAGCGGAGACGGACGTTTAGCGGCGCGTGCTGCGCCTCAGCGCGCGAGGCGGAGCCCCGAGAACTGCCAGCGGGCGTCCGGATGGAAGAAGTTCCGGTAGGTCGGGCGGATGTGGGAGGCCGGCGTCGCGCAGGACCCCCCGCGCAGGATCATCTGATTGGCCATGAACTTGCCGTTGTACTCGCCGAGCGCCCCGGCCGCGGCGCGGAAGCCGGGGTAGGGCGTGTAGGGGCTGGCGGTCCACTCCCACACGTCCCCGAAGAGCTGGGCCGGTAGCGCCCCGCCGCGCTGCGAGGCCCGCGGATGGAAGTGGCCGCTCTCGGCCAGGTTCCCCGCGACCGGCACCTCCCGCGCGGCCACCTCCCACTCCGCCTCGGTCGGGAGCCGCGCGCCCGCGAAGCGCGCGTAGGCTTCCGCCTCGTACCAGCTGACGTGGCAGACGGGATCCTCCGCCCGCAGCGGCTCGGGGCCCGCGAGGGTCTGCACCCACCACGCGTCGTCGCGGCGCAGCCAGTAGAGCGGCGCGTCGATTGCGCGCGACTGCGCCCACGCGAAACCGTCCGACGTCCAGTGCGCCGGGTCGCGGTAGGCGCCGGCCTCGACGAACTCCAGCCACTCCGCGTTCGAGACCGGCCGGCTCGCCAGCTCGAAGGCCGCGAGGAAGACGCGGTGCGCCGGGCACTCGTTGTCGAACGCGAAGTCCGCGCCCGCGTGGCCGATCTGGCGCAGCCCCTCCGCGTAGCCGACCCACGAGAGCGGCGCGGCCGCGCTCTCGGGCGTCGGCTCGCCCGCGCGATAGGCCGGCAGCAGCGGGTTCTGCCCCAGCATGTGCTTCACGTCGGTGAGGATCAGCTCCTGGTGCTGCTGCTCGTGGTTGAGCCCCAGGGTGGTGACGTCGCAGACGCGCGCGTCGAGATCCGGCTCCTTCTCGAGCAGCGCCTCCATGCAGCGGTCGACGTGCGCGCGATAGGCGGCGACGTCCGCCTGCGACGGGCGCGAGAGCAGGCCGCGCTGCGCGCGCGTGTACTGCTCGCCGACGCTCTGGTAGTAGGAGTTGAAGAGCACGCGGTAGGCCGGATGGAAGAGGCGATAGCCCGCGACCCCGGCCTCGAGCACGAAGGTCTCGAAGAACCAGCTCGTGTGCGCGAGGTGCCACTTCGTCGGGCTCGCGTCCGGCATCGACTGGATCGCCTGATCCTCCGCAGAGAGCGGCGCCGCGAGCTCTTCGCTGCGTGCGCGTACCGCGCGGTAGCGCTCGAGCAGGGAGGCGTGGGAGGGCATCGCGCTATCGTAACGCGCCGTGTCGCCGCGCATCCCGATCGTGGACGTGCCCGCCGAGTACGGCGAAGTCGGCGCGGAGATCGAGGCGGCGGTGCTGCGCGTGCTGCGCTCGGGCCGCTACGTGCTCGGCCCCGAGACGGAGGCCTTCGAGCGCGAGCTCGCCGGCTTCGTCGGCACGCGCCACGCCGTCGGCGTCGGCTCGGGGACGGAGGCGCTCTGCCTGGCGCTGCGCGCCTGCGGCGTCGGACCCGGCGACGAGGTGATCACGTCCGCGCTCTCCTTCTTCGCGACCGCCGAGGCGATCCTGTGGACGGGTGCGACGCCGGTGTACGTCGACGTCGAGCGCGGCGGCTTCCACATGGATCCAGGCGCGCTCGAAGAGGCGCGCTCGCCGCGCACGCGCGCGATCGTGCCGGTGCATCTCTTCGGGCGCTGCGCCGACACGGCGCGCATCCGCGATTTCGCCGACCGCTTCTCCATTCCGGTCGTCGAGGATGCCGCGCAGGCGATCGGCGCGATGCGCGGCGGACTTCGCGCCGGCGCGGGCGGCCGCGCGGGCTGCTTCAGCTTCTACCCTTCGAAGGCGCTCGGCGCGGCGGGCGACGCGGGCGCCGTCTGCACCGACGACGACGCGCTCGCCGCGGCGCTGCGCAGCCTGCGTCACCACGGCGCCGGACCGGGCGGACACGAGCGCGTCGGTACGACGTCGCGCCTCGACTCGCTCCAGGCCGCCGTGCTGCGCGCGAAGCTGCCGCACCTGCCGCGCTGGCTCGCGCAGCGCGCGGCGCACGTCGCGCGCTATCGCGCACACCTCGCGAAGGCCAAGGATGTGCGCATGCCGGCGGCCGGCGCCGACGAGACGCCGGCCTGGAGCCAGCTCGTGATCCGCTCGGAGAAGGCGGAAGCCATCCGGCGCGCGCTCGACGAGGGCGACATCGAGTGGCGTCACCACTACCCGCGGCCGCTCTACTGCGAGCCGGCCTTCGGCGCCGGGCGCCTGTGCCCGGGCACGTGTCCGGAGGCCGAGCGCGCGTGCGCCGAGTCGATCTCGATCCCGCTCCACGCGCAGCTCTCGCCGGCGTCGATCGAGCGCGTCTGCGAGGTGATCGTGGAGGCGGTCGGCGCGTGAGCCTTGCGGGTCTGCGGCGCGTGGCCGCCGCGCTCGCGCTGCTGGCCGCGCTCGCCGGCTGCGCGTCGCCGCGGACGCGCGTGGTGCTCCTCGGCGATTCGATCACGTCCGGCGCGTCGAGCGAGCCGAAGGGACCCGGCTACGCCGCGCTGCTGCCGGAGCTGCTCGGCCCGGGCTTCGAGATCGTGAACGTCGCCTGCGCCGGCTCGAGCTCGCTCGACTGGCAGCCCGGCGCGCATCCCGCGCACTGCGCGGACGCGGGCGGCGTCATCCACATGTACGAGACGCGCGCGCGCCCGGCGCTGCCCGCCGACGTCGTCACCATCCTGCTCGGCACGAACGACCTGATGGGCGCCTTCGAGCTCGGGCCGGTCGAGCCCGACGACTTCCGCAACGCGCTGCGCACCCTCGCCGAGGCGCTCCACGCCGACGGCGCGCGCGAGGTGGTGCTGATGTCGCCGCCCTTC
>DASUFZ010000315.1:0-22529 GCA_036274295.1 Myxococcota bacterium
GGCACGAGGCCGGTCACGTGGAAGAGCGGGACGGTCAGGATGAAGGCCGTCGGGAAGGGGTGCGGCTCGGCCGGCGGCGCCATCAGCCGGCCGACGAAGGCGCGGAGCGCGAAGGCCATCAAGGACGAGAGCACCGCGCGATGCGTCGAGACGGCGCCCTTCGGCCGGCCCGTCGTGCCGCTGGTGTAGAGGATGGTGGCGTCGTCATCGAGGCCGATCTCGACCTTCGGGAGCGGCGCTCCCTCCTGGAGGACGTCCTCCAGGCGATGCGCGCCCGCAGGCAGCGGCCTGCCCTCGCTCCGCGCGACGACGATGGCGGTGCCGAGGCGCGCCGCGGCCGCCGCCGCGCGCTCCGCGCGCTCGACGTCGGCGACGAGCACCTTGCTGCCGGAGTCCTCCAGGCCGTAGGCCATCTCGTCCGGCGTCCACCAGGCGTTGAGGCAGACGGCAATGCCGCCGACCGAGGTGATGGCCGCGAAGGCGGCGATCCACTCGGGGTAGTTGCGCATGGCGATCGCCACGCGATCGCCGCGGCGGACGCCGAAACGCGAGACCAGCAGCGCGCCCAGGGCATCCACCTGCGCCATGGCCTGCGCGAAGGTCCAGCGCTCGTCCTCGTACACCAGGAAGAGGGCGTCGCCGCGGCCGCGCGCGGTGTCGAAGAGCGCGCGCAGCGACGGCGGCGTGCGCTCGAAGACGCGCAACATCTGCCCGCCGACCTCCGCCTGCGCGATCTCGAAGGGCGCGCCGGGAGCGGTCAGCCGCGCCAGCGCCTCGTCCCAGGAGAGGGGCTGCTCCTTTGCCTCCGCCACGTGCACCTCGCCGCCCGCTCCAGTGGGGCGGCCGATTCTACCCCGCGTCACCTCTGCCGCAGCGCCGTTCACTCCATTGTCAGCGGGCCTTTCCAGCGCCATCCCGCGGCGCCGGGCCCGCTGGAAGGCGGAATCAGGCGGGAGGAGAAGCAGCGATGTTGTGGCTGATCGTCGGGTCGATCGTGATGGCCGGGCTCCAGTTCAGCGACCAGCTCGGCGCGTTCGAGATCTACACGCCGGCAGAGATCCAGTTCCTGGTGAGCGGCGCGCTCGTGGGCCTCGCGATGGGCTTCCTGATCCAGAAGATCGAGGCGTTCCACTCCTAGTCGGCCTCGTTGCTAGCGCCCCTCGAACTTCGGCTCCCGCTTTCCCAGCAGCGCCGCGACGCCCTCGCGGAAGTCGTCGCTCTCGAACGTGCGCGACTGGTAGTGCGCCTCGATGCGCGCCGCGCTGCGCGGGTCCCAGCCGACCCCTGCGTACACCAGGTGCTTGGTCCAGCGGACCGCGTTCGGCGCGGCCGTCGCGATCTCGCGCGCAAGCTCGCGCGCGCGCGGCAGCACCGCCTCCGCCGCGACGGCGTCGTTCGCGAGGCCGAGCTGCGCGGCCTCCGCGCCCGTCACGATGCGGCCCGTCAACAGCAGCTCGAGCGCGCGCGGGAGGCCTACGAGGCGCGGCAGCAGATACGTCGTCGCCATGCCGGGCGAGAGGCCGAGGCGCACGAAGTTCGCGCCGTACTTTGCCTCGCGGTTCGCGACGCGCAGGTCGCACACCAGCGCCAGCCCGAAGCCGCCGCCGATCGCATGGCCCTGCATCGCCGCGATGACCGGGATCTCGACGTCGAGAATCGAGAGGAAGGGCGCGTAGGTCGCATAGCTGCGCTCGTGCGGCGCCTGCGGCGGCGCGTCCGAGTCCGACGGCTGGCCGGGACCGCCGCGGCTCTTGAAGTCCGCCCCCGCGCAGAAGGAGCTGCCGCGCCCCGTGACGATCGCGCAGCGCAGGCTCGTGTCGGCGCGCAGCTTTGCGACGGCGTCGGCGAGCCCGGCGAGCACGTCTTGTGTCATGCTGTTGCGGTTGTCGGGACGGTTCAGGGTGACGGTCGCGATGCGATTCGACACCTCGAAGAGGACGGCGTCTCCGCCACTCATGCTGCCCCCGCGTCGCGCGGCAGGTTCACGAGCTGGCGCGCGATGATGACGCGCTGGATCTGGCCCGTCCCCTCGACGATGTCCATGGCCTTGGCGTCGCGGTAGAGCTTCTCGATCAGGTGGTCGCCGCGGCCGCCGACCGCGCCGAGCATCTCCATGCCGAGCGCGGTGACCTCCTGCGCGACCTGCGCCGCCACCGCCTTGCACTGGCTCGCCTCGACGATGTTGGGGCGCGCGTGATCGGCGAGCCAGCCGGCGCGCAGACACAGGAGCCGCGCCGCACGCAGCTTGCGCGCGCTCAGCTCGAGGCGGTCGCGCACGCGCGCATCGCGCAGGAGATCGCGCTCGCGCGCGAAGGCGAGCGCCTCGTCGAGCGCCGCGCGCCCGATGCCGACCGCGTTGGCGGCGATGATCGGGCGGCCCGCGTTGAAGGTGCGCATGGCCGTGCCGAACCCGGCGCCGCTCTTGCGCGCCTCGCCGCCGAGCAGGTTCTCGGCCGGCACGCGGCAGCGCTCGAGCGTGAACGACGTCGACTCGTAGGCCTTGAGTCCCATCTTCTTCTCGATCTTCCAGCCGCCGAGCCCCGGCGTGCCGTGCTCGACGAAGAAGGCGCGCTGCGCGTCGCGCCCCTTGCCGCCGTCGACGACGGCCTGCACCAGGATCCAGTCCGCGCGGCTCGCGTTGCCGATGAAGCACTTGGCGCCGTCGAGCACGTAGTGGCCGCCGTCCTTGCGCGCAGTGGTGCGGATCGCGGCGGCATCGGAGCCGGCGCCGGGCTCGGTCATCGCGAAGCAGGCCCAGCGCGGCTTGTCGGGCGCGAGGAAGGGGCCGAGGAAGCGCTCCTTCTGCGCGTCGGTTCCCTGCGCGAGCACCGCGCCCTCCGGAAGACCCGGCCCCGGATTCGCGATGCAGATGCCGCGATCCCAGTAGGCGAGCTCTTCCGCGATGAGCAGGCTCGCGACGACGGCGCCCTGCGGCGGACGCCGCGGCGCGACGCCGGCGCCCGGCCAGCGCGTGCGGCCCTCGCCGTGCGCGAGCGCTCTCGCGAAGTACGGGTGCTCGGGCGGCAGCGGCTTGCCCATGCGGTCGGACTCGAGCCCGGCCGGGCGCACCTCGCGCGCGCCCCACTCGCGCGCCTCCTCGAGACGCGCGCGCAGCTCGGCGTCGATCGCGAAGTCCATCAGCCGTGCTCCCCAGCGGAGAGCGCCACGGGCCCCGCGAGCCGCGACGCGGCGTCGTCGCGCGCGCGGTCGAGCCCGCCGCATAGCAATCCCAGCGCGCGCGCCTCGCGCATGGACTTCTCCATCGGGTAGTCCTGCATGAAGCCGTGGCCGCCGAGGATCTGCACCGCGGCCGGACCCACGAGGCGCGACGCCTCTACCGCGTCGGCGAAGGCCGCCGCCGCCTCGCCCTCGAAGGGCATGCCCTGGTCGGCGCGCCAGGCGGCCTCGTGCAGCAGCAGGCGCGCGGCGTCGACGGCCATGTGCATGTCGACGATCAGGAAGGCCAGCGCCTGGTGGTGCGCGATCGGACGCCCGAAGGCGACGCGCTCCAGCGCATAACGTCGCGAGAACTCCGCCGCATTGCGAAGCGTCCCGACGAGCAGCGCCGCGACATAGAGACGCGCGCGCGCCAGGGCGCGCGCAGCGGCCGCGGCGTCGCTCCAACGCGCGGCGACGGGCGCGCCCTCGAGCACGAGCTCCGACGCGCCAGCCGCGCGCAGGCCCGCACCGCGCAGCGGCGCGAGCGCGATCCCCTCGCGGATCGCGCAGGCGCCCGCCGCATCCAGCACGACGACGAGGTCCGCGCGGTCCGCGGGCACCCACGGCGCGCGGCCCGAGACGCGCTCGCCGCCGAAGCGCAGCGCGGCGTCGCCCGCACAGAAGAGGACGGCGCGCGCGCCCGGCTGCGCGAGCAGCGGCAGCGCAAGCTCGCGCAGCGCGTCGTCGCCGCCGCACTCCGCCAGCGCGTAGAGCGCGGGGCCGAGCGGATCGAGCGCGAGCGCGGCGCCGGGATCCGCCGCGGCGAGCTCCTCGTTCACCAGCGCGCGCGCGAGCGCGCCCTGCCCTGCCCCGCCGCGCTTTTCCGGCAGCTCGAGACCGGCGAGACCGATCTGGCGCGCCGCTTCGCGCGCCGCCTGCGAGACGTCGCGCGCGGCCTCGTGCTCGCGCAGCCGCGGCGCCAGCGCCTCGGCCGCGAAGCCGCGCACGGTCTCGACGAGCAGCGAGAGCTCGTCGCCAGGATCGAAGTCGAACACGCGAAGCCTATTCGGAGCTGCCGAACGTGTCGCAGGCGTTCGGGTCGCCCGAATCGAAGCCGCGCCGGAACCAGGCGACGCGCTGCTCCGAGGAGCCGTGCGTGAACGACTCCGGCCGCACCTCGCCGGTCGCCATCTCCTGGATGCGATCGTCGCCGACGGCCGAGGCGGCCGCGAGGCCCTCCTCGAGATCGCCCGGGTCGAGCAGGTCGCGGCGCTGGGTCGAGTGACCCCACACACCGGCGAGACAATCGGCCTGGAGCTCCATGCGCACCGAGAGCGCGTTGGCCTGGCCGGGATGCGCCTGCTGCTGCGCGCGCAGCTCGCGCTCGATGCCGAGCTGGTTCTGCACGTGGTGGCCGATCTCGTGCGCGAGCACGTAGGCCTGCGCGAAGTCGCCCGGCGCGCCGAAGCGGCTCTTCAGCTCGTCGAAGAAGCCGAGGTCGACGTAGACCTTCTGATCGCGCGGGCAGTAGAAGGGACCCGCCGCGGACGGCGCGTAGCCGCAGCCCGTCTGCACCGCGTTGCGGAAGAGCACGAGCTGCGCGGGGCTGTAGTTCTGCATCAGGCCGCCCCACGTCTGCTGCGCGTCGTCGAGCACGAAGGAGACGAAGTCGACGCGCTCCTCCTCTTCGGGGCTGGTCGCGAGCGGGCCCGGCGCGCTGACCTGATCGGGCGAGCCCATCGGCACGTCGACGCTGGTGCCGCCGCCCGACAGCGCACCGAGAAGTGTCAGCGGGTCGAGGCCGAGCGCCCAGCCGATGCCGAGCACCAGCAGCATGCCGCCGAGCCCGAGGCGCATGCCGCCGCCCGGCAGGCCCATGCGGCCGGGGCTCTCGGCCCGCCGGTCCTCGAGGTTCTCGCTGCGGCCGCCGCGCGTCCAACGCATGCAGCCATCTTAAACCGGCGGGAGAGGCGGCGTCGCCCGAACTTGCCAGGCGCCGGCCGCCGGGCCAGCGTTGGCGCCGGCGGCCCAGCGGGTGCGCCGGGAGGACTCATGGGCCGTCGCTTGCTTCTGCTCCTCGCGCTGCTCGCCCTCGCGGGCCTCGGCTGCGAGCGCATCGAGACCGCGCTGCTCGAGCGCGCCGCCAGCCGCGCGGTCAACGCGCCGGACCACCGCGAGTGGCTCGACGACGACGCGCTGCACGTCGTGCTGTGCGGCACGGGCTCGCCGCTGCCGTCGGCCGAGCGCGCGGGACCGTGCACCGCGATCCTCGGCGGCGGGCACTTCCTGCTCGTCGACGCCGGTCCCGGCGCGAACGACCGCATGGGCCTGCTGCGCCTGCCGCGCGAGGCGATCGACGCGGTGCTCGTCACGCACTTCCACTCCGATCACATCGGCGAGCTCGGCGAGACGGGCATGCAGTCGTGGGCGCTCGGGCGCCCCGTGCCGCTGCGCGTCTACGGCCCGCCGGGCATCGAGGAGGTCGTCGCCGGCTTCGAGCAGGCCTACGCGCCGGATACGCGCTACCGCGTCGCGCACCACGGCGAGGCGCTGATGCCGCCGGGCGCGCGGCCGCTCCAGCCGCGCGCCATCGAGGTCCCGGCCGGCGGCGCGGAGCTGGTCTTCGAAGACGGCCCGCTGCGCGTGCACGCCTTCGCCGTCGACCATTCTCCGGTGTCACCCGCGTACGGCTACCGCATCGACTTCGCGGGGCGCTCGGTGGTGGTGAGCGGCGACACCATGCCCTCGCAGACCCTCACGTCGATCGCGCGCGGCGCCGACCTGCTGGTGCACGAGGCGCTCAACGCGAGGATCATCGGCGTGGCCGAGCGCGCGGCCGCGGCGGCCGGCAACACGCGGCGCGCGCGCATCGCGCACGACATCCCCGGCTACCACACGACCCCCGTGCAGGCGGCGAAGATCGCGGCGCAGGCGGGCGTCCGCATGCTCGTGCTGACGCATCTGGTGCCGCCGCCCGACAACGCGCTGGTGCGGCGCCTGTTCATGCAGGGCGTCTCGGACGCGTGGGACGGCACCGTCGTGCTCGGCGAGGACGGCATGCACTTCACCTTGCCGCCCGGCAGCGACGTCATCGCGATGGAAGAGCTGGAGTAGCAAGGAGGCCGGCCTCGGGCGAGGCCGCTAGAACTCCGGCAGCAGCTTCCTCTTCACCAGCGCCGGCAGCACCGGGATGATCTGGAGCCGCAGGTTCCAGCGCTGCCCGACGTCGTCGGGGTTCACGACCGCGTAGTCGACCTCGAAGGTGAACTTCACCGGGAACTTCCCGAACTTCACGAGCTTGCCGGCGCCGAGGCCGACCGGGAAGGTGACCTCGTTGCCGTCGTCGGCCTCCCAGTCGACGGTCATGTTCGGGCCCATGCCGATCTGCCACTCGTCCGGCAGCAGGCGGTAGAGGAAGTACTGCACGTTCGCCTGGCTCGTCTTCGGCGCGCTGTCGTCGCCCGCGAACGACCACCACTGCTGCGCGAGCACGCCGAAGATCCACTCGTGGCCGAGGTGGAGCGCGACCGCCGCGGGGCCGGCCTGCCACTTCTCCTGGCCGAGCGCGTTCTTCGTCGCGGAGGGAAAGATGAAGGAGGGGCCGACGCCCCAGAGGATGCCGGCCTGCTCCTGCGCGGGGGAGAAGAGCGAGAAGAGGTTGATGTCGCCGAGGCCGCCCTCGTGCTCGATCTCGTCGTCGTCGAGCACCGGCCGCTCGGCGTAGAACGGGAAGACGGGCCGGGTGATCAGGTTCCAGCTGTCGGTGAGGTGCAGCGGGATCACGGGCTGGAAGTTCAGGTTGTAGAACCACTCGGTGTTGCCGTGGTTCCAGTTCGGCAGGTCCTCGCCGGAGTTCTTCATCGACACGATGTTGCTCTGGAGGTTGAAGCTCCAGATCGACGACACGGGATTGTTGAGCTGCCGGCTCAGCTCCTCGGCGGACATCGCGTCCTGATCGGGCGGCTCGTCGGCGAGGCTCGCGCTCGCCAGCGCGAGCGCCGCGCACAGCACCAGTCCGATGTCGATCCTTCGCAATCGCGTGATCCCGCTCACTCGCGCTCCTCCTGGCTGGCGCCAGCATGAAGCAACGCCTGTCCGTGTGAAAGGGCGAGGCGCGCGTGCCGGCGTCTGGTAGGCTCGCGATCCGCGGAGCCTGGGGGGCCGTCCTGCACGAATCCGAGCTCGCCGACATCGGGCACGTGATCCAGCTCGCCGTCGCGCCGGTCTTCCTGCTGACCGGCGTCGCGGCGTTCCTCAACGTGCTGACGAACCGCCTCGCGCGCATCATCGACCGCGCGCGCGTGCTCGAGGACATGCTCGGCGTGGCGAGCGAGCGCGAGCGCCTCGACGCCGAGCGCCAGCTCGGCGCGCTCTCGCGCCGCGCGCGGCTGATCAATCGCTCGATCGCGCTGGCGGTCATCTGCGCGCTGATGATCTGCACCCTCGTCGCGCTGCTCTTCGCGGGGGCGTTCCTCGGCCGCGACATGCGCGTGCCCGTCGGCACGGCCTTCGTCGCCACCATGTTCGCCCTGATCGGCGCGCTGCTCTCGTTCCTGCGCGAGGTGTTCGTCGCGACGCGCAACCTGCGCATCGGCGCGGGCACGACGAACTAGATCTGCCGTGCCCAGCGAGCATCAGCTCCTGCTCTTCTGGGTGCAGCTCCTCGTGCTGCTCGTCACGGCGCGCGGGCTCGGCGCGCTCGCGCGGCGTCTCGGCCAGCCGCCCGTCGTCGGCGAGCTGGCCGCCGGTCTGCTGCTCGGACCCTCGGTGCTCGGACACGTCGCGCCGTCGTTCTCCGCCTGGCTCTTTCCGGAAGACCCGGTGCAGCGCAGCATGGTCGCCGCGGTCGCGTGGCTCGGCGTGCTGCTGCTGCTCGTGGTGACCGGCTTCGAGACCGATCTCACCCTGGTGCGCCGGCTCGGGCGCGCGACGGCGCGCGTCGCGATCGGCAGCCTCGTCGTGCCCGTGCTCGTCGGTGTCGGCCTCGGGCTCGCGATGCCCGAGCACTTCCTCGGCGCGGCGGCCGAGCGCCCCGTGTTCGCGCTCTTCATGGGCACGGCGCTCGGCATCTCGGCGCTGCCCGTGCTGGCCGCCGTGCTCTCGCAGCTCGGGCTCATGCGGCGCAGCATCGCGCAGGTGATGATCGCGGCGGCCATGGTCAACGACCTGGCCGGCTGGATGCTGCTCGGCATCGCGGCGCGCCTCGCGCAGTCGGGCGAGGTCGGCGGCGGCCAGCTCGCGCTCAGCGTCGCGGGCATGGCGCTCTTCGGGCTCTTCATGCTCACGCTCGGCCAGCGCGGCACCGACTGGCTGCTGCGGCGCGTACGCACGACGCAGGCGGGCCCGCGCGGCGCCTTCACCGTCGCGCTCGGCGCCGCGCTCGCCGCCGGCTGCGCAACGCAGTTCCTCGGGCTGGAAGCGGTGCTCGGCGCCTTCGTCGCCGGCATCGTGCTCGGCCGCTCGAAGTTCCAGCACGACGAGACGTTCGCCCTGCTCGACCGCCTGACCGGCGCCTTCCTCGCGCCGATCTTCTTCTCGACCGCGGGCCTGCGCGTCGATCTCACCCTGCTGGCCGAGTCCGACGTCGCGCTGTGGGGGATCGCCGTGCTCGCGGCGGCGAGCGTCTCGAAGTTCGCGGGCGCGTACCTCGGCGGCTGGTTCGCGGGCCTGCCGACGCGCGAGCGGCTCGCGCTCGGCGCCGGGCTCAACGCGCGCGGCGCCGTGGAGATCGTGGTCGCGACGGTCGGCCTGTCCGTCGGCGTGCTCTCGCAGAGCTCGTATGCCGTGATCGTGCTGATGGCGATGGCGACGTCCATCGCGGCGCCTCCGCTGCTGCGCAGGGCGCTGCGCGGCTGGCAGGGCTCCGAGGAGGAGCAGCTGCGCCTCGAACGCGAGCGCATGCTGCGCGACAACGTGCTGGTGCGCGCGACGCGTGTGCTGCTGCCCAGCCACGGCGGCCCCAACTCGCTGCTCGCCGCGCGCATCGTGGATCTCGCCTGGCCGAAGGAGGTGGAGGTGACCTTGCTCTCCGCAGGCGCCGACGTTCCGCCGGAGGACCTCGCGCGCGTGCGCGCCGCGTTCGGCGAGCGGCCGGTGGTGCACGAGCACGTCGCCAACCGCACTACCCTCGGCGCGATCCTCGACCACGCTGTGCTCGGCTACGGCGTCATGGCGGTCGGTGCGACCGACGTGCGCGTGGCCGGCCGTCTCGTCTCGCCGGTCATCGATGAGCTGCTCGGCGTCTCGCCGCTGCCCGTCGTGATGGTGCGCCGCGGCGCGCGCGAGAACCTCGACGCGCCGCCGGGCTACCGCCGCATCCTGGTGCCGGCGACCGGCACGGCGCCCGGCCGCGCGGCGCAGGAGATGGCCTACCAGATCGCCGCGCGCACCGGCGCGCACGTGCTGATCGCGCACGTGGTGACGCACACGCCCGAGCGGCGCGGCATCGCCTTCCCGGCCTGGGGCGAGGACACGCGCCTCGACGAGCGCGCCGAGGTCGCGCTGCAGGTGCTGGAGGAGGCGCGCGACTTCGCCACCCGCATGGGGGTGCACGCCGAGACGGTGATCCGCCACGGCGTGGCGCCCTCCGACGAGATCCTCGCGCTCGCGCGCGAGCGCGAGGTCGACCTGCTGATCGTCGCCGCCAACCTGCGCCAGCTCTCGGGCCGCCCGTTCCTCGGCCACGGCGCCGAGGACCTGCTCGCGCGCTGCGAGGCGACGACGGTGATCGTGACGGCGCCGCCGGGGTGGGTGCGCTGATTTTTCGGAGTCGCGTATGCTGGGCGCCCTCGTGAGAAGGAGCCGGGCATGGCGTACCGCGTGATCCAGTGGGCGACGGGAGGCCTCGGCTGCGCCGCCATCCAGGGCATCGTCGACCATCCGGAGCTCGAGCTCGTCGGCTGCTACGTGACGAACCCGAAGAAGGTCGGGCGCGACGCGGGTGAGATCGCCGGCATCGCGCCGCTCGGCGTGCGCGCGACCGACGACATCCCGGCGATCCTCGCGCTCGACGCCGACTGCGTGCTCTACAGCCCGCTGCTCGCGAAGCCCGAGGAGGTCGCGCGCATCCTCGAGTCGGGCAAGAACGTCGTGACGCCGCTCGGCTGGTTCTACCCGTTCCGCAACGCCAGCGCGGAGGCGATGCAGGCCGCGTGTCTGAAGGGCGGCGTGACCCTCCACGGCACGGGCATCCACCCCGGCGGCATCACCGAGCGCTTCCCGCTGATGGTCTCCGCGCTCTCGCGCGCGATCACGCACGTGCGCGCGGAGGAGTTCTCCGACATCCGCACCTATGGCGCCGTCGCCGTCGTGCGCGACGTCATGCTGTTCGGACATACGCCCGAGAGCGCCGCGAAGAGCCCGATGCTCAAGATCCTCGGCGGCGGCTTCGAGCAGTCGATCGACATGGTGGCCGACGCGCTAGGGGTCGAGCTCGACCCGAAGAAGCGCACCACGCACGAGATGGCGGTCGCGATCGCGCCGATCGACTCGCCGATCGGGAAGATCGCGCCCGGGCGCGTCGCCGCGCAGCGCTTCACCTGGCAGGGCACCGTGCGCGGCGAGCCCTTCGCGACGGCGCGCGTCAACTGGCTGATGGGCGAGGAGCACCTCGATCCGCCCTGGCGGTTCGGGCCGGAGGGCGAGCGCTTCGAGGTGGAGATCACCGGCGACCCGCCGGTCTCGCTGACCTTCCATGGCCTCCACCCCGAGTCGATCGCGCAGGGGCTCGCGCGCAACCCGGGCATCGTCGCGACGGCGATCCACTGCGTCAGCGCGATCCCGTACGTCGTGCGCGCGGAGCCCGGCATCAAGACGTACCTCGACCTGCCGCTCGTCGCGGGGCGCGCCGCGCCGTCGCTGCTGCGGACGCGCGCGTGATCCTCGACCGCTTCAAGCTCACCGACCGGGTCGCGCTCGTGACGGGCGCGGGCAAGGGCATCGGCCGCGGCATCGCGCTGGCCTTCGCCGAGGCCGGCGCCGATGTCGTCTGCGCCGCGCGCACGCAGTCCGATCTCGACGCCACCGCCGAGGCGGTGCGCGCGCGCGGGCGCCGTGCCGCCACCGTCGTGTGCGACGTCACGAAGACGGCGGATCTCGAGGCGGCCGTCGCCGCGACGCTCACGGCCTTCGGCCGCCTCGACCTGCTCGTCAACAACGCGGGCGGCACGCCGCCGCGCCCCGCCATGCAGACGAGCGAGGCCTTCTTCGAGGCGTCGCTCCGCTTCAACGCCACCAGCGCGTTCCTGCTCTCGCGCCTGTGCGTGCCGCACATGGTCGCGACGGCCGGCGGCGGCGCGATCGTGAACATCTCGTCGCGCAGCTCGGACATGGTGCAGACGGGCTTCGTCGCCTACGGCGCGGCCAAGGCCGCGCTCAACATGCTGACGCGCAACCTCGCGGCGGAGCTCGCGCCGAAGGTGCGGGTCAACGCGATCTCGGTCGGCGGCGTCGACACCGACGCCCTCGCCACCGTGCTGAAGAGCGACGCGCTGCGCCAGCAGTTCGAGTCCAACACGCCGATGCGACGCCCCGGCACCGTCGAGGACATCGCCGCCGCCGCGCTCTACCTGGCATCGCCGGCGTCTGCGTGGGTGACGGGCAAGGTCTTCCAGATCGACGGCGGCACCGAGTTTCCTGCGATACGCGTGCCCACTCCACCTCTGTAGGAGGTCCGCCCATGGATCGCGTGATCGACTGCGATCAGCATCTCTACGAGTACCGCGGGCTGTGGGAGGAGCACATCGATCCGGGCATGCGCCACGAGGCGCTGCGCCTCGCCGACGACGCGCAGGGCCACGTGCGCCTCCTGTGGCGCGAGCGCGTGCTGACCGTCGCGGACGTGCAGACGCCCGGTGAGACCGACGCCATCGGCGAGCGCCGCCGTCGCGAGCGAGAGGGCCTGCCGCCGCAGGCGCGCTACGACGAGATCCTGCCGCGCGACTACTGGGATCCGCGCGCGCGCGCGGCGCGGCTCGAGGCGATGGGGCTCGACGAGGCGATCGCCTTCCCGAACTACGGGCTCGTGTGGGAGCGCGCGCTCTCGCGCGATCTGCCCGCGCTGCGCGCGAACATGAGCGCGTGGAACCGCTGGTGCGGAACCGTCGTGCAGGAGGGCGGCGGGCGCCTGCATCCGGTGGCGCACCTCACGCTCCGCGATCCGCAGTGGCTCGAGCAGGAGCTCGCGCGGCTCGCGCGCGCGGGCGTGCGCACGGCCATGATCGCGCCCGCGCAGGTGGACGGCCGCGCGCTCTCGCATCCGGACCACGAGCGCATCTGGGCCTCGTTCGCGCACCACGGGATCAGCCCGTGCTTCCACGTCGCCGACCAGCCGAAGGTCTTCGACGAGGCCTGGTACGCCGGACGTGAGGAGCAGAGCACCTTCGCGATCGACACCGTGCTCCTCTACGTGCCGGCCGCGCTCGCGCTGACCGACCTGATCCTCCACGGTGTCCTGGAGCGCCACCCCGAGCTGCGCCTCGGCATCGTCGAGCTCTCGGCGGTCTGGGTGCCCCTCTTCCTCATGATGCTCGACGGCGGGAGCGATTTCGTGCGCCGGCTCGAGGGGGTGGATTCCGGCCTGACCTTGCGCCCGAGCGACTACTTCCGGCGCCAGGTGCGCGTCGCCTCGTTCGCTTACGAGCTGCCGCGCCACCTCGCGCGCCAGCTCGGCGGCGCCGACCTCTTGATGTGCTGCAGCGACTACCCGCACTCCGAGGGCACGGCGCACCCGCTGGACGACTACGCCGCGGGCAAGCTCGGGCTCCGGCCCGCCGAGGCGCGCGGGCTCTTCCACGACAACGCAGCCTTCCTGCTGCGCAAGGAGAAGCCATGACCCTGCCCGTCCCGATCACCGCCGTCTTCGCGGGCGTGCTCGGCATCATGTTCCTGGTGCTCGAGCTGCCGATCGGGCTGCTGCGCACGCGCACCAACGTGTCGCTCGGCGACGGCGGCAACCCCGACCTCACCGTCGCGATCCGGCGCCACGCGAACTTCGTCGAGCACGTGCCGCTGGCGCTGCTCTTGATGGCGCTGCTCGAGCTGAACGGCGCGAGCCACATGCTGCTCGCCATCCTCGGCACCGCGCTGGTGCTCGCGCGCCTGATGCACCCCTTCGGCCTCGACGTCCACGTGATGCGCCGGCCGCCGCGCGGGTTCGGCGCGGCGACGACCTCGCTCGTGATCCTCGTCGCCTCGGCCGTGCTGATCTGGCAGGCGATCTAGCCCGATGGGCTCCGCTCGGCTGCGCCTCGCTGCGCGCGCCTTCGGCGCTTGCGGCGCGCTCCGCGCGCCATGGTTTTCAGAGCTTCCATCCGGTCGGATCGAGCGAGCGCTTTACGGCTCTCGTTCGCGTCTACGCGACTCGCCCTCCACCCTCATCGCGCGGTGATCGTCATCTGTCCGAGTGCCGCCGTACCCCTCCCGGCAGATGGCGCTTGTAGCTGCGCCAGCGGCGGTGCGGCCACAGATACGACTCCGGATGCTGGAGCACGATCGCGCTCATCTCGTCCGCGATGCGGCGGGTGAGCGCGAGCGCGTCCGCCTGCACGTCGCCGCTCGGCGCGAAATCGAGGATCTCGCGCATGTGGCAGACGTGGCGTGGACCGTCGCCCTCGCGCGTGTCGACGGCCGCGAACAGGCGGCAGCCCGGCGCGCGCAGCGCCGCCAGCGCGGGGCCGGCGTGCGTGCTCGCGGGCACGCCGAGGAAATCGACGACCACGCCGGAGCGCCGCGCGAACTGGTCCGGCAGCATGCAGACGAGCCCGCCCTTCAGGAGCCGTTCGGCCGTCGCCTGCACGACGCCGCCCTGCTCCGTGGTCAGCACCTCGAAGCCGTAGCTGTGCCGCGCCGCGACGAGCTCCTGCTGGAAGCGCGGCGTGCCGAGCGGCTTCATCACCACCGCGAGCGGGCGATGGTAGTCGTGGATGAAGCGCAGGCCGCAGAGGTCGAAGTTGCCGGAGTGCGCGACCGCGAAGAGGCTGCCGCGCGGGTCGGCCGCGGCGCTGTCGAAGAGCGCGCGCGGCTCGAGCTCGAGCGTGCGCGCCACCTCGTCGCGCGCGAGCGGGTGCGAGCTGCGCGCCATCTCGGCCACCGTCATGAAGAGGTTCCGCAGCGCCGAGCGCGCGATGCGGCGCTTCTCGGCGGCCGACAGGCGATCTGCGTAGACGAGATCGAGGTTCTCCATCATCACGCGCCGCCGGATGCGCAAGGCGAAGGCGACGTCGGCGAGCGCGCGGAAGCACGCCAGCACGAAGGCGTGCGGCAGCCGCGCGAGCAACGCGATCAACGCGCGCGCGGCGAGCACCGCGGCGCGCTCGAGCCCGTCCAGCAGGCGTCGCATCACGCGTCCGGCAGGCTCCTGCGCAGCTCGTCGGCCGTCAGGGTGCTGCCGTCGCGGCTCCAGCCCGGCGGCATCAGCCCGACGCGCAGGGCGTCGCCCCACGTGTCCGCGTTGCGCGCGTCGCGCCACATCGCGCGCCACTCGTGGGCGAAGATCTCCCACGGCGAGTGACTGGTGATGTTCTTCGTCAGCCCGTAGTCGACCGCCTCGCGCTCCGGCTCGAAGGTCCCGAAGAGGCGGTCCCAGACGATCAGGATGCCGCCGTGGTTGCGGTCGAGGTAGCGCACGTTGCGGCCGTGGTGGACGCGGTGGTGCGAGGGCGTGTTGAACACCCACTCGAACGGGCCGAGGCGATCGATCAGCTCTGTGTGGATCCAGAACTGGTAGAGCAGGTTCACCGAGTGCACGGTGACGAGCAGCAGCGGGTCGAAGCCGAGCAGCGGCAGGGGCAGATAGAAGAGCGGGCCCATGAAGGTCGTCCACGGCTGCCGCAGCGCCGTCGACAGGTTGAAGTGCCGGCTCGAGTGGTGGACGACGTGGCCCGCCCACATGAAGCGCACCTCGTGGTGCAGCCGGTGGTACCAGTAGTAGAAGAAGTCGTCGCCGAGGAGCGCGGCGAGGAAGACGAGCGGCCCCGTGCCGAGGTCGAACAGCCGGAACTGGTAGGCGAAGGTGTACATCCCGAACCAGAGCCACTTGGTGGCGACGCCGACGACGAGCGAGCCGAGCCCCATCGAGATGCTGGCCCAGCTGTCGCGCTGCGCGTAGCCGCGCTGGCCGTCCGACGCGCCGCGCGCGCGCTGCCGCGCGGAGAGGAAGACCTCGAGCGCGATCAGCGCGAGGAAGACCGGGGCGGCCCAGGTGGTCAGATCCATCGTCAGATCCTCGCTTCCAATACGCCGCGCGCGAGCGACGTCAGCAGCTCGAGGCGCTGCGCGTCGGCCGCGGCGTCCTGGAGGACCAGCGCGCCGAGCGAGGCGCCCTGCATGGCGGAGAGCACGACGTCGAGCATGGCGTCGAAGGCGGCGCCGTCGCCGGCGGCCTGCGGGAAGAGCTCGCGCGCCGCGGCGCCGAGATTCTCGCGGTGGCGTAGCTGCACGGCCTCGAGCGCGTCGCGCAGCGCCGCGTCGCAGCGGCCCGCCGCCATCAGCTCGAACACGGCCTGGAGCGCCGGCCGGGTCATGATCTCCCAGAGCAGGTGCACGGCCGCGCGCACGCGATCCTCGCTGGCCGACACCGCCGCGAGTCCGCGCCGGTACTCCGCGACGAGCGAGGCGAAGAGGTCCTCGACGGCGGCGGCGAGCAGCGCGTCCTTGCTCGGGAAGTGCTTGAAGAGCGCGCCCTGCGACACGCCCGCGCGACGGCAGACCTCCGTCGTCGTGGTGCCGGCGAGCCCCTGCCGGCAGAGGCTGGCGACGCAGGCGCGCAGCAGCCGCTTCCGGGTCGCGCGGCTGCGCGCCTGACGCGGCTCGGAGGGAAGCGGGAGGGCGAGCGCCATGGCGACCCAGCCTACGCCGAAGGCCAGAAAGTGACAACTCACTTTCTTTTCGAGCCTGGGCTGCGCGGCCCTTTCCCCTTCGATTACCGAGGCTTCCGGGCCACCACCCGCTGGTTCGAGGTCTCGCCGCCGGAGCGGGCGCGCAGGCTGTCGAGCAGCACGAAAAGGCCGAGCAGCAGCGGGTTCTGGAAGTGGAAGAAGCGCACGAACCAGTCGGGCCAGCCGTGGTCCAGGAACCAGTTGTGCAGCGAGATCGTCCAGGCCGACGTGCTGATCAGGTACTCCGTGCGCGCGATCTCGAAGCCCTGCGCGCGCAGCATGCGCTGGATGGACGCGGTCGAGAAGAGGTTCCAGTGGCGCGGGAAGTGGTAGTGGCCCCAGCAGCGCCCGCGGAAGGCGTCGTAGTCGAGGCCCGCCAGGTTCGGCGTCTCGACGATGAAGTAGCCGCCCGGCCGCAGCAGCTCGAAGACGCGCCGGCAGATCGCGACGGGATCGTCGACGTGCTCGATCAGCTGGAGCATGACGATGGCGTCGAAGCCCTCCGCGTCGCGGAAGTCCTCGACGCGGCCGACCTGCGTGCGGAAGCCCCTGGCGCGACACGCCTCGGCGGCGGCGGCGTCGATCTCGATGCCCTCGAGGCGCCACTCCGGCGATCCGGCGTCGCGCAGGATCTCGAGGAAGCGGCCGTTGCCGCAGCCGACGTCGAGGATGCGGCGCGGCCCGTCGCCGACGAGTTCGCGGTACATGCGCACCTTGCCGCGCTCCCAGCGACGGCGCAGCGGCGCGACGAGCGGATTCACGGCGCCGCCGTAGGCGTAGTAGTTCGAGGGATAGATCACGCCGAGGTCGCCGCGGCCGGGACGCGGATTCAGGTACACGTGATCGCAGCGCCGGCAGCGCACGAAGCGGAACTCGTTGGCGGCGGTGGCGTACTCGAAATCGCGCCCCGAGGCCTCGAGCGCTGCGTCGTCGCCGCCGCAGAGCGCGCAGCGCGTCTCAACCAGAGACAGAGTCGCGGCGGACGGCGTCATGGGTGGACCAGCCGAACAGGCGGGTCTCGACGGGGACGCCGCGCTCGCGCAGCGACGCCTGCTTCTCGCGGAAGGTCGGGCGGTAGCGGTGCCACGGCAGGTTCGGCCAGAGGTGGTGGATCGCGTGGTAGTTGTGCCCGAGCACCAGCGGGGTCAGCCAGCCGACGTCGACGACGCGCGTGCCGCGGTAGCGGTCCGGCGGCAGCCCCGCGTGCGGCAGCCAGTTGATGTACCAGTCCATCACGATCTTCGAGACCGCGAAGGGCAGCACCCACAGCACGAGCAGGTCGACGAACGCGCCGTACGCCAGCGCCGTCGCCACGATCGCCACCAGCAGCACGAGCGGCAGGCGATCGACCCAGCGCTCGAGGGGGCCGCGCGGGTCGTCGCGCATGCGGCGGCGCGCGTACTGGAGGATGCGCACGTAGCGCAGCGGCAGCTGCCACAGCGGCCCGTCGGTGTAGATGTAGTTCGGGTCGTCGGCGCGGTTCAGCAGCGCGTGATGCTGGAGGTGGAACCACTTCTCCAGATAGAAGGGCGCCATGTAGGGCAGCGCGCCGAGCACGCCGAAGGCGTCGTTCAGCCAGGCGATGCGCGACGCGTTCCGGTGCACCGCCTCGTGCCAGACGGTGAAGGCGAGGTGGATGCCGACGGCGCCGACGAGCACGTGCACGGGCCACGGCAGCGGCGCGTGGAGCCAGAGCCACGCGTTGCCGGCCAGCAGCGCGTACATGACCGCGAGCACGAGCGCGGTGGGAATGTCGAAGGGCGGCTTCGCTCGCATCGGGGAATCCGCGGCGCAGCGGGCGCCGCTCGGCAAATACCCTAAGGTTGGCCGCAGTTTACGACAAACCCCCGGGATGCCCAGCCGATGAACGTCGCAAGCTCCGGCGCGCCGCGCTCCGCGCGCCGCTGGCTCCCCTTCGGGCTCGTCTTCGCGGCCACCTTCGCCTTCCAGCTGCCGTTCTTCGATCGCTGGTTCAGCGGGATGGACGAGGGCCACCTGCTGCTCTTCTCGGAGATCGCGGCGGGCGGCGGCACGCTCTACCGCGACGCCACCTTCTACCCGCTGCCCGGCGCGTTCTACCTGCTGGCGGGGCTCTTCCGGCTCTTCGAGCCCTCCGTGCTCGTCGCGCGCTGGGCGGTCGTCGCCCTGTTCGCGCTCTTCGTCCCCGTCGTGCACGGCCTGCTGCGCCGCATGATGCCGCCGGCATTCGCGCTGGCGGCGGTGCCGCTCCTGTGGGCCTACCGGCTCTGGGCCTTCCCACACTGGCAGATGTACAGCTACAGCACGACGGCGCTGCTGCTCCTCGCCATCTCCTTGCGCCTGCTGGTGGCGCACCTCGAGAGCGAGCGGCGCGCGCCGCTCGCGTGGTCGGGACTCGTCTTCGGCCTCGGGGTCTTCTGCAAGCAGGACTACGGCGCCGCCGCGCTGCTGGCGACCCTCGTGACCCTGGGCGTCGCCGCGCGCACGCGCCCGGCGACGTCGCCCGGCTTCGGCACGCGCAGCGCGCTCTTCCTCGCGCCCGCCGCGGCCGTCGGCGCGCTGGCCGGCCTGCTCTTTCTCGCGCAGGGCGTGCTGATGGACGTGATCCGCTTCTGCGTCCTCACGCACGCGGTCGGCACGGCGACCTTCCCGTTCTCGTCGTTCGCGTGGCCCTGGGAGCTCCTCGCGCTGAATCCCGCGCTGCGCGCGCCCGCCGGCATCGCGACGCACTTCCCGCCGCTCGTGTGGACGCTCGACTGGAAGCGCGCCACCGGCGGACCGCTCTACGCGAAGACGCCGCTCTACGAGCTCTACGTGCTGGCGGTGCTGTACGGCCCGTGGCTGCTGCTCGCGTCGTCGGGCTTCCGGCAGTGGCGCGCGCGCGCGCGCCTGCGCGATGCGGCGCGCCGCGCGCCGGCGCTGGCCGAGCTGTCCTTGTGGGCGACGGGCGCCGCCTTCTGCGCGCTCGGCCACGTCGCGAAGCCGCAGGACTATCTGCACTGGGCGGTCGTCACCTGGCCCTTCGTCGCGCTCGCCGTGCTCGAAGCGAGTGCGCTCTGGCGCGCACGGCGGCGTCTCGCGCTCGCGCTCGCGATCCCGCTGCTGCCGGCCGGCGCCGCAGCGCTCGCCTACACCGGCTTCCTCGCGTTCGAGCTGCGCGCGAAGAACTCGGAGCCCGTGCGGCTCGTGCGCGCCGCGGGTCTCCACGTCGAGCCCGCCGACGCGCGTCTCCTCGAGGATCTCGTCGCGACGGTGGAAAGAGAGACAGATCCCGGCGAGACGATCGCGGTGTATCCGTACTTCCCGCTGCTGCACTTCCTGGCGGACCGGCGCGGACCGCATCGCAGCGGCTACATCGTCTGGCCCGTCCCCGAGATCGAGGATCGCGACGGCGCGCTGATCGATGCGATGGAGGCGCAGCACGTGCGCCTCGTGCTCTACCACTTCACGCAGTTCCTGACCCTGCCGCCCGTCGAGGTCTACGCGCCGAAGCTCTACCGCTACCTCGTCGACCGCTTCGAGAGCTTCGCGACGTTCTCGGGCGGGCCGTTCGGCTACAAGTTCGCGGCGCTGCGCCGCCAGGAGGGGCCGCCGCCCGGCCGCCCGCTCCTCGGCGACGAGATCGGCGGGAGCCTGCGGATCGTGCACGGCGACGGCGCACGCGAGATCGCCGGCGCCGAGCGCGACGCCATGCTGCGTCGGGAGGCATGGCCCTTCCGGCCGGCGCTCGCGCTCCAGCCGACCACTGGCGGCGCCAGCGTGCTCGCGCTGCCGCTGCGCGCGGAGCCGGGCGAGCGCCTGCGCACGGCCGTCGGCGTGCACCCGCAGAAGTGGTTCGTCTTCCCGCCCGCGCGCACGACCTTCGAGATCGCCGTCGTCGCGGACGGCGCCCGCACCGTGCTCTACGAGCGCACGCTCGATCCGCAGCGGCGTCTCGAGGACCGCGGCTGGTTCGAGGTCGACGCGCCGCTCGACGCCGTCGCCGGGCGCGACGCCGTGCTCGAGCTCTCCACGTCCACGGACGCTGCCGGCGGCGAGAGCTTGCTCGCCGCGGGCTTCGCCGAGCCGCGCCTCGTCGCGGAGTCGAAATGAGCGCGTCCTCCGTGCGCGCGCGCGTGCTGGCGTCGCCCTTCGCGGTCGCGCTGGCGACCTTGCTCTTCCAGCTCCCGTTCTTCGATCGCTGGTTCAGCGTCATGGACGAGGGGCATCTGCTGCTCTTCGCCGATCTGATCCAGCGCGGCGGACAGCTCTATCGCGACGCCACCTGCTATCCGCTGCCGGGCGCGTTCTACCTGCTCGCGGGCGCGTTCCAGCTCTTCGGCACCTCGATCGAGGTGTCGCGCTGGCTCGTCTGCCTCGAGTTCTCGGCCTACGCGGCGCTCGGCTTCGTGCTGCTGCGCCGTCTCGTGCCGACCTCGTGGGCATGGGCCGGCGTCGCGCTGCTGTGGCTCCACCGCGCCTGGGCCTTCCCGCACTGGCAGATCTACAGCTACAGCACGACGGCGCTGCTCTTCCAGCTCGCTTCGCTCGTGCTGCTGTGTCGGCATCTCGAGCGCGGCGGCATGGGCGCGCTGCGCGGCGCGGGTCTCCTCTTCGGCGTGGGCGTCTTCTGCAAGCAGGACTACGGCGCCGCCGCGCTGCTCGCCGCCTGCGCGACGTTGTGGCTCGCCGCGCGCACGCAGGGCGGGCGCGCGCCGCGCCTCTTCGCGGAGTTCCTCGGCGCCGGCGCGCTCGTCGGCCTGCTGGCCGCGCTCCACTTCACCGCGCAGGGCCAGCTCGGGCGCGTGGTGCAGCAGACCGCGCTGAACCACTTCATCGGCATGTCCAGCTACGAGTACCCCGGGATGCCGTCCCTCTGGCCGCTCTTCCGCCAGGACCCGTCCCTGCGCGAGCTCGGCGGCGTACACCAGTGGGTGCCGGGCCTGATCGTCGCGGCGGGCTCCGACTGGAAGACCCTGCTCGAGAGCCCGCTCTACCTGAAGACGCCGCTCTACGACATCGCGGTCAAGCTCGGCCTCGTCGCGCCGTGGCTCTGGCTCGGCGTGCTCGGCTGGCGCCAGTGGCGCATGCGCACCGCGCTGCGCGATCCGGCGCGGCAGGCGCGCGCGCTCCAGGAGCGCGCCCTCTTCCACTTCGCCGCCGCGCTGCTGGCGCTCGGCTACCTCGTGAAGCCGCAGGACTACGTGCACCTCGCGGTCCTCACGAGCCCGCTGCTGCTCGCGAGCGTGCCGTGGCTGCACGACGCGCTCAGCCCGCGACCGCTCGCGCGCCGCGCGGCGCAGGCGCTGCTGCTCGCGGCGGGCCTCTGGACCGGCTGGCTGCTCTATTCGATGCGCGTCGAGCACTCCGCGCCGCTGCCCGGCGCGCGCGCCGGCGTCTACGCGAAGCCGGGCCAGGCGCGCATGCTCGGCGAGCTCGTCGACTACGTGCGGCAGACGACGCCCGACGGGCAGGCCGTCGGCGCGATGCCGTATCTGCCGATCGCGCTCTTCCTGGCGGAGCGCTTCGCGCCGCACCCGGCCAGCTACATCGTCTGGCCCTTCCCCGAGTACCCCGACCGCGACCAGCGCATCGTCGACGCGCTCGAAGCGCAGCACACCGAGCTCGTCCTCTACAACTTCACGCAGTTCCCGAGCCTGCCGCCGATGCAGGAGTCCGCGCCGGCGCTCTACGCGTATCTCGTCGACCACTACGACGTGGACCGCGTGTTCAGCGAATCCTTGCTCGGCCTGCGCGTCGCCGCGCTGCGGCGGGCGTCGCCTCCCGCCGGCACGCCGCTGCTGCGCGCTCCGGCGAAGGACGGCGAGATCTTCGCCGAGAGCTACGACGGCTCGCGTCAGCGCGTCACCACGCGGGATCGCAGCACCTACCTCGCGCAGCAGGTCTGGCCCTTCCGCCCGGTGCTCGCGCTGCGGCCCCTGCCCTACGGCGCGCGCAGCGTGCTCGCGCTGCCGCTGCACGTGCCGGAGAGCGGCGCGCGCCTCGAGAGCGCCGTCGGCGTGCACCCGGACGCGTGGTTCCACATCCCCACCTCCGCGACGACCTTCGAGGTGCGCGCGCGCGACGGCACCGACTCGGCGGTGCTCTTCTCGCGCACGCTCGATCCGCAGCGCCTGCTCGAGGATCGTGGCTGGTTCGCGCTCGACGTCGACCTCGCGCCCTACGCCGGCCGCGACATCGTGCTCGAGCTCTCGACCGCGGCGTCGGACCCGGCGGGCTCGTCGCTCGCGATGGGCGGCTTCGCGGAGCCGCGCCTGCAAGCCGCGTCCGGCGCGGCGCGCAGCGAGGCGAAGCCGAGCGAAGATCAGAGAAACGACCCGGCTCGCTGAATCGCTTCTTCCAACAGCTCGACGCACCGGGGCAGCGCGTTGCGCGGGCCGACGGCCGCGAGACGCGCCACCAGCGCCGCGCGGCGCGCGGCGTCGGCGAGGAGTGCCGGCGCAGCATCGGCGAGCGCGTCCTCCGTGCCGTCGACGACGAGCGCCGTGCCGGCGGCGCGACACGCATCGGTGCGCT
>DASUFZ010000316.1:0-36877 GCA_036274295.1 Myxococcota bacterium
ACGTGCCGTTCTACGTGCAGAACCGGCTGCTCGCGAAGCTGGTGCCCTTCCACGACGAGATCGTGGAGCGGGAGTCGGTAGCCGCCGACGGGCTCCTCGGGCGGCGCCCTCGCTCCATGGCTCGCCCGCGTGCGTGCACGGAGATCGGGCGCGCGTTCCGCGATCTTCGGGTACGGCGCGCGCTTCTAGCGCGGGCTGCGCTCTACTTCCGCTCGGGCGCCCCCCCACCGTCGCCCGTCGGACGCGCCTGGGTGTAGCGCGCCGAAGGCGCGCGGGTCGCCGCAAGCGGCGGCGAAGACCCGTGTTGTCCACCTGCGACGCCGCCGCGCGCAGCGAGGCGCAGCCGAGCGGAGTTAGACACGAGGATGTTGCCGTTGCTGATGGCGACGTGCTCTGCGACCTGCGAGGTCGACCAGACGTCGGGCGACGGGCGGAACAACCACTGCGCCTGCGTCGCGCGCGCGCGAGCAGCACGCGGAAGACGGCCGTGGCCGTCGCGGCGGCGAGCGCGCCCGAGAGCGTCACCGCGGCGACGCTGTTCACGAGGGGCGACGGCGGATGCGAGAGCAGGAACGCGGCGAGCAGCGAGATGGGCGCGAAGAGCAGCGCCGTGACCGGCATGTAGATCAGCCACGACACCGCGAAGAGCGCCGCGAAGGCCACCGCCGAGAGGCCGATCCGGACCCCGAGGCTCGAGAGCTGGAGCGAGCGGCGGAGGCGGGGGGACATGCTCGCGATGGTATCAGCGTTGGGGGGACGCGGACCCCGGTGATCGCACACCTGCGGCATGCGATTCTCGCAGTCCGTGATCGCTCGGATTCTGCGTCGTATCGGGATCGCAGCAGGTCTGTTGCTGGCCATGTGCGCTTTCGTGGCCGCCTTGGTCGTGTGGGTGTTCCCTAGGACCGAGGACTGGATGGAGACGCAACAGCGGGTGTTCGACGTCCGCTATGGCCTCGAAGACTACCGAGTGGATCACGGGCGTTACCCGACGAGGAACGAAGGGTTGCGAGCTCTGTTGAACGACCGTCCCACGGATCGGGCCAGATCAGAAATCTTCTCTCGGTACCTCGTCGGAAAAGTATCGCTGGTCGACGCCTGGGGTCGCGAGCTTCTTTACGAAACCGGAGAGGAACGCGAGTCGGGGTGCCGCGTGGCGTCCTTGGGCCGCGACGGGAAGACAGGGGGCTCTGGACCTGACGAAGACATCATCGAAGTGTGTGGCGCCTCTGACTGAGCCCGCGTCCTAGAGTGCCCTCGACTCGGCGCGCTTCTGGATTCCCGCGCTCATCTCCGTGAAGCCGCGGCGGAGCTGTGCACCGAGCAGGCCCCGCACGACGGGCGCGAGCCAGCCCGAGAGCTGGAAGCGCGACGTGTAACGCGCGCACGTCGGGCCGAGCGCCTCCACGTGATGGCAGCGCTGGCTCGCGAGTGCGCCCGTCGCGCCGGGCGGCAGCCCGTAGCAGAGCCGCTGCCCCGGCACGTGCTCCTGGATCGTCTCGCGCTGCGGCTGCGCGAGGAACGGCAGGACGCGCACGCGCATGTCGATCGGCGCGCCGACCTCGAGGGTCGAGCGGCACGACACCACGAACGCATTCCACTCGGGGTAGCGCTCGAGATCGGCGATGACGTGCCACACCGTCGCGGCCGGCGCGTCGATCTCGAGCACGTGCTCGATGACGAAATCAGACATTGCGGAGCCATCCCAGGATGACCCGCACGATGAGCGTCAAGCCGATCCCGACGGTGTCGTGCGGTTCTGCGAGCGCCTGCGAGACCGATTGCACCGCACGGACGCGATCGCTCGCCAGCTCGGTCGCGAGGCGTTCCCGCTGGTACGTGAGATCGCCCGCGAGGAGCTCGTCGATCCGGTCCTGTTTGCGCCCCCGCGATCCGAGGGCAGCGCGGATCGCGCGCAGCTCGCCGGGATCGAGGAAGAAGCAGCCGCAGCCGTAGCACTCGTCGACCAGCACACCCGGCACCTTCCGGTAGCGGTGCTCGCGCATCACGACGCCGCAGTGTGTGCAGCGCAGCGGCGCGCTGCGCCAGGGTCCGGCCTCGTGCGCGAGCGCGGCCTCGAGCGCGGCTCCGAAGCCCTCGTCCGGCTCGTCCACCTGCGCGAGGTCGGCGCCGACGAGCCAGATCCCGCCGCAGCCCGGATCGCACACGTCGACCTCGATGGGACCGAAGCTGCGCGGGCGGGTCGTCTTGCCGCAAGCCGGACACGTCATCTCAGCGTCGCCGCTTCCTTGCGCGTCTTCCAGATGTGCTCGGCCGGCCAGGCGCGCGCCCACTCGAGCGGCGCGTACTCGGCGTAGGTGGTGGTGGCGCCGGGCGGCGGTCGCAGCTCGATCAGGTCCTCGACGGCGAGCCCGTGCTCCCGGAAGAGTCGGATCCAGGCGCCGTAGGGACGCTGGTAGGCGACGGACTCGCCGTCGCTGTGCTGGGACAGCTCGAAGTACGTGGCCCGCAACGTCGTGCCGAGGCGATCCGCGCCGGTGTCCCAGCAGACGTCGAGGATCGGCGTCGACATGCAGAAGGCGAAGAGGCCGCCGGGCCGCAGCACCCGCGCCGCCTCGGCGACGGTGAATTCGGGCGAGGCGAAGGTCATGGCGCCGTGGTCGCAGAACACGACGTCGAAGCAGGCGTCGCGAAACGGCAGCTGCTCGGCGTTGCCCTGCACGAGGGGCGCCCGCGCGGACGCGCTCTTCGCGGCGGCGCGCGCGTGCGCGAGCTGCCGCTCGGACTGGTCGATCCCGACGGCGCGCACGCCGTCCGCGCGCAGCGCGAGCGCCCACTGCGCGGCGCCGCAGCCGAGCTCGAGGACGTCGCGGCCCGCGAGCGGCCCGAGCGCCGCGAGCTCGGATTCGGGAATCCGCCACACGCCCCACGCGAGCGCGGTCTCGCGCAGGCGCGTGCCGTGCAGCGACTGGTATGCGTCGCTGTCCGCGTTCCAGGAGGCGCGGGTCCGGCGCGACGTCGTCATTCACTCGAGCCGGTCGTCTTCGCCAGCTCCGCGCCGAAGCGCTCGACCCGCTCGCGCACGAACTCATCCAGGGTGAGCGACTCGTCGCGCACGAGCGGGGTCAGGTCCATGGCGAGCCACACCGCGCCCGCGCCGCCCGCCGCGCGCGCCTCCGAGAAGACGGCGTTGGCGCGCGCGCGCCCGAGCGCGCCGGCCTCGTAGGGGCGCGCGCCTTCCGTCTGCGACGGGAAGCAGGCGAGCAGCGCGCGCCAGGTCTCCTCGTGGCCGGAGACGTCGAGGCGCACGAGATCGCCCTCGGCGAGCCAGTCGAGCCCGCGCCACACCTCGCAGCCGACCACGCGCGCGGGACGCCACTTCTCGGGCAGGCGCCGCAGCGCGGCGATCGTCGCGGCGCAGGTCGCGACGTGCGTGGCGTGGCGATCGGCGGGATCGTGCGTGTAGACGACGCGCGGCCGGGTCGCGTCGAGGAACGCGAAGAGATCGTCGACGAGGCGCGGATCGCTCGAGAGGACCGCCGGGCTCCCGTAGTCGAGCTGGACGACCGCCGCGTAGCGGCCGCGCTCGGCGGCCGCGCGCTGCTCGGCGCGCCGCACCTCGCGCAGCTCCGCATCGCTGAGCCCCGAGAAGCGGCCGGTGCGCGGCGCGCGCGCGCCGTCGCTCGCGACGACTCCGCCGAACCAGCAGCCCGGCGTCGAGAGGCAGTGCGCGATGCCGTGGAACGCCATCAGCTCGAGGTCGTCGGCGTGCGCGCCGATGCCGACGTGCGTGACGCGCGCGAGCGCCTCGTCCGGCGCGCGTCCGTCCGGCGCGAAGAAATCGGCCCCGGGGTTGTGGAGTCGCAGCGGCATCGGGCCTCGGAGCTCCTGCTCGGTAATGTACGGGCCTCCGGAGATTTCACCTGCACGACGACAAGATCCGCCTCTGCCGCCTCGACGAGATCCCCGATGGCGCGGCGCGCGGCTTCCGCCTGCGCGACGCGGCGGGGCGCGAGGTGCGCATCTTCGCCGTCCGCCGCGGCGCCACGGCCTACGCCTACCTGAACCGCTGTCCACACCGCGGCACGCCGCTCGACTGGACGCCGGATCACCTGCTCGACGCCGAAGGCCGTCACCTCGTGTGCGCCACGCACGGCGCCCTCTTCCGCGTCGAGGACGGCGTCTGCCTGGCGGGCCCGTGCGTCGGCGACCAGCTCGTGCCCGTGCCCCTCGATCTCCGCGACGGCGTGCTCCACGCGCCCGCGGAGATCGACGAGGTCTGACGTCAGGGCCCGGTCAGCCCCCGAACGCCTCCGCGAAGATCTCCGGGCCCGCGTCGAGCACGACCTCCTGGAGGGTCAGCGCGCTCTTCACGGAGACGGGCCGGTCGGCGCTTCCCTTCCACAGGACCTCGCTGCTCTCGGGATCGACGAGCGCGAGATCGAGCTGCACTTGCAGCAGGTCGTCGCTGACGCTGAAGCGGCGCAGGCTGCCGAACAGGACGGGCGTGCGGATGCCGGCCGCCTTGGCGCTGCGCGCGGCGTTGCCCGGGTCGGTCGGGACGTCGGGTAAGGCCTTGCGATCGGCGTCGAAGCCGAGGACGGCGACACCGCGGCGCGCCAGCTCGTGGACGGCGCGCTGCTGGAGCGCGTCGGTCACCTTCCAGTCCGGTCCCGTGGATGCCCCGACGGCGCTCTCGAGCTCGCGCAGCGGATTGGAGCTCGGGATGCGCAGCGCGCTGCCCGTCTCGTTGCGGAAGCGCGCGACGACGACCGGCCCGCGCGCGGCGAGATCCGGCAAGGTGCCGCGCGACAAGCTGGGCTCGTCGCGCTCGCCGAAGAGCGACGCGCACCCCGACGTCACGAGGAGCGCCGCGAGCAGCACGAGCGCCGCCGTGGCGCGCGACGCCGAGAGGCGTCGGACGCGCGGCCAGAGCCGCGCGACGCCGGAGGCGGCGAGCCAGCAGCCGGCCGCGAGCGCCACGCTCGTCGGTCCCGTCGGAAGATCCGCGCGGTAGGCGAGCGCGAAGCCGGTGACCGAGCACACCACGCCGATCGCCGCGGAGATCGCGAGCGCGGCGCCGAGGCTCGGCGCCACGCGCAGCGCCGCGAGCGCCGGCAGCACGAGGAAGCCGAAGACGACGACGGGCCCCGCGTCCATCACGCCGAGCGCGATGGTGACGCCGAGCAGGGCGAACAGCAGCGCGTCGGCGCGCCCGGGCCTGCGGCCCACGGTCTGTGCGAACTCCGGATCGAAGGAGGCCAGCAGGATCTCGCGGCGGAAGGCGAAGAAGAGCAGCAGCGCCGCCACGGTCGCGGCCGCCAGCACGCCGAGATCGGTGTCGCCGAGCGAGAGCAGCTCGCCGCGCAGCAGGTTCGTCATCTCGAGATCACCCGTCGGGTTGAGCGCAACGAAGAGCACAGTAGCCGACGAAGCCATCGCGAAGAGCGCGCCGATCCCCCACTCCGCCGGCGAGCGGCGCACGCGCTGCGCGACGAGCAGGAGCGCGAGCGCTCCGAAGGTCGCGCCGAGCGAGCCGAGCAGCGCGCCGGTGTGGCCGCCGCCCGGCTGGTGCGCGTGTCCCGTCAGCCAGAAGGCGGCGGCGATGCCGGCCGCGCCGGCCTGCGGCAGCGCCACGCCGAGCAGCACCAGCCGACGCAGCACCACGTAGACGCCGAGGAGCGAGCAGAGCAGCGCGACGAGCAGCCCGCCGAGCACGGCGTTGCGGAAGAGGAGGCCCGGGCCGAAGAGGAGCTCCATCACGCCCGCCCTCCCGCGCAGAGCCGTCCAGCTTCGAGCACGACGGTGCGGTCGACGCGCCCGCGCAGCGCCTCGAGCTGGTGCGTCACCATCCAGACCGCCATGCGGTGCTCGTGCCGCAGCGACTCGAGCACCTCGATGATGGCCGCCTCCGTCTCGGGATCGACGCCCGCGGTCGGCTCGTCGAGCAGCAGCAGCGCGGGACGCGTCGCCAGCGCGCGCGCGATCAGGATGCGCTGGCGCTGTCCGCCCGAGAGCAGCCCGTAGCGCACGCGCGCGAAGGGGCGCGCGCGCGTGGCGTCGAGCGCGGCTCGCGTCGCGGCGCGCTGCGCGGCGCCTGCCGGCCGCCAGAAGGGCAGGTCGCGACACGCGCCGAGCAGCGCGACGTCGAAGCCCGAGAGCGGGTAGAGGGGATCGAGCGTCTCGCGCTGCGGCACGTAGCCGATGCGCAGGCCGTCGCTGCGCTCGATCTTCCCGGCGAGCGGCGGCACGAGGCCGAGCAGGCCGCGCACCAGGGTCGTCTTGCCGCTGCCGTTCGAACCGACGAGCGCGACGAGCTCGCCGGGGACGACCTCGAGCGAGACGTCGCGCACCACCGGCGTGCGCGCGTAGCCGAAATCGACGCCGACCAGGCGGAGCAGTGCGGTGTCGGCACTCACGTGGAGGGTCCCTCCTGCACGGCGCGCACGAGCGCCTCGAGGTTCGCCTGGATCGACTCGATGTAGCCGGGCGTGCCGAGCCCGCCCGCGAGCGGCGAGATCGTCACGACCTTCGCGCCGGCCCGCTCGGCGAGGCTCGCGCCGAGGCCCGGATCGTACGAGACCTCGCGGATCACGAGCTTCACCTTGTCGCGCTGCATCGTCGCGAGGAGCTCCTCGAGGTGCCCGGGCGTGGCGGGCACGCCGGGCTTCGTCTCGATGGTGCCGACGAGATCGATGCCGTAGCGCGCGGCCAGATACACGAGATCCTGGTGGTAGGAGACCGCCTTGACACCGCGAAGCGGCGCCGCGATCTGCGCCAGCTCGGGGATCTTCTGGTCCACGCGCGCGACGAAGCGGGCGAGCCCCTCCTGATAGGCGGACGCGCCGGCGGGATCGACGCGCGCGAGGCCCTCGGCGATCGCGCGCGCCATCAGCTTCCCCTGCTCGGGGTCGAGATTGAAGTGCGGATTGCCGAGCGGGTGCAGCTCGCCCTGCGAGCGGTTCTGGGAGGTCGGCACCTCGAGCGGCTGCACGTAGAGCGACGCGTCGATGTAGCCCGGCGCGCCCGGCAGGATTGCGTTGTTGCGCGCGGCCTCGAGCAGCGCCGGGATGAAGGCGTGCTCGAGCCCGAGCCCCTGCACCACCAGCGCGTCGGCGCGGTTCAGCTTCGTCACGAAGGACGGCTTCACCGGGACCTTGTGGGGATCCTGCGTGCCCTCGGCGATGGTGACGACCGAGACGCGCTCGCCGCCGATCTGCGCGGTGATGTCGGCGACGTCCGGCAGGGACGCGACCACGTTCAGCTTCGCGGATGCCGGCGCGGCGGCGAAGAGCCCGAGCGCCGCGAGGCCGGCCGCGAACCGGCGCCTAGCGTTGTGAGAAGCCATGGCTGTGACTCCCGATGAAGGCGGTCCACTGGAGGGTGAAGCGCTGGTTGGTCTGCTCGTCGCCCCAGGTGTTGTCGAACTGGAAGCGCAGGCGCTGGAACTCGGAGGGCATCCAGGTGATGAACGAGGAGACGGTCTTCGCGAGATCCGTGTCCCCCGAGACGGCCTCGGAGTAGTCGAAGCGGAGGCCCGCCGAGTAGCGACGCCCGAAGAAGGCCTCGGCGTAGGTGTATCCGCCGGTGCGGTCGTCGCGCGTCTGCGACACCAGCGCGCCGTCGTCGTCGCGCTCGGTGAAGCGCTGGCGGTTCCACAGCCACTCGGTTCCCCACACGAGGCCCTGGTAGAAGCCGCTCGTCCCCGGCTGGTGTCGGACCGTGACGTCGGTGCCCCACAGGTTTCGCTCGCTGTCGTGCGGAATGCCGACCCAGCTCCCGCCGACCTCCACGTTCCAGGCGTCCGTCAGGTCGAAGTAGGTCTGCGCGCGGCCGAGCACGGTCAGGTCGCCGACGTCGCGGCGCCCGAAGAAGCCGTTGTCGTTCAGGTCCTCGGTGCTCTCCGCGCCGACGGAGTTGTAGATGCCGCCGGTGAGCTGGACGAAGTGCTCGATCGGCGCGAGCCACGAGACCTCCGCGCCCTCGGCCATCGACTCGCCGCCGATCAGGCGGTCGATCGACGGCGGCCGGTTCACGAACGGCAGCGCCTCGTCGTGCCAGTGCGGGAAGCGCCCGACGTCCGCGAAGAAGCGCCCGCCCTTCACCGTCAGGTTCCACGGCAGCGCCGTGGTGACGAGCGCGGCCTCCTCGACGTCGAAGCCCTCGTCGCTCGAGCCGTTGATCGAGGCGTAGCCGCGCAGGAAGGGATCGATCGGCGCGGAGATGAAGAGCTCCGCGCTCTGGAGCGAGAAGTCGATGCCGTTGGCGTAGCCGATCGACTGCCACGAGTTCTGCGTGTCCTGCGAGAGCGCCGTGTCGACGACGAAGCTGATCGCCGGGTTGTCTGCGTTGACGGGCGCGAGACGCGCGGTGCCCTCCGTGCGCGGCACGACCGCCGCGGCGGGCGCCGGCGCGGACTCCATCGCGTCGACGCGGCGGGTCAGCGCCTCGAGCGCCGCGCGCGTCGCGTCGAGCTCGCCCTGGGTGCTCGAGAGCTGCTTCTGCGTCGTCGACAGCTCTTCCTTGAGCCGCTCCACCTCGGTGAGTGCCATGGCGTCGCCGGGGAGCAGGGCGACGCCGAGCAGGAACACGGCGGCCGCGCCGGGCCGCCCGCGCTCGATGCGGGAACGCATCTCGAATCCTCCGGGCCGGCATGGAGCCGGCCGCACCTTGCGCGCGCTGCCGCGCCACGGCACGACCGTGCCGCGCTGCGACGCGCGTCTGGCTTCGGATCAGGCCAGTGTGTGCGCGGCGAGCGGAGGAGCGCGGGGCGGGTGGCCGGTCTGCGCGGAGCAGTCGTGCGGACGCTGCTCGGGCGCGGCGACGGCGACCCCGAGCTCGGAGGGCCAGTGCTGCGGCAGAGCCGTCGGCGCAGCGCCGGGCTTCGCGTGCAGGCTCTGGCAGATGGGACACGAGGCGGGGTCGTGGGCCGACGCCAGGCTCGCGCTCGCGGCCTTCCATGCGGGCGGCTGCGCGCCGTGCGCGAGGGTGAGTCCGGCGCCCTGGGCGCTCGCGTGCGCCGGCGCGTGCGCGACCGGCAGCTCCATCTGCAGCGCGAGCGCGCAGAGGATCGCGAGGGCGAGGATCCGATGTCTCACGGGCGATCCACCTCGTCGGATGGAACGGCGAATCGTTACCGCCGCTGTAGCGCCCGCGCAAGGCGAACGCGAGGCGCGCATGCGGGGACTAAGCTCGAACGATGCTCCGCACGCTCGAGCAACAAGGGGCGTTTCTCTTCCGCTGGCGCGGTTATCTGCCCCTGCTGTGCCTGCCGATCCTCGCCTGGGAGCTGTCCCGCTTCTCCTATCCGTACGGCTCTCCGCTCGCCGACCGGCTGATCGAGCTGACCTGCTTCGCGATCGCCGGTATCGGGCTGGGGATCCGCTCACTCGTGCAGGGCTACGCACCTTCCGGCACGTCGTCCCGCGCCACGCGCAGGCAGCGGGCCCGCAAGCTCAACACGACGGGGATGTACTCGCTCTGCCGCCATCCGCTCTACCTCGGCAACTACGTGATCTCCTTCGGGGTGCTGCTCTTCTTCGCGTCCCCGGTTCTCCTCGCGCTCTTCAGCCTGCTCTTCTGGCTGTACTACGGGCGCATCATGCTGGCCGAGGAGGCATTCCTCGCCGAGCGCTTCGGGGACGCCTATCGCGTCTGGGCCGCGCGTACGCCGGCCTTCTTCCCGCGCTTCTCCGCCTGGCGGCGGCCGGGTGTCCCGTTCCGCCTCTCGAGGGTGTTGCGGCGCGAGTACACGACCGTCCTGCTGATCGTGGTCGCGCTGACGAGCTTCGAAGTCCTCGGGGACTTCGCGATCCACGGCCACTTCTCGATCGGGCCGCTCTGGCTCGCGCTGCTCTCTCTCGCGGGCTTGCAGTACGTCGTGCTGCGCACGCTCAAGAAGCACACGCGCGTGCTCAGGTGAACGCGCTCAACAGCAGCCGTCGCCCGCGTAGTGCCACGTCGGCGGCGTGAGCTGCATGTCGTCTCGGCCGAGCGCGGCGAGCGCCGCGGCCGTCTTGTCGCACACGCCGAGCGGTACGTCGCGCACGAACACGTGGCCTTTGCGATCGTCGAAGCGCTCGTCGTCGCCGGTGTAGATGGCGGTGCGGCCCGTGAAGATGCACGGGCCGTCGGCCGGGATCGGATCCTTGATCGCGCAGACCTCGACGCTCTCGAGGAGCAAGTCCTCGTCGAGCGCGTAGCGCCGCGCGTCGAGCAGACGGTACGGCCGGCGCGCGCGGACCTCGACGGTGCCGAAGCCGGCGCGCACGATCGCCGCGAGGTAGTCGTCGAGCGGGAGCGCGCCGCCGAGGCACATCGCGCGCAGGCGTGCGTCGTCCGCGAGGTGCGCGGGCAGCGGGCGCGTCGCGACCGGATCGCTCAGCACGAGTCGGCCGTGAGCGCGCAGCACGCGGTACATCTCCCGGAGTGCCACGTCGAGGTGCGCGCGTGTGAAGATGTTGAAGAGGCAGTTCTGCGCCGCGACGTCGACGCTCGCGTCCGGGACCGGGAGCGCGAGCGCGTCGCCGCGGCGGAGCTCGACGAACGACGGGTCGAGCCAGTCGTTTTCACGTGCCGCCTCGTCGAGGAGTGCGCGCGCCGTATCGAGCATCGCGTCGAGCCGGTCGATCGCGACGACGCCGCCAGGCCGGCGGACGAAGTACGCCATCTGCAGCGCCTCCATGCCGGCGCCGACGCCGACGTAGAGGACGCGCTGCGCGTCGGCGAGATCGCGTGGGTGCACGGTGGAGCCGCAGCCGTAGTTGCGCTCGAGCATCCCCTTCGGAACGCACAGGCCAGGGAGCTTCCACGGCGGCGCGGAGGTGCAGCAGAGCGCCTGCTGCGGCGTCACCGCGGCCTCGGCGTAGAGCGCGTCGGTGACTTGCTGGTAATCGCCCATGGGCCGGTCTACCTGGCGGAGCGGCCAGGGAACTCCACCGGCATGTGCTCGAGGCCGACGATGAAGTTCGACGGCCGGTACTGGAGCTCGGAATCCGGCACCGCGAGCGAGATCTCGGGCATGCGCGCGAGCAGCTCCTCGAACATCACGCGCAGCTCGAGGCGCGCGAGCGAGGCGCCGAGGCAGAAGTGCGTGCCGGGACCGCCGAACGCGACGTGGTGGTTCGGGTTGCGCGTGACGTCGAAGCGGAAGGGCTCGCGGAACACGCTCGCGTCGCGGTTCGCCGAGGGATAGAGCAGCAGCAGCCGGTCGCCCTCGCGGATCTTCTGGCCGCGCATCTCGACGTCGCGCGTCGCCGTGCGGTTCATGTTCTGGATCGGCGTCACCCAGCGCAGCAGCTCCTCGACCGCCGTCGGGATCAGGCCGGGGTCGGCGACGAGCTTCGCGCGCTCGTTCGGGTTCTGGATCAAGGCGAGCATGCCGCCGGTGATGACGTGCCTCGTGGTCTCGTCGCCGCCGACGAGGATCAGCAGGCTCTCCTGGATGATCTCCTCCTCGCTCATGCGGTCGCCGCCGATCTCGGCCTGCACGAGGATGCTCATCAGGTCGTCGCGCGGGTGCTTGCGTCGATCTGCGATGACGGCCTGCGCGTAGGCGATGTACTCCAGCGCGACCTTCGCCTGGTGCGCGCGCAGCTGGTCCTTCGGCAGGTGGCGCGCTGCGCCGCCGCCGAGCATCTCGTCCGACCAGCGCAGCAGCTTGTCGCGGTCCTCCGGCTCGACGCCGAGGAGATCGCCGATCATGATCATCGGCAGCGGCGCCGCGATGTCGTGCACGAAGTCGCAGCGGCCCTTCGGCAGCACGGCGTCGATCAGCTCGCGGCAGATCGCGCGGATCTTCGGCTCGTGCGCCTCGACCCGCTGCTTGGTGAAGCCGCGGTTCACCAGGTTGCGCCGGCGTTTGTGCTGCGGGTCGTCGAGGTTGATCATCGACGGGATGTAGGAGTCGCGCTCCGGGCGCGAGCTCTTCACGGAGCAGAAGACCTCCGTCGTCTTCGCCATGAAGAGGATGTCTTCGTGCAGCGCGACGCCCCAGAGCCCGCCGTCGGCCGTCTCGTCCCAGTAGAGCGGCGCGTGCTCGCGCATCCACAGGAAGTGCAGGTGCGGATCCACGTAGAAGTGGGGATCCATCAGCCGGACGTTCGCGTTCGTGGGGTGGTCGGGCACGGCGTCTCCTGGGGGCTCATCCTATCAGCGCAGGTAGGGGTGCACCTCGCGCTCGTAGAGCGCGAGCATCGCGCTCGCGAGCTTCGGGTCGATGCCCGCGAGCAGCGGATTCAGGTAGAAGACGCTGTGCGGGCCGAGCGCGGCGGCGAGCGCGAGCGTCTCCTCCGGCGTCAGCACCTTGTACGCGTCGCCCTGCCAGACGGACTCCTCCGTCACGTCCTTCGCGTAGGGGCCCGACGCGCGTCCGAACGCCTCGAGCGTCCACTCGCGGTACGAGCGCAGCTGGTGCAGCACGTGCGGCGCGAGTCGCGCGCGATCGCGCGCGGGATCCTTCGAGATCCACAGGAAGATGGGACCCTGGCGCGGATACGGGCCCGGATCGGGCTTGCCGAGCGCGAGACACGCCTCGCGGTAGGGCGGCCACAGACGCGGCTCGAGCGGCGGGAACCAGCCGTCGGCGATGCGCGCGGCGCGCCGCGCCGCGGCGGCGCTGCCGCCGCCGAGCAGGATCGGCGGAGGCGGATCCGGCCGCGGCGTGACGCGGCAGCGGCGGCCCTGCCACTCGAAGGGCTCGCCCGTCCAGGCGAGGCGTAAGAAGGAGATCGTGTCGCCGATCGCCTGCCAGCGATCCTCGAGACGCCGCCCGAACAGCTCGAACTCCGCCGGCCGGTAGCCCCCGCCGAGCCCGAGGATCAGGCGCCCGCCCGTCGCGACCTGCGTGACGGCGGCGTCCTCGGCGAGCTTGACCATGTCGTAGAGCGGCGCCAGCACGACGGCCGTGCGCAGCAGGATCGTGCGCGTGCGCGCGCCGAGCGCGGCGGCCAGCACGAGGGGCGACGGGTTGTAGCCGTCGGGCGAAGCGTGGTGCTCGCCGAGCCCGATCGCGTCGAAGCCGAGCGCGTCGGCCCACTGCGCCTGGTCGAGCGCGGCGGCGTAGAGCTCGCGCGCGGGGGTTCCGAACGACGGCGCGCGCATGTCGTAGGAGAGCACCAGCTCCACGTCGCTGTCCTTCCGCGTCGGGCGTCCGTAGTCTACGCGCCGATGACGGCGCCGGCTCCGCCTCTCGACGCGCGCGAGCGCCGGCGCGGGCGGATTCTCGCCGTCGCGAGCCATCCGACGGGCTTCGTCTTCCGCCGCGTCTTCACCGAGAACCTGCCGACGCTCGCGCTGATCTCGCTCGGGGCCAGCGAGTTCCAGGTCGGGCTCCAGGGTGCGTTCGTGTTCGCCTTCGTCGCGTTGCAGCTCCCCACGCTTCGACTGGTCGGACATGTCTCGAAGCGCGCGATCCTGATGGGCGCGCACGTCTTCACGCTGCTGGCGGCGTTGCCGCTGCTCTTCTTCGACCGCTTCGCCGTGCTGCCGCAGGCCAGCGCGATCGCGCTGGCGCAGCTGAGCTTCGCCCTGGTCGCCGCGGGCGCCTGCATCGGCGAGACGGTGTGGTTCCCGCTGCTGCGCGGCTACATCGAGCCGGGACAGACCGGCCGCTTCTTCGGCGTGCTGCGCAGTGGCTGGCACCTGACCTTGCTGCTCTTCTACGTGGGCTCCCAGTGGTGGCTGACGCAGCACCCCGGCGCCTTCGCGCCGCTCTTCGCCGTGGGATGGGGGCTCGGCTTCACGCGCACGTTCCTGATCGCGAACCTGCCCGAGCGCAGCGAGCGCACGGGGGAGCGCGTGCGCGTGCGCGAGGCGCTCGCGCTCGCGCGCGATCCGCGGCTGGCGCGCTACCTGGCGATCTCGCTCGGCAACGCCCTGCGCGTCACCGCTCTGATCTTCGCCATCGTGATGCTGCGGCGCGCGGTCGGGATGTCCGAGGGCGAGGTCGTGAAGAACACGATCGCGCTGATCGCCGGGGGGCTGATCTCGCTCTACGCCTGGGGCCGCGTCGTCGACCGCGTCGGTGCGATCCCGGTACTCCAGGCGACCGCCGCCGGCATGGCTCTCTCGCTGCTGCTGCTCGCGCTCGCGCCGGAGTCGGCGCTGGTCGTCTCCTGGACCGCGCTCTGGTTCTTCGTGATGTCGCTGCTGCTGTCCGGCTTCGGCGTGGCCGACACGCACCTGCTCTTCGAGCTGACGCCGCCCGAGCAGCCCGCGCGCACCTTGGTGCTCGGGGCCGTGAGCACGGGACTCGCCTCCGGCATCGCGCCGCTGCTGGCCGGCGCCGCGCTCGATCTGGTGCTCCCGGCGGACCCGGCGGGCGCGCTGCGCGTCTACCGCGTCTTCTTCGCGGTCCTGGCGCTGCTGATGGCCTCGGTTCTGCTGCCGACGCGCGGGCTGGTATCGTCGGGCCCCCCGCAGACGAGGAGACCGTCATGATCGAGTGGAGCGAGCAGCATCAGATGATCCGCGACGCCGTGCGGCGTTTCATCGAGGCCGAGGTCGTCCCGAACGTCGACGCGCTCGAGCACGGCGACATGCCGCCCTACGACATCCTGCGCAAGCTCTACGCGACCTTCGGCATCGACGAGCTGGCGCGCGCGCGCTTCGCGAAGCAGATCGAGCGCGAGAAGAAGGGGTTGTCGGCGCGCGAGAAGCCGAAGGACGACGGCGCGCGCGAGGGCCGCGGCGATCAGGCCGCCATGTCGCTGATCCCCATCATCGAGCTGTGTCGCTACTGCCCGGGCCTCGTCACGGCCATGGGCGTCTCGACGGGCCTCACGGCGGCGGCGGTGATGGGCAAGGGCACGGTCGAGCAGAAGGAGCGCTGGGGCCGCGATCTGCTCACGCTCGACAAGATCGGCGCCTGGGCCATCACGGAGCCGGGCTCCGGCTCGGACGCCTTCGGCGGCATGAAGTCGTCGGCGCGGCGCGACGGCAACGAGTTCGTGCTGAACGGCAGCAAGACCTTCATCACGAACGGCCCGTACGCCGACACCATCGTGTTCATCTGCAAGCTGGAGGAGCCGGGCGTCGACCCGCGCGACCGCCAGATCCTCAACTTCGTGCTCGACCGCGGCATGCCGGGCCTCGAGCAGAGCAAGCCGCTGCGCAAGATGGGCCTCCACTCGTCGCCGACGGGCGAGCTCTTCCTGCGCGACGTGCGCGCCGGCATCGACCGCCTGCTCGGCGGCGAGCAGGCGCTGGCGCGCGGGCGCACCGCCGCGCGCGAGGGCGCCAAGGACACCTTTCAGATGGAGCGCACGGGCGTCGCCGCGATGGCGCTCGGCATCGTCGAGCGCTGCCTCGAGCTCTCGGTCAAGTACGCGCGCGAGCGCGTGCAGTGGGACAAGCCGATCGGCGAGTACCAGCTCATTCAAGAGAAGCTCGCGCGCATGGAGGTCGCGCGCATGAATCTCCAGAACCTGGTGTTCCGCACGATCGAGCTGGCCTCGCAGGGCAAGGGCATGAGCCTTGCCGAGGCCTCGGCGATGAAGCTCTACTCCGCGCGCGCGGCCGTCGAGGTGGCGATGGAGGCCGTGCAGGTCTACGGCGGCAACGGTTACATGGCCGAGTACCACGTCGAGCAGCTCGCGCGCGACGCGAAGGTGCTCCAGATCTACGCGGGCACCGACGAGATCCAGATCCGCGCGATCGCGCGGGAGCTGCTGCAGGCCTAGTATCCGCCCCGCTTCCCCCAACCAGGAGATCTCCTATGCATCGCGCACTGCTGGCGCTCGCAGGCAGCGGCCTCTGCGCTCTCGCCTGCGCGTCCGTTCCGCCGCCGACGGGCGAGATCGCGAAAGCCGATCTCGCGCTGCGTAAGGCGGAGGCCGTGAATGCCGCCGAGCTCGCGCCTCTCGATGCGCGGCTCGCCCGCGAGAAGCTCGAGAAGGCGAGGCTCGAGGAGAAGGACGGCAAGAACCTGGATGCGCGGCGCCTCGCCGAGGAGGCGGAGGTGGACGCGCTGCTGGCCGAGGCGAAGGCCCGCGCGGAGCGCTTCCTGCATGCGACGGGCGCCGACGCCGGCTCGGAGGGCTCGAAGTGAAGCGCGTGAATCGTCTCCCCCTCGCACTCGTGCTGCTGGCGCTCGCGTGCGCCACACCGACGCCTCCCTCCGAGCTCACCGATGCGCAGGCGGCCTACCAGAAGGCGGAAGAGACACCGGCGGTGAAGCAGGAAGCGTCGGTCGAGCTCTACGAGGCCCGGCAGGCGCTCGATCGCGCACAGAAGGAATGGGACACGAGCCACGACGCGGCGGAGACGGCGCATCTCGCCTATCTCGCGAACAAGCGCGTCGAGATCGCGGAGCAGTGGGCGACCGGCCGCGCGGCGGCGAAGAAGACGGCCGAGATGACGTCCAAGGCGCAGGCCGACGCGAAGGCGGCGCGCGCCGAGGCGGAGCGCGCAAAGCAGCAGGCGGCCGAAGCGAACGCCAAGGCGGCCGCAGCCGACGCCAAGGCGGCCGAAGCAGAGGCGCGCGAGAAGAAGGCGCTCGGGGAGCTGTCGGAGCTCCAGGTGCGTGAGACCGCGCGCGGTCTCGAGGTGACGCTCGGCGACATCCTGTTCGACACCGGCAAGGCCACCCTCAAGCCCGAGGCGCTGAAGAGTCTCTACCGCCTGGTGACGTTCCTGAAGGAGTATCCGGATCGCGCCGTGCTCGTCGAGGGACACACCGACAGCACCGGCTCCGACGCCACCAACATGGTGCTCTCGGAGCAGCGCGCCGATTCGGTGCGGAGCTTCCTCCTCGAGAACGGCGTCGACGCGAAGCGCGTGCTCGCGCGCGGCTACGGCAAGGCCTATCCCGTCGCCAGCAATGCCACCGTCGAGGGCCGACAGAAGAACCGCCGCGTCGACGTCGTGATCCTCCACCCCGGAGAGAATCCGGAAGGCAAGCTGCGTCCTCCCGCGCCTTGACCCGCTCGTGACAGAGGTCACAGACGCGCGCGGCGCAGCGCGCGAGTGTGCGGACATTCGCGCTGCTGCTGGGTGGTTCCGCCGCGCCCCGGGGTCCGTCCTACCCAACCCAACCCCATCCCCCCGTTCTGATGCAGTCCTCCTGCTCGAGTTCGACCGGGGCGCGGCGCTCTCGGCCGTGCCCCCACTCGCTGCAAGATTTTCCGTCGATGTAAGGACTGCACTCGGCCTCCGCTTGTCGCTCGGCGACACCCTCCTACATTGGATTTCGGGAGGGCGAGGAGGTCGACGCGATGTCTCGCATCGCAGCACTCGCCGTCGCGGCGCTGCTCGCCGCCGCGTGCGCATCCACGCCGAAGCCGTCGGGCGACGTAGACAGGGCAGATCTCGCGCTGCGCAAGGCCGAAGCGGTGAACGCCGCAGAGGTCGCCCCGCTCGACGCGCGCATCGCGCGCGAGAAGCTCGAGAGGGCGAAGCTCCAGATGAGCTCCGACAACTACGCGGCCGCGAAGCGGCTCGCGGAGGAGGCGGAGGTGGACGCGCTCGTCGCCGAGGCGAAGGCGCGCTCGACGCGCCTCGACGAGCAGGTGAAGGCGCTGCAGGCGGAGGTCGACGCGCTGCACAAGGGCGCCGCTCCCACCACCACCCGCACGGAGATCATCGTCAAATGAGGAACCTCACACTTCTCCCGAGTCTCCTCTGTTTGTGTGCGCTCGCATGCGCCACGCCCACCATGCCGAAGCAGCTCGTGGAGGCGCAGTCCGCGTACGACCAGGCCGAGGCCGATGCCAACGTACAGGCGAATGCGTCGGTCGAGCTGCTCGAGGCGAAGCGCGCGCTCGACCGCGCCGAGCACGAGTGGGCCGACCATCACGACGTCGGCGACACGGAGCACCTCGCGTATCTGGCCGCGCGCCGCGTGCAGGTGGCGGAGCTCACGGCCGCGGGGCGCAAGTCGATCGCCGAGCGCGATGCGCTGGCCGCGCAGCGCGCGCAGGGCACGCAGGCGGTGGTCACCGCCGCCAGGACGGCGCAGGCCGAGGCCGACGCCGCGCGGGCGGACGCCGAGCTGGCGGCCGCGCGCGAGGCGAAGCTCCGCGAGGAGCTGGCGGATCTCCAGGCCCGCGAGACCGAGCGCGGCCTCGAGCTGACGCTCGGCGACATCCTCTTCGACGTCGACCAGGCGACGCTCAAGCCGGGCGCGATGCAGAACCTCTATCAGCTGGTGACGTTCCTGAAGGAGTACCCGGATCGCGCCTTGCTGATCGAGGGCCATACCGACAGCACCGGCACCGACAGCTACAACCTCTCGCTCTCGGAGCGGCGCGCGGAGTCGGTGCGGAGCTTCCTCGTCTCGAACGGAATCCCGCCGGAGCGCATCCTCTCGCGCGGCTACGGCAAGGACTACCCGGTTGCGAGCAACGACACTTCCTCGGGACGCCAGCAGAACCGGCGCGTGGAGGTGGTGATCCTGCACGCGGGCGACCGGCCCGAGGCGTTCCTGCGCTCGAGCTACCCGGCCGCGGCGGTCAGCGCCCCGGCGCGATTGCCTTGAGGATCGGCCGCACCCACACCGATTGCGCGAGCGGATCGAGCCAGCGGTAGAGCCGGCCCGAGATCCAGATGGGCTTGCCGCTCTCGACGGCCTCGATGCCCTCGCGCACGACGACGTCCGCGTCGTACCAGATGAAGCCCGGCAGCCCGCGCTTCATCTCCATCAGGCCCGCGGCCTCGTGGAACTCGGTGTGCGTGAAGCCCGGGCAGAGCGCGCAGACGTGGACGCCCGTGTCCTTCAGGATCAGCGCCAGCTCCTCGGAGAGCGCCACCAGGTAGGCCTTGGCCGGCCCGTAGTTCGCGCCGGCCGGGCGCGAGATGCGCCCCGCGAACGACGACACGTTGATCACACGTCCGAAGCCGCGCTCCTGCATGCCCGGCACGAAGAGATGACACATGTGCGCGACGGAGATCATCATCAGCTCGAAGAAGCGCGCCTGCGCGTGCCAGTCGCGCTCGGGCAGCAGCTCGGGACCCGCGATGCCGGCGTTGTTGACGAGCCAGTCGATCCGCAGGCCCTCCGCGTCGGCGAAGGCCTGGATCCTCTCCGGCGCGTCCGGGTCGGAGAGATCCGCCGCGAAGACGAAGGCCCTGCGGCCGTGCTTCGCGGCGATCTCGCTGGCGAGATCCTTCAGGCGGTCCTCGCGGCGCGCGACGAGCAGCAGGTCGTTGCCGCGCGCGGCCAGCTGGCGCGCGAACTCCGCGCCGAGCCCCGCCGAGGCGCCGGTGACGAGTGCGGTTCCCTTCGATCTCGACATCGCGTTTCCTCCTAGAGAAGCTCGCCGCGCGCCGATTCGATCACGCGGCCGCCGACGCGGATGCGCTGCCCGTGCGGCGCCAGGCTCGCGTCGAGATGCAGCAGCGAGGGTCGCCCCATCTCGACGCCCTGCTCGATGCGCAGGCGGAGCGTTTCGCCGTAGACGCGGTGCTCCAGCAGCCAGGCGCCGAAGCACGCGGTGGCCGAGCCGGTGGCCGGATCTTCGCGCGGGCCGGCCGACTCGAAGAACATGCGCGCGCGGACCTGGTTCTCGGCGTACTCGGCCTCGCGCGCGAAGCAGTAGAGGCCGGTGGCTTCGGTGTCCTTCGCGAGCTCGCGGTAGGCGCCGACGTCGAAGCGCACGCGCGCGAGCGCCTCGCGACGCCGCAGCGGCACGATCGCGAACGTCGGTCCCGCCTTCGCGATCTGCGCGGGCAGCGCGGGATCGAGATCGGACGGCGTGAGTCCGAGCACGCGCGCGACCGCTTCCGGCGCGATGTGCGCGCCGAGCGCGATGGGCGGCGCCGTCAGCCAGGCGAGCTCGCCGCCGTCGTCCGGCTCGAAGGCGACGGGCACGGGGCCGACACCGAGGGCGAGCGTCACCGCGGCGGGTTGCGCGAGGAGATGCTCGCGCAGCACCCAGGCCGTGCCGAGCGTCGGGTGCCCGGCGAAGGGCATCTCGAACGCCGGCGTGAAGATGCGGACCTGCACGCCGCGGCCTTCGGCGTCGCGCGGGTCGGAGACGAGGAAGGTCGTCTCCGAGAAGCCGAACTCCCGCGCGATCGCCTGCATCGTCGCGGCGTCGAGATCGGCCGCGTCGCGCACGACCGCGAGCGTGTTGCCCGCGTAGCGGGACTCGGCGAAGACGTCGACGATGTGGAAGCGGTGGGCCACTACCAACGGATGGGCAGGCGCGCGAAACCCCGGAAGAACTCGGAGCGGAGCCGCTGCACGCCGCTCTCGTCGACGGCGTACTCCGGCATGACCTTCAGCAGCTCCTCCAGCAGCAGGCGGCCCTCGAGCTTCGCGGCGTTCGCGCCGAGGCACATGTGCGCGCCCGTGCCGAAGGAGAGGATGCGCGGCGCGCGCCGCGCGACATCGAAGCGATCGGGATCCGGGAACTCGCGCTCGTCGCGGTTCGCGGACGCCCACAGGAAGCAGAGGCCCGAGCCGGCGCGCAGCGTCTTGCCGTGCAGGCTGAAGTCCTTCGCGACGGTGCGGCCGAGCATCTGCGTCGGCATGTCGTAGCGGAGCGCTTCGTGGAAGGCGTCGGGCGCGAGCTTCGCATCCGCCGCGACGCGCGCGCGCTGATCGGGGTGCTGCCACAGGCGGTAGAGCAGCGCGGAGAAGACCTTCGGGAAGGTCTCGGTGCCGCCGATCGCCATCATGTGGAGGTGCGCGGAGATGCGGCGATCGTCGAGGCGCTCGCCGTCGACGTCCGCGGCGAGGAGCTTCTCGAGCACGCTGCCCGGCGGCGCGCCGCGCTCGCGCGCGCGCTTCGAGATGCCGTAGAGCCAGATCGCGAAGTCCTTGCTCGAGTCGATGCCGCGCTTCGTGCTGCCGCGCTGTCCCGGCTCGCGCTCGAAGTACGTGTTGACCCAGTCCATCACCTGGTCGGCGTCTTCGAGCGGCAGCCCGAGGATCGTCGAGGCGACGCGCACCGAGAGCCAGCCGCCGATGTCGGCGACGGCGTCGCACGCGCCGCGCTCCGCGACCTGCGCGACGGCCTGCTGCGCGAGCTCGCGCACGCGCGGCTCGAGCCGGCGCATCGCGCCCGGCAGGAAGAAGGGGCTGAAGAAGGAGCGGATGCGCGCGTGCTCTGCGCCGTCGTAGGACGAGAGGTTCGGCGCCGTCGGCGTCTGCTTCGTCAGCAGGTGCGTCGTGGTGGTGCCGGCGCGCGACGTCAGCTCCGACTGATCCTGGAGCCGCGTCCAGATGTCCTCGAAGCGCGACAGGAACCAGCAGTCGAACTCTTCGAGATAGAACGCCGGCGCCTCGTCGCGCAGACGGCGGTAGAAGGGATACGGGTCGTCGTAGACGGCTTCGCTGAACGGGTGGTAGTCGACCATCGGCCTGGAGCTCTGCGGGAATCGCGAGGTCGCACAAGTTACCGCAAGGAGGCCGACAACAGTCGGCCGACGCGCAGCGAGGCGAAGCCGAGCGAAGGGCCGGGCAGCCCGAGCGCGAGCGATCAGCGAGCGCGAAGGTCCGGCCAAAGCTTGCTAGGGTGCGCGACTCGGAGGACTCCCCATGCGGCGATTCGAAGGCAAGGCAGCGCTCGTCACCGGCGCCGCGTCGGGCATCGGCCGCGCGACCGCGCTGCGGCTCGCGAGCGAGGGCGCGACGATCCACGGCGCCGACGTCGACGAGGCGGGGCTCGCGGAGACCGCGTCGCTGGTGCAGTCCGCCGGCGGCAAGATGACCGCGTCGCGCCACGACCTCACGAAGCGCGACGCCTGCTTCGCGGCCGTCGAGGCCGCGCACGCATCGCAGGGACGTCTCGACGTGCTCGGCAACATCGCCGGCATCTCGCGCTTCCATCTCTTCGAGGAGCTGCCCGAGTCCGACTGGAACTTGATGCTCGCGGTGAACCTCTCGGCGGTGCTCTGGACCAGCCAGGCCGCGCTGCCGTATCTCGTCGAGACGAAGGGCGCGATCGTGAACGTCGCGTCGGTCGCGGGCCTGATCGGCCAGGCCTACACGGTCGCGTACTGCGCCACCAAGGGCGGCGTCGTGCAGCTGACGCGCGCGCTCGCCATGGAGTACATCACGCGCGGCGTGCGCGTGAATGCCGTCGCGCCGGGCGGCGTCGACACGCCGATGAACCGCACCATGCATTTCCCGAAGGCGATGGACTGGAAGCTCGTGAAGCCGTACATGGGCCGGCGCGGCATGGCGCAGCCCGAGGAGATCGCCGCGGCGATCGCCTATCTCGCCAGCGACGAGGCCCGCTTCGTGCACGGCGCGATCCTCTCGATCGACGGCGGCGTCGCGGCGGGCTGAAAGCGTGTTCGCCGCCTTCTTCACCAGCGAGAACCTGATCGCCCTGCTCACGCTCTCGGCCCTCGAGATCGTGCTCGGCATCGACAACATCGTCTTCATCTCGATCCTGGTGGCGAAGCTGCCGAAGGCGCAGCAGGCGGGCGCGCGGCGCCTCGGCCTGCTCCTCGCGATGGGCATGCGCATCGCGCTGCTGCTCGCGATCACCTGGGTGATGGGGCTGACGAGGCCGCTCTTCGCATTGTTCGAGCACGCCTTCACCGGGCGCGACCTGATCCTGCTCTTCGGCGGCCTGTTCCTCGTCGCGAAGGCCACCTACGAGATCCACGACAAGCTCGAGGGCGCCGCGCACGTGGCGGGCGCTGCGCCGCAGACGGCGACCTACGGCGCGATCCTCGTGCAGATCATGCTGCTCGACATCGTCTTCTCGCTCGACTCGGTCATCACCGCCGTCGGCATGGCGAAGCACGTCGGCGTCATGATCGCCGCCGTCGTCATCGCGGTGATGGTGATGATGATGGCCGCCGGCCGCATCAGCGCCTTCATCGAGCGCCATCCCACCATGAAGATGCTCGCGCTCTCGTTCCTGCTGCTGATCGGCGTCGTGCTGATCGCCGACGGCTTCGGGCAGCACGTCAGCAAGGGCTACATCTACTTCGCGATGGCGTTCTCGCTCTTCGTCGAGGTGCTGAACCTGCGCGTGCGCGGCAAGCGCGGCGAGCCGCCGGTGCACCTGCACCAGCGCTACGCGTCGGAGAACTAGCGGCAGGCGTCGAACGCCATGCCCTGGAGCCGGTAGCGCCACAGCTGGAACTCCGGCGCGAGCTCCCCGTTCGTCGCGAACGCGAAGGCGAGCTCGCGGTCGGGATCGGCGAAGCCGATCTGACCGCCGGCCCCCGCGTGGCCGAAGCTCCGCAAGCTCGAGCCGCGCCCGAGCATGCCCATGTGGAAGCCGAGGCCCCAGCGGATCGGGTAGCCGATGGTGCCGTCCATGTCGCCGGCGCGGTTCGTCGGCGTGGTGGCAAAGGCGAGCCCGTCGCGCGAGACGAGCGCGAGCTCGCCGCGCGCGCCGCCCTGCGCGAGGAAGGCGTAGACGGCGCCGAGATCGCGCGCCGTGCCGATCGCGCCGGCCGCAGGCAGCACCGCGCGCTGCGTCTCCGGCCAGTTGAACTCCTGCCACATCTCGGGGATGTCCGCATAACGAGCCGGCGGGCGGCGCGCTTGCCCGGGGATGTCGGAGCCGGGCGCCTCGGCCGCGGTCTGTGCTTCCCCGAGCGCGGCATCCTGCGCCGCCGCGCGCTCGAGCTCGCCCGAGACGACGCCCGTCGCGCGCGCCGCGCCCTTGCCCGGCGAGAGGTTGATCTCGTTGTAACACCAGGCGACGCGGTCGCGCAGCTTCGCGTCGTCGGGCAGGCCGAGGTGGAGATCGCGCAAGCCGAGCGGCGCGAACACCTCCTCGCGCAGGAACGCGCCGCAGTCGCGGCCGTCGATGCGCGTGCAGAGCTCGTTCACCATGTGGCCGTAGTTCATGGCGTGGTAGGCGTTGCGCTCGCCGGGCGCGAAGCGGAGGCGCACCTCTTCCATCGCCTTGCGGATCGCCGCGCGGTCGCCCCACTTCTCGGCGTCGAGCCAGCGCGGTCCGAGCGGGAAGCCCGCGCGGTGGCTCATCACGTGGCGGATCGTGACGGCGGCCTTCTGCGGCACCTCGCGCGTGAACTCGGGCCAGTACTTCGAGACCGCCTCGTCGTAGTGGAACTTCTTGCGCTCGTAGAGCATGAGCATCGCGAGGCCGGCCAGGCCCTTCGTGGCGCTGAAGAGCACGAACAGGCTGTCGGGCGTCACGGGCACGCCCGTGCGCACGCGCGCCATGCCGCCGCCGACGTCGAGCACGCGCTTGCCGCCGCGATACACCGTCATCTGCGCACCGTGGAAGAGCTTGCCCGCGGCGAGCGTCTCCTCGAGCTCCGTCACCATGCGGTCGAGCTCCGCCGCGTCCATGCTCGCCGCGCCGGGCTCGACGTCCGGATCGAGTCGCCAGACCTTCATCGCTTCCTCCGCTGCGCAGCAGCTTACAACCAACGCTTCGCTGTAGGGGATGCGACACGCCGCAGTCGTCAAATTCGCGGATCGGGCACGCGTTACGCATGTAGAATTGCCTGCGGGGGGCGCGAAGGAGCATCGATGTCGATCGGCACGCGTTCGGCGGCGGAGTTCTTCGGGACCTTCTGGCTCGTCCTCGGCGGCTGCGGCGCCGCGGTCATCTCGGCCGGCTTCCCCGGGCTCGGCATCGGCTTTCTCGGCGTCGCGCTCGCGTTCGGGCTCACCGTCGTCACGATGGCCTACGCCGTCGGACACATCTCGGGCGCGCACTTCAATCCGGCGATCACGTTCGGGCTCGCCGCGTCGCGCCGCTTCCCCGCCTCCGAGATCCTGCCGTACATCGCGGCGCAGGTCGGCGGCGGACTCCTCGCGGCGATGGTCCTCTACCTGATCGCGAGCGGGAAGGCGGGCTTCGACCTCAGCGCGGGCTTCGCCGCCAACGGCTACGGCGAGCACTCGCCGGGCGGCTACTCGCTCGGCGCCGCCTTCGTCTGCGAGTTCGTGATGACCTTCATGTTCCTGATGGTGATCCTCGGCAGCACGGACCGCGGCGCGCCGGCCGGCTTCGCACCTCTCGCCATCGGCCTCGCGCTGACCCTGATCCACCTGATCTCCATTCCCGTGACCAACACCTCGGTGAACCCGGCCCGCAGCACCAGCCAGGCGCTCTTCGTGGGCGGCTGGGCGGTCGGACAGCTCTGGCTCTTCTGGGTCGCGCCGATGCTCGGCGGCGCTGCCGCGGGCGTCCTACACCGAGCCATGTTCGGCCAGCGGAGCTGACACCTCTCCCCCTCGGCCGCTAGCCTCGGCCGCATGGGCTTCTCGCGTCCAGGGGGTTGGCGCGCGGCGCTGTGCGCGGCGCTGTTCCTCGCGCATCCGGCAGCCGCCGCGATGCAGCGGGTCGAGGTCCCCCTCGTGGTGCCGCACGAGTTCCTCGGGCGCCTGCTGCTCGAGCAGGTGTTCACGGAGCCGGGCCCTCGGGCGACGATCACCGCGGAGGCGGATCCCTGTAGCGAGATCGTGCTCACCGATCCGACCCTGCGCGCGGAGACGGGGCGCCTGCACCTCTCCGCGCACGGCGTCGCCGAGGGCGGCTTCACGATCTTCGGCTTCTGCTTCCAGCCCTTCGACTGGGAGGGCGAGGTCGACGCGGATCAGGAGGCGCGCCTCGCGCCCGGCGCGCAGGCCGTCGAGTTCCACGTCGTCGACTCGCAGCTCCTCGGCGAGGGCGGCGGACGCGGCGTGTCGCGGCTGTGGGACTGGGTGAAGCCCGCGGTGCACCCGCGCCTCGATGCCCTGCGCGTCGATCTCTCGCCGCTCCTCGGCGACCTGCGCCGCGCGCTGCCCCTCTTCGCCGCGGAACGAGACGACCCCGCCGTGCGCCGGCTCGCCGACTCGCTCGCGCTCACGAGCGTGCGCCTCGAGGAGCGCGGCCTCGTGCTCGTCGTCGGCTTCGACGTCGAGACGCAGCCCGCGCTGCAGACGGCGGCGGAGCCCGAGCCGCCGCTGACACCGGAGGAAGTCGCCTCCTTCGAGGCCACGATCCACCAGTGGGACGCCTTCGTCACGTTCGTCGTCCAGGCGGCGGGCCGCGATGCGCTCGACCCGACGTTCCGCGCGGCGCTGCTCGAGGTGCTGATCGACGCGCGCTACGAGATCGTGGCGGCGCTCGACGAGCCGGGACGCGACGGATCCGCGCGCGTGCGCGCGCTCTTCCAATCGAGCTGGCAGCGCCTCCAGCCGGCGCTCGCGACGTTGACCGGCAGCGACGTCGGCTTCCGCTACCTCGCATTCCTCGCGGCCGGCGACGCGCTCAGCGCGCTCGACCAGGCCGGCCCCGCGTTCGGCCTCGAGATCTCGTCCGACGGTCTGCGCCGTCTCGCGCGCACGCTCGCGCCGCAGGCGCAGGGCGACGTGCTCCAGTGGAACGAGGACGTGGATCCGAACCTGCGCGCGACGTTCGGCTTCGACGCGGAGCTGCCGCCGGTGCCCGCGCCGCCGCCGGGCGGGGAAGCGGAGATCGCGCCCGAGGTGGCGCCCGAGCCGGTGCCGCAGCCGGTGCCCGAGCCCGTCGCGCCGCCGGCCGAGGAGCCGAAGCCGGGCGCGTGGCTGCGCCGCTTCGCGAGCCTGCTCTGGCCCGCGGCCCTCGCCGCGCCGCTGGAGATGCCGCCGCTCGCGCCGGAGAGCTCCGAGCTCGACGCCTTCGTGCCGCGTCTCGCGGATCTCGACGCCTACCTGCCGAAAGTCGGGAAGCTCTTGCGCGCGGCGTCCGACGACGTGCTCGCGCCCGGCAAGCTCGCGGCCGAGTACCACGAGGACTTCCGCGACCTCGTGCTCGCGACGGCATGGCAGGAGTCGTGCTGGCGCCAGTACGTGAACCGCAAGGGCAAGGCCGTGCCGCTGCGCTCGAACCGCGGCGCGCTCGGCATCATGCAGGTCAACCCGCGCGTGTGGCGCGGCTTCTTCAGCGTAGACGGGCTCTCGTGGAGCGTCCGCTACAACGCGCGCGCGGGCGGCGAGGTGCTGCTGCACTACTTCCGCGATTACGCGCTCGCGCGCGGCGAGGCGAAGCTCGGCGGGCCCGACGCGCTCGCGCGCGCGGCCTACGGCGCCTACAACGGTGGGCCGACGCACCTGAAGCGCTATCGCGAGCCGAAGCGCTGGGGCAAGTCGCTCGTCGCGATCGACAAGGATTTCCACGCCAAGTTCCGCGCGCTCGAATCCGGCGCGGAGGCCGGCGTGCGCTCGTGTTTCCCTGGTTAGCTGAGCTCCGCTCGGCTGCGCCTCGCTGCGCGCGGCGGCGTGGGGTGGTGGAACCGAGCGGCTCTTCGCCGCCGCTTGCGGCGACCCGCGCGCCTGCGGCGCGCTACGCACAGATCAGGGCGCACCCGCCTCGCGCACGACCTCCACCACCGCGTCGCAGAGCGTCGCGAGATCGTCCTTCGAGATCACGAAGGGCGGCGCGAGATAGACGACGTCGCCGAAGGGGCGCACCCAGACGCCGCGCTCCACGAAGCGCGCGCGCAGCCTGGTGACGTCGGGCGGACGCGCGAGCTGCACGGCGCCGAGCGCGCCGAGCACGCGCACGTCGGCGACACCGGGAAGCGTGCGGCAGGGTTCGAGCCCGCTGCGAAGCTGCGCCTCGATCGCGGCCACCTGCGCGAGGCGCGGCTCCTCTGCGAAGAGATCGAGCGACGCGTTGGCGGCTGCGCAGGCGAGCGCGTGGCCCGAGTAGGTGGGGCCGTGCATCAGGGCGAACGCGGGGTCGTCGCTCCAGAAGGCGTCGAAGACCTCCGCGGAGGCGACGGTTGCGGCAAGCGGCAGCACGCCGCCCGTCAGCGCCTTGCCGAGCGCGACGAGATCCGGCACGACCTGCGCCTGCTCGCACGCGAAGAGCGTGCCGGTGCGCCCGAAGCCCGTCGCGATCTCGTCGAGGAAGAGCAGCGCGCCGCAGCGGCTCGCGGACGCCGCCACGCGGCGCAGCACGTCGGGCGTGTGGAGCTTCATGCCGCCCGCGCACTGCGCGAGCGGCTCGACGACGACCGCGGCGATCTCGTCGGCGTGCGCGGCGCAGAGCGCGTCGAGCGTCTCGGCCTCCGCCTCGCTGCGCGGCAGCTCGGCGAGGATCTGCTCGGGAAACGCGCCCGCGAAGAGCGCGTGCATGCCCTCGTCCGGGTCGCAGATCGACATCGCCGCGAAGGTGTCGCCGTGATAGCCGTGGCGGAAGCAGACGAAGCGCCGCCGCCGCGGCTCGCCGCGCTGGCGCCAGTACTGGATCGCCATCTTCAGTCCCACCTCGACGGCGACCGAGCCCGACTCCGAGAAGAAGACGTGGTCGAGCGTGCCGGGCAGCAGCGCGGCGAGGCGGTCGGCGAGCTCGAGCGTCGGCGCGGCGGCGAGTCCGCCGAGCATCACGTGCGGCAGCGCGCGCAGCTGCGCCTCGACCGCGTCGAGGATCTTCGGATGCGCGTGGCCGTGGCAGGCGGTCCACCAGTTCGAGACGCCGTCGACGAGCACGCGTCCGTCGCCGAGGGTGATGCGCGCGCCCTCGGCGCGCGCGGCGACGAGCGGCTCGGGAGTCTTCTTCATCTGCGCGTAGGGCAGCCAGAGGTGGCGTGTTGCCGCCGGCTGCGCGCGCCCGCGTCGTTCGCGCATCGGCCTGTATCATACGCGGCCGTGGACTCGCTCGAACGCTTCGCGCGCGAGAAGCTCGGCCGGCTCGAGGCCGCGCAGCTCCGCCGCGAGCTCGTCGCGACGGACCGCCACGCCGCATCGCAGGCGCGCCGCGACGGCCGCGAGCTCGTCTCCTTCTGCTGCAACGACTACCTCGCGCTCTCGCACCATCCGCAGGTCGTCGCGGCGGCGCAGGAGGCGACGGCGCGCTACGGCGTCGGCTCGGGCGCGTCGCGTCTGGTGACGGGCAACCACCCGCTCTACGCCGCGCTGGAGGAGCGCCTCGCGCGCTGGAAGCAGACCGAGAGCGCGCTCGTCTTCGGCAGCGGGTATCTCGCGAATCTCGGCATCGTGCCGGCCATCGCCGGTGCGGGCGACCTCGTCGTCGCCGACGCGCTCTCGCACTCGTGCCTCTTCGGCGGCGCGCGCCTCTCGGGCGCGCGCGTCGCCGTCTTCCAGCACAACGATCTCGCGCACTGCGAGTCCTTGCTGAAGGAGCTGCGCCCCGCGCACGGCCGCTGCCTGCTGCTGACCGACGGCGTCTTCAGCATGGACGGCGATCGCGCGCCCGTGGCCGAGCTGCAGGCGCTCGCCGAGGCGTGGGACGCCTGGCTCCTCGTCGACGACGCGCACGGCCTCGGCGTCGTCGAGGCGGGCCGCGGGAGCTGCGTCGTCGGCGGTCGCAAGGTCCCCGTGCCGCTCCAGATGGGCACGCTCTCGAAGGCGGTCGGCGGCTACGGCGGGTATCTCTGCGCGTCGGCGGCGGTGGTATCGCTGCTCGTGAGCCGCGCACGCACCCTGGTGTACTCGACGGGCCTGCCGCCGGCGACGGTTGCCGCCGCGTGCGCCGCGCTCGATCTGATCGCGAGCGATCCCGAGCTCGTCGCCACGCCGATGCGGAACGCGGCGGACTTCTGCGCACACCTCGCCCTGCCGGAGCCCGCGAGCTGCATCGTGCCGCTCGTCCTCGGCGACGCGACGACGGCGCTCGCGGCCAGCGCCGACCTCGCGCGCCAGGGCTTCCTCGTCGCGCCGATCCGCCCGCCGACGGTGCCGGAGGGCACGGCCCGGCTGCGCCTCACCTTCACCGCCGCGCACACGCAGGACGAGGTGGCGCGCCTCGCCCTTGCGGTGCGGCCCTGGCGCGAGCGCGCGCAGGCTTGAAGGGCTTCTTCGTCACCGCCACCGGCACGGGCGTCGGCAAGACGCTCTGCACGGCGGCGCTGCTCTACCAGCTCCATACGGCCGGCGAGAGGACGGCGGCGCGTAAGCCCGTGCTCTCCGGCTTCCCCGATCCCGAGGGCGCGCTCTCGGATGCCGAGATCCTGCTGCTCGCGCAGGGCCTCGAGCCGACGCCGCAGAGCGTCGCGTCGATCGCGCCGTGGCGCTTCCGCGCGCCGCTCTCGCCCGACATGGCGGCCGCGCGCGAGGCCCGCGAGATCGACTTCGACGCGCTCGTCGCCTTCACGCGCGGCGCGCTCGAGGGCGGCGGCGGCTGGCTCCTCGTCGAGGGCGTCGGCGGCGTGTGCGTGCCGCTCGACCGCTGCCACACCGTGCTCGACTGGATCGCCGCGTCGCGGCTGCCGGCGCTGCTCGTGGCCGGCTCCTACCTGGGGACGCTCTCGCACACGCTCACCGCCGCGACGGTGCTGCGCGCGCGCGGCATCGAGCTGGCGGGGCTCGTGCTGAGCGAGTCGCCCGAGAGCCCGGTGCCGCTCGCCGAGACGCGCGCAGCGCTGCTGCGCTTCCTCGGCGACGTCCCCTGCGCGGAAATCCCGCGCCTCGCGCCGGGCCCGGCGCCGTGGGAGAACGCCCCGTCGCTGCTCGATGCGCTGGGGATCGTTCGCACCTAGACAACGTCGGAGTGCGCCTACGGGAAGACCCCGCGCACGCGCTTGGCCTCGGTGATGCGCTCGATGCCGCGCATCAGCGCGGCCGTGCGCAGCGACACCTTGCGTTTCTCCGACACGCCGTGGACGTCGCGGAAGGCCTTCTGCATCAGCTGGATCAGGCGGTTGTTCACCTCCTGTTCCGACCAGAAGAACTGCTGGCTGCCCTGGAGCCACTCGAAGTACGAGACGGTGACGCCGCCCGCGTTGGCGACGATGTCCGGCACCACCGTGATGCGTCGCTCGGCGAGGATCGCGTCGGCCTCGAGATTCGTCGGGCCGTTCGCGCCCTCCACCATCAGGCGGCAGCGCAGCTTGTCCGCGTTGTGTGCGCCGATCTGGTTCTGCACCGCGGCGGGGATCAGCACGTCGCAGGGCAGCTCGAGCAGCTCCTGCGGTGTCACGTGGTCGACGCCGGGGAAGCCCTGGAGGAACTGGTGCTCCTTGATCCAGGCGTCGACCGCGGCGAGGTCGAGGCCCTTCGGGTCGTGGATGCCGCCCTTCACGTCGGAGATGGCGATGACCTTGGCGCCGAGCCCGGCGGAGATGCGCGCCGCCGCGCCGCCGACCTCGCCGTAGCCCTGCACCGCGACGCTCGCGCCCTTCAGATCGAAGCCGGCGTGCCGGCACGCCTCCATGGCGCAGGTGACGACGCCGCGTCCCGTCGCCTCCTTGCGCCCGTACGAGCCGCCGATCTCGATCGGCTTGCCGGTGACGACTCCCGGCACCGAGTGGCCCTTCTGCTGCGAGTACGTGTCCATGATCCACGCCATCACCAGCTCGTTGGTGCCGAGGTCCGGCGCGGGGATGTCGCGGTCGGGCCCGATCACCTCGATGATCTCGGCGGTGTAGCGGCGCGTCACGCGTTGCAGCTCGGTGTGCGAGAGCGAGCGCGGATCGATGCGCACGGCGCCCTTCGCCCCGCCGAAGGGCAGGTTCATGATCGAGCACTTCCAGCTCATCCACATCGCGAGCGCCGTGACCTCGCCGAGGTTCACGTCCTCGTCGTAGCGGATGCCGCCCTTGGTGGGGCCCATCGTGAGCAGGTGCTGGACGCGGTAGCCGAAGACGGTCTCGACCGTGTCGTAGTCGTCGCGGCGGAAGGGGAAGGAGACGACGTGCGCGCGCTGCGGCGTGCGGAGCCGCTCCCACACGTTCGGGTCGAGCCCCATCTGCTCCGCGGTGCGGTCGAGCTGCGCGACCGCGAGGCGGTACATCGGCGTCTCCCACTCGAGGGGCTGCTCGCTCTGGCGCGTCGTCGGCTTGCGCTTCGCGCGCGCGCTCCGCTCGCTCTTCGTCATGGCATCCTCGCGATCACGTCGTCCGCGAACCGGCGCATCCCATCCTTCTTCTTCTCGAGATCCTTGGTGTCCCCGTGCGAGAAGACCCAGGGCAGGGTCAGCACGTACGTGACGCCGGCGTCCTCGAGGCGGCGATAGCCGTCGATGGTGAAGGCGTCGGATGCGCTCGCCATCACGTCGAAGGGCTCCGTACGGCCCTGCTCGGCGCGGTACGCGCGCACGCGCGCGATGCAGGCCGCGATCTCGGCGCTGGTCTGGAGATCGGAGAGCCAGCCGTCGTAGCGCGCGGCGCGCCGCAGCGCGGGCTCGGAGATGCCGCCCACCCAGATGGGGATGCGCTGCGGCGGCGGCGGATTCATCTCGAGGCGCGGGAAGGCGTAGTCGCGCCCCGCGTGCTCGACCATCTCGCCGCTCCACAGCTTGCGCAGGATCTCGATCATCTCGTCGGTGCGGCGCCCGCGCGTGCGGAAGTCCTGTCCCGCGAGCCGGTACTCGATGTTCGACCAGCCGACGCCGACGGTCAGCGTGACGCGCCCGTCCGAGAGCGCGGCCGCGGTGGCGATGGCCTTCGCGGCGAGGAACGGGTTCCGCATGGCGAGCACGAAGACGTTGTTCGTGAAGCGCAGGCGCGACGTGCGCGCCGCGCAGGCTGCGATCGCGACCCACGGGTCGACCCAGGGCGTGAAGGCCGACCAGCGCCGCGAGCCATCCGCGGTGTAGGGATAGGGCGTGTCGAGCTCTTCCGGGTGGACGACGTGGTCCGGGAACGCCATCGCCGCGAACCCGCACGCCTCGGCGGCTTCCGCGAGCGGGACGAGGTGCTCCGGCGCGTTGAAGGCGGCGGAGAGGACGAACTTCACCGGCGCTCTGTTAGCATGAGCCGCCATGCGGCGCACCGGCACGAGGCGTACCGCGATGCCGACGCGCGCAAGGTGCGCAGCGATCCTGCTGCTCGTGGCGCAGGCGATCGCGGGCTGCGGCGACGCGATGACGAGCGTGCGCGCGCGCCTCGGCGACAGCGGCGCGCAGCAGGCGCTCGCGGAGCGCCTGCTCGTCGCGGGCGCGCCGCCGGCCGACGTGGCGGCCGGCCTCGACTGGCTGGCGCGCGCCGCCGAGGGCGGCTCGGCTCCTGCGCAGGCGCGCCTCGCGCGTCTCTACGCGTCGGGCGAGTTCGCCCCGAAAGATGCGGAGCGCGCACAGCAGTGGCTCGAGCGCGCCGCTGCGTCGGGCGACGCGGAATCGCAGACGGCGCTCGCGCGTCGGCTGCGCGAGGCGAATCCGGCGGAGGCCGAGCGCCTGTTCCGCGCCGCGGCCGAGCAGGGCTTCGCCCCCGCGCAGGTCGAGATCGCGCTGCTGACACCGGATGGAGACGCCAGGCAGAGCGTGGAGTGGCTCGAGAAGGCGGCGGAGCGGAACGAGCCGCGCGCGGAGTACGAGCTCTCGGTGCGCCTCCAGAACGGCAACGGCGTGCCGAAGGACGAGGCGCGCGCAGCCGAGCTGCTGCGGCGCGCCGCGCAGCACGGACACGCGCAGGCGCAGGGCGCGCTCGGAGAGGCGCTCGCAACCCCCGACGACGCGAGCGCGGAGCAGCTCGCCGATGCCCTCGAGTTGCTGCGCAAGGGCGCCGCCCAGGGCGACGCGCGCGCGCAGGCGAACCTCGCGCTGATGCTCGAGTCGGGCCGCGGCGGCGTCCAGAGCGTCGACGAGGCCGCGCGCTGGTACCGCGCCGCGGCGGAGCAGGGATTCCCGCTCGCGCAGGGCCACCTCGGCGCGCTCTACGCGGACGGCAAGATCAGCGACGCGGAGTTCCAGCGGAAGCTCGAGTTCTACCAGATCGGCGACGGCGAGCTCCAGGGGACCGGGCCCTCGCTCGAGAAGATCCACGCCGAAGAGCGCCTGCGGAACGATCGCGAGGCGCTGAAGTGGAGCCGCCTCGCGGCGGAGAACGGATACGGGCCGGCCAACGCGGTGCTCGCGATGCTGGTGGACGCGGGCCGCGGCGGCGAGCCGGCCGACCCGAAGGAGGCGCTGCGCCTCCAGAAGCTCGCGGCAGAAGCGGGTCACGTGCCGTCGCAGCTCGAGCTCGCGGGCCGCTACGAGGAAGGCCGCGGCGTCCCGCGCGACGAGAAGGAGGCCGTGCGCTGGCTCCTGTCCGCGGCGAACGCGGGCGATCCGGTCGCGCAGACGGAGCTGGCCGCGCGCTACGCGTCGGGGCGCGGCGTGGAGTTCTCCGCCGAGCAGTCCGTGCAGTGGATCCGCCAGGCGGCCGAGCAGGGCTTCGCCACCGCGCAGTTCGTCTTCGCGAACATGTACATGAAGGGCGTCGGGGTGCCGCAGAACGACGTGGCCGCGCTGCACTGGTATCGCAAGGCGGCGGAGCAGGGCTTCCCGCAGGCGCAGGCCTCGATGGCCGTCTTCTATCTCGACGGGCGCGGCGTCGACAAGGATCCGAGCGAGGCCGCGCGCTGGCTGCGCAAGGCGGCGGAGCAGGGCGAGCCCGTCGCGCAGGCGCGCTACGGGCTCGCATTGGCGCGCGGCGAGGGCGTGAAGCGCGATCCGATCGAGGCGTGGGCGTGGCTCTCGCTCAGCACCGACGAGCGCTCCGTGCAGTGGCGCGATCAGCTGACGCAGGGCTTCACGACGAAGCAGCGCGCGCGCGCCGAGGAGCGCCTCGCGGCGCTGCGCAAAGAGCTCGCGAAGCCGGGGAGCTGAGCGGAGCTGCGGCGAAGGGGCATCCGACCGGACGGTCGTGTATCAAGTCGCCCTTGCTCCAGCGCGAGGACCTCCCATGACGCGACTCGGTCTGCAGATCCCGAACTTCACGTATCCGGGCGTTCCCGACGAGGCCCTCTTCGAGCGCGTCGCGTCCGTCGCCGCCGAGGGCGAGAACGCGGGCTTCGACACCGTGCTGGTGATGGATCACTTCTACCAGCTGCCCGCGCTCGGCGCGCCCGACCTCTACATGCTCGAGGCCTACACCCTCCTCGGCGCGCTGGCGGCGCGCACGCGCACGTGCCGGCTCTCTTCGCTCGTGACGGGCAACACCTATCGGAACCCCGCGCTGCTCGCGAAGATCGTCACCACGCTCGACGTCATCTCCAAGGGCCGCGCCATGCTCGGCATCGGCGCCGGCTGGTTCGAGCCGGAGCACGAGGGCTACGGCTTCGAGTTCCCGCCGCTCGGCGAGCGCATCTCGCGCCTCGAGGAGGCGCTCCAGATCATCCGCCCCATGCTGCGCGATGCGCGTCCGAGCTTCGACGGCCGCTTCTACCGCGCCAAGGAGGCGATCAACTCGCCGCACCCGATCCAGGAGAACGGCGTGCCGATCCTGATCGGCGGCAACGGCGAGAAGCGCACGCTCCGCCTGGTCGCGCGCTACGCCGACGAGAGCAACCTGACCTGCGCGCCGGCGGAGATCCCGAAGAAGCTCGAGGCGCTCGAGCAGCACTGCGCGGAGTTCGGGCGCGATCGCTCCGAGATCTCCGTCACGTGGCTCGGGTCCGTCGTGCTCGCGCGCAAGCGCGAGGAGGCGCAGCGCGTGCGCGCCGAGTTCTTCGCGCGGCGCGGCATCAAGGTGGACAAGCTGCCCGAGAACATGCGCCGCGCCATCGAGAGCGCGCTCGTGGTCGGCGATCCCGACGACGTCGGCGAGTTCGTGCAGCGCGAGCTGATGGCGCGCGGCCTCGACGGCGTGATCGTGAACCTGCCGCTCAACGGCCACGAGCCGGAGATGGTGCGGCTGGCGGGCGAGACCCTGCGCAAGGCGCTCGGCTAACGCGACGCGCCCTGCGGCCGCTGCTGGCGGTCGATGTCGCGCAGCGCCGCGACGCGCACAGCCGGACGAAGTGCGCATGGTACGCTGCCCCGCCGATGCTCGCTGACTTCGATCCCTTCTCGCCCGAGACCGTCGAGGATCCCTATCCCTTCTATGCGGCGCTGCGACGCGAAGCGCCGGTCTACCGCGTGCCGCGCGCCGACTACTTCGCCGTGTCGCGCTACGAGGATTGCCGCGCCGCGGCGCTCGATCCGCGCATCTCGTCCAACCTGATCGCGGCGGTCTTCGGCGAGAACACCCAGAGCGCGAGCGACGAGACGCCGCGCCCCGTCGACGTGCTCGCGATCGCCGACGAGCCGGCGCACGCGCGCCAGCGCAAGCTCGCGAACAAGGCGTTCTCCTTGCGGCGCGTGCAGGCGCTCGAGCCGGCCGTGCGGGATCTCTGCGCGGAGCTGCTGGCGCCGCTGCGCTGCGCGGGCGGCGGCGATTTCGTCGCCGCGATGGCGGACGAGCTGCCCGTCCAGCTCGTCTGCCTGCTCGTCGGCTTCCCGCGCGCCGACCGCGCGCAGCTCCAGCGCTGGGCGATGGACGGCTCGGCGCTGCTTGCGGAGCTGAACGCGCCGGAGGAGCTGGCGCGCCTCGGCAAGAGCGTGCTCGAGCTGAACCGCTACCTGGCGGCGCGCTTCGCCGAGGCGCAGCGGGCGCCGGGCGACGACGTGCTCGGCGATCTCGTGCGCGCGACGCGCGAGGACGTCGAGTTCCTGACGCGCGACGAGGTGGTCGCGATCCTGCTCCAGCTGCTCGCCGCCGGCAGCGAGTCGACCAACGCGCTGCTCGGCTCGGCGGTGTGGCTCCTGTGCACGCACCCCGAAGTGCAGCGGCGCCTGCGCGCCGAGCCCGCCGCGATCCCCGCCTTCGTCGAGGAGGTCGCGCGGCTCGAGTCGCCCTTCCAGGGACACTTCCGCGTGGCGCGCGAGGACGTCCTGCTGGCGGGCGAGAAGATCCCCGCCGGCGCGCGCATGAAGCTCCTGTGGGCGTCGGCCAACCGCGACGAGCGCCAGTTCTCCGAGCCGACGGCGCTGCGCATCGAGCGCCCCGAGCTGAAGAGCCACATGGCGTTCGGCTTCGGCATCCACCACTGCATCGGCGCCGCGCTGGCGCGCCTCGAGGTGCGCGTCGCGCTGGAGACGCTGCTCTCCGGCAGCCGCGCCGTGCGCCTCGCGCCGGGCGAGCAGGTGCGCCACGTGCCGAGCCTGATGATGCGCCGCATCGGGCGGCTGCGAATCGAGCTCGATGCCTAGTTCTGCCGGGCCTTCGCGCTCGCTATTCGCTCGCGCTCGGGCATTCCGGCCGACGCTCGGCTGCGCCTCGCTGTGCGTCGGCCGACTCCGATGAGTCGGCCTCCTTACCGCGCGAGCCGGATCACGCCCTCGTAGTCCGTGTCCTT
>DASUFZ010000317.1:0-4647 GCA_036274295.1 Myxococcota bacterium
CCTTCGGCGGCATCGCCCTGCGGCTCTTCGACGTCTCCGACCCGGCGAGCCCCACCGAGATCGGCCTCCTCCTGCTCGACGGATTCGCGAACGGCCTAGCGATCGCCGACGGTTTCGCGCACGTGATCGCGATTTCGGCAGGCAGCGTGGGACCGCCGCGCCTGCAAGCCGTCGACGTGCGCGTGCCGGAGCTGCCACAGCACGCGTTGACGAAGGAGGGCCCGTACGCTGCGCTCGCCCTCGACGGCACGCGGCTCTACGGCGTCGGGATCGATCGCTTCGACGTGCTCGACGTGGCCGTGCCGCTCGCACCGACTCTTCTCGGCAGCGTGAGCCTGCGCGCGCTGCAGTTCGGCGACGTGGAGGTCTCGGGCGGCACCGCCTACGTGACCACGGGCGCCGGGATCACGGTGCTCGACGTCAGCGATGCCGCGCATCCCCGGATCGTCACCACCTTGACGCGGCCGGTCGCCGAGCTCGCGAGCGAGTTCGCGCGCGCGGGTAACGCGCTGTACGTGGCCACGTTCGGCGGAAGGATCGACATCTACGACATCGGCACCACGCCGGCGGCGCCGCGCCTGCTCGGCTCGCTCGCGCTGGCGGATCGCAGCGCGCCGCACGACCTCGACCTCCAGGGCGAGCGTCTGTACGTCACGAGCGTGCGAGGCCTCAGCATCCTCGATGTCGCGGACGCCACCGCGCCGCGCGAGATCGGGCGCATCGAGAGCCCGTCGCCTGCGCCCTACCCGGGCTTCGGACAGGCCGGGATCTCTCGCGACGTGCTCTATCTGAACGAGCAGCCGTTCGGCCTCGGGCTCTCCATCTTCGACGTGAGCGATCCGGCGCAGCCGATCCGCGTCGGCTCGCTCGCGCCGAGCGATTTCGATCTGGAAGTCGTGGGCGAGCGGCTCTTTCTCGGCGTTAGCCGCATCTACGACATCTCGGATCCGAGCTCGCCAGCGCCGCTGGGAGCCCTTCCTGTGGACCTCGCGGGGGATGTCGTCGTCGCAGGTAGCGTCGCGTACGGGACCAGCGACTTCGGCCGCGCCCTCATCGTCACCGACTTCGGCCCCGAGTATCTGCCGCCGCTCGCGGTCGACATCGACGTGAAGCCCGGCGATCCGCACAACCGCGTGCTGCTGGGCAGGCCACGCGTGCTGCCGGTCGCGCTCTTCGGCTCCGCGTCGCTCGACGTGCGCCGCGTCGACCTGCGCTCGCTGGCGCTCGGCCCCGACGGCGCGCCCGCGCTGTTCTCGGTGCCGGCGCTCGTGAATCGCGATCGCAAGAAGGACCTGCTCTCGCTCTACTGGACGCCGGACACGGGGATCGCCTTCGGCGACACGGAGGTCTGTCTGACGGGACGCCTCGAGAGCGGACGCCGCCTGCGCGGCTGCGACGCCATCCTCACGCACACCGGCTGCGGGCGCGGCTACGAGACGGCACTCGTCGTGCCGCTCTGCGTCCCGCTCGCCCGTGCCGCGCGGCGCCTGCGCCGCGCGCGCAGCCACTCCGGCGTCTAGTTCGCGCCGCTGTTCTGCGCCATCGCCGCGATGCGCGCCTGGAACTCCTCGGTCGAGTTCGCGTGCGGGAAGGGCTCGGCGGGGACGGGCAGCGAGAGCGCCTTGCAGAGCGGGCCCCAGCCGTCCGACGCGGTCCACTCGACCAGGCGCCGCGCCGGCACGACCCGACGCACCTCGGCGTTGTGGCGCTCGTAGGCGGCGATGCAGGCGTCCTTGTCCTCGAGCCGGTCGGTGAAGCGCGACGCGAAGATGCCCTCGACCATGGCGCGCCAGGCGTCGGGCGCCTTGCGGATCGACGGGAAGATCGTGGCGGAGGCGCTGCGCCACCACGATTCGGCGTCGCGCGTGGAGAGCAGGATCACGGCGTCGGGGTAGACGTCCATCAGCTCGCGGTAGAACGAGCAGGCCGGCCAGTCGACGACCGCGCCGTAGCCGCGGAAGAGCGCGTGCCAGTCGGTCGGACGGCCGAGCGCCGCGCCGTGCCAGGCGCCGATGTGCTCGGGCCGCGCGAACACCTCGACCATGTGGTAGCAGGGCGCGCCGAGCAGCTTCTCGAGCGCGAGCTTCAGCGAGAGCGTGCCGGTGCGTCCGAGCCCGGCGCCGACGATTCGCACGGTTCCACTCCTTCTAGAAGACGCGCGCCGCCAGGAACACCGCCACCATCGAGAACGAGATGGCGATCTTCACCGCCGCGCCGACGACGAGACCGAGCCAGGTGCCGAAGCCCGCGCGGCCGGCCTGGATCACGTCGCGCCGCGCGACGAGCTCTCCGGCCGCGGCGCCGACGAAGGGCCCGACGAGAATGCCCGGGATGCCGAGGAAGAGGCCGACCACGGTGCCGATCATGGCGCCGATGACCGCGAGCCGGCTCGCGCCGAATTTTCTGGCGCCGAACGCGCCCGCGACGAAGTCGACGCCGTAGCCGAGCAGCGCGAGCGCGCCGAGGATCACGAGCGTCCACGCGCCGACGTACTGGAATCCCTCCGCCCAGGCGGCGAGGAAGAGCCCGACGAAGATCAGCGGCACGCCGGGGATCGCGGGGAGCACCGTGCCGACGAGCCCCACCACGACGAGCACGCCGGCGAGGACGAGGAGGGGCCAGGTCCCGTCTTCCATCCGCGCCTCCGTCACGCGATCGAGTCGCGCGAAGCAGGCTAGCCTGCCTCGCGCCCTCAGTCCTCGCGCGCCGCCATGCCCGCGAACACGCGCTGGAAGCGCTCGACGCGCTCGACGTAGCTGCGCGCGCCGTGGTCGCCGCAGCGCAGATCGCCCATCGCGAAGCCGCGGCGCGCGTAGCGATCGCCGGCCGCCGGCCCGCACAGGTGGATCAGCGCGGCGAGCCGCTGCTTCTGCGCGCGCGACGCGCCCGAGATGCCGCGGCGCGCCAAGGCCGTCGCGACGCTGCGGTCGAGGAACGCCGAGGTCAGCTCGATCGCGTGGCTCGGCACGACGCGGAAGTAGAGCTCGTTGAACCAGCACGAGCGCCACGCGTACCACGGCCCCTCCTCGACGACCTCGTGATCGTGGATGCAGTAGCGCTGCGCCTGCTCGAACGTGCCGTCGGTGAACTGGTACATCCCGACCGCGCTCGACGCCGGCCGGTACACCTCGAAGGGATCGATCGCCCACGACCAGCGCCAGTAGGTCCGCGCGACCGGATTGCCGGACGCCTCCACCTGCGCGAGCGCCGCGAGGAACTCCGGCGTGATGACGTCGGTGGAGTGCCGGCGGAAGAGATGCGCGTAGGCGTCCCACGTCTCGGCGGGCGTCTTGAAGAGGTTCTCGCTGACGGGGAAGAAGAGCTCCGTCGGCTTGCGCACGACCTGGTAGGCGATGTTGACGACCGCCCACACCAGCACCAGAGCGGTGCAGACCAGGAGCGTCTTCGTGAGCGGCGGCAGGCGGCGGAACACGCGCAGCCAGCGCCGCCGCCGCACGGCGGTCGGCCAGAAGGGCGACCTGCGCAGGTAGCGCAAGGCGCGCGAGCGCGGACGCCGTCGCTTCGACCGTGTCGCGGCCCTCCGCGGCATCGGATCCCCCCGAAGGCACGAAGGCTAGCGAGATCACCTGTTAACTTGCGCTGCCCCATGCAAGATGCCGCGCGCCACGCCCTGCACGTCGCGATCCGCATCGCGCAGCTCCTGCGCGCCGGCGCGCTCGCGCTCGCGGTCTTCGTGGCCTCCGCGTGGCGGCTGCGCGCGCAGGGGGGTCGCGGGCTCGTGCGCGCCGGCGGACGCGCGGCCGTCGTGCTCTGCCACCAGCTCGGCGCGACGTTCATCAAGGTCGGCCAGATCGCGTCGACGCGCGCCGACCTGCTGCCGCCGGAGCTGACCGAAGAGCTCGCGAGCCTGCGCGACCGCGTGCCCCCGTTTCCGTTCGAAGACGCGCGCGCGGTGATCGAGCGCAGCCTCGGCCGCCCGCTCGACGCCATCTTCGCGAGCTTCGAGCCGGTGCCGGTGGCCGCGGCCTCGGTCGCGCAGGTGCACCGCGCGACCCTCGCGCAGAGCGGCGCCGACGTCGCGGTGAAGGTGCGGCGCCCCGACATCGCCGAGAAGATCGCGCTCGACCGCTCCATCCTGCTCGCCGCGGCGCGCGTCGCCGAGCGGCTGGCGCCCTCGCTGCGCCTGGTCTCGCTCGCCGAGGCGGTCGAGACCTTCTGCGCCGCCGTCGAGCACCAGATCCACTTCGAGAACGAGGCCGCGCACAACCGGCGCTTCCGCGCGAACTTCCGCGACGAGAAGGAGCTGCACTTCCCCGCCCTCTACGAGGAGGCCTGCTCCGACGAGGTGCTGACGATGGAGTTCGTCGACGCCCTCGGCGAGGACGCGCTCTTCGAGAGCGACGTCGACGTCGCGCGCGTCGTGCGCACGGGCATGCGCTGCGTCTCGCGCATGATCTTCTCGCACGGCTTCGTGCACGCCGATCTCCACCCCGGCAACATGCGCTTCGAGCGCGACGGTCATATCGTGCTCTTCGACCTCGGGCTCGTCGGCGAGCTCGCGGACGAGGACCGCCTCACCAACGCGCGCCTGCTCTTCGCCTTCGCCACGGGCGACGGCCGCACCGTCGCGCGCCTCTTCTACGAGAGCTCGCCCAGGACCGCGACGGAGGACTACGCCGGCTACGA